>NZ_CP036532.1:3187500-3539672 GCF_004331955.1 Roseitalea porphyridii | reverse complement strand
CCCTTTTCCAGTGCACCCGGTGGAAAGGCGGCTGGGATCGATATCCCCAGGTCTCGGTCAACGTGTCGGCCTCGCGCCTGCCGACGGCGGACCTGATCGAGAGCCTTTCGGGCCTTCCGATCAAGCCGGGCAGCGTTTCGTTCAGTTGCTCGAATCGATCTTCCTCGACGAGAGCGACGATGGGATCGCCGCAACGCCGAGCATCTGCGCTCGATGGGCGTCGATCTGGAGATCGACGATTTCGGCACCGGATACGCATCGATCAGCAGCCTGATCCATCTGCGGCCGACCAGGCTGAAGATCGATCGCGGGCTGGTCACGCCGATGGTCGAGTCCAGCCGCGAGCGCCAGCTCGTCGCCGCGATCATCGGGATCGGTCACTCGCTGGGGATCGAGACGGTCGCCGAAGGCGTGGAGACGTTCGAACACGCGGCGCTGCTGCGGGATCTGGCTGCAACGCGCTCAGGCTTCGCTCTGCCGCGCCGATGCGCTCGGGGGACCTGATCGATTTCGTGCGCCGGGAAGCTGGCGACAGGCGGCTGAGCCGCAACCGACGCGCCGATCCGATGCGTCATGCGGGACCCGGTCGTCTCAGAACCGCGGGGTCGTCACCGATCCGCATCGTGACGCGATCGGCGCGAACCGGCTGATCGCATAATGCAGCGGGCGGCCGTCCAATCGACGTTCAGCGCGCACGCGACCAGCCGATCGCCCCGGCGACAGCCGCAGATGATGGAGTTCCTCGGCATTGCCGTGGCGGCCTCGATGGTGGTGGTCCGGCGACATAGTCGTCGACGCCGGCCAGGGCGAGCGCCCGTGTCACCGAGCCCGTGCGCTCGACCTGCGCGCCGATGTCGGCAAACCGTGTGCCGTCGAACCATGAGGTGGCGCGCGAGACCGGCACCCCGTCCGCAAGCCGACCGTCTCCAGCCGGGTCAGCGGTGCGCCGGCGCGCAGGCCGAGCGCCTCGGCGACGGCCTTGCTGGCCGGTTCCGTCACGGCGGACAGCAGCCAAAGGCCACGGTCGGTCGCCTGCCCCTGAAGGCCGGTCGAAAAGCGGGTGCGGGCGCGATCGGATAGGTCAGGCGCGCGCGGCGGGTGACGAAGGTGCCCCGGCCGCGTTCGCTGCGCACCGCGCCTTCCTGGACCAGGCCCTGATCGCTGCGCGTACCGTGTGCCGATTGACGCCAAAGCGCCGGCAAGACGGTCTCCGGCGGCAGCTTGCCGTCGGCGTCGACGATGGTCCGGTCAGTTCGGCACGGATCGCATCGGCGATCTGGCGCCACACGGCGATGCCCGACTGCCGCTCGATGGTCGCCGTATCCGCTGTCATTGTCTTCGACCGATTTCGCCGGCCTGTCATACTCTGTCACAGGCGGGTCGTAGGCAGAAGCTATGATATCTAGTTGTCTAGATCAATAGACAATAACGGGTACCGAGAGCAGGCCGGTGGAACCGAACGAAGGCGCAAGGCAGCAGCGCATGCCGTGCTGCGCGGGGCGACGCGCGCCAGCTGGCGGAAGGCTGGGCCTCGCTCGGCATCGATCCCGGAATTCGAACTCGTGCGCGGCCCGGAAACCGGTCTGATCGCCCTGCGCGGACGCATGGGCGGCGGCGGAGCGCCGTTCAATTTCGGCGAGGCGACCGCGACGCGAGCCACGGTGCGCTCGGCGACGGCACGGTCGGACACGCCATCGCGCTGGGGCGCGACGTGGGCGCGTCAAGCTAGCCGCCGTCATCGACGCGCTGGCGCAGGACGAGGCGATGGCCGAAAGGATCGACGCGGCGATCACGGCGCCGCTGCGTGAAGCGCTGGACGCGCGCGACCGGCGCCGCGCCGCCGAGACGGCCGCGACCAGGTCGACTTCTTCACCATGGTGCGCGGGGAGGACTGATCATGACGCAGGCGATCGGGCCCGAAGCCTATGAAGGGCTCCGGTCGTCGACGAGGCGAGCGAAGCTGCTTCGCGGTCGTCGTCGGACGGGCTGGCGCTCGGCGCCATCGACGGTTCGCCCAGGGCACGCAGGACTATCCGACCGGTCGACGACGCTGCTCGTGCAGGTGGAAAGCTGACCGACGGCCAGCCGCTGACGCTCGAAGGGCCGGGCATCAGGACGCGCGCATCGATCGCGCGCGCGGCTGCCCGACCGGATGGCGGACATCTGGGCCGGCAACAACGCGCTGTTTCCGCGCGCGTCGACATGTGTGCTGGCGGCTCCCGACGCGATCGCCGCGCTTGCGCGCACCACGCGCATCGAACCGGGGAGGAAACTGAGATGTATGTCGCGGTGAAGGGTGGCGAAAAGGCCATCGAGAACGCGCACCGGCTGATGGCCGACCGGCGGCGCGGTGAACGGTCCGTGCCGTCGCGACGCTCGAGCAGATCGCCGCCCAGCTCGCGCTCGCCGTGGACGGGTGATGAGCGAAGGCGCGCTCTACGATCGCGACCTCGCCGCGCTCGCCGTCAAGCAGGCGCGGGGCGACCTGATCGAGGCGATCTTCCTGGTGCCGCCTACGCACGACGCTGCCGCGTTTCGGCTATGGCGAGCCCATCGATACGGGCGCGATGCACATCGAGCGGCGCATCTCGGCCACCTACAAGGATCTGCCCGGCGGCCAGATGCTCGGCCCACGTTCGACTACACGCACCGGCTTCTCGATCCGGCGCTTGCGGGGACGAGGAGGTTGCCGGGGCCGAACGGCGCGAGGGCGAGCCGGCCCGGGCGATGCGTGTTTCGGACATCCTTGCCCGGGACGGACTGATCGAATCCGACGGCGAGGCTTCCGGCGAGACGCCGGGCGACATCACGCGCACCCCGCTCGAGTTCCCGATGGAGCGCGATTCGCGCCTTCAGGCCCTGTCGCGCGGCGACGAGGGTTTCCTGCTGGCGCTCGGCTACTCGACCCAGCGCGGTTATGCGCGCAGTCACCCTTTGCCGGCGAGATCCGGATCGGCGAGGTCGATGTCGCGTTCTTCGTGCCCGAACTGGGCTTTCGGTGATGGTCGCCGCATCCAGGTCACCGAATGCCAGATGGTCAACCAGTTCCGCGGATCGTCGAAGGCGCCGCCGCAGTTCACCCGCGGCTACGGGCTCGTCTTCGGCCAGTCCGAGCGCAAGGCGATGGCGATGGCGCTGTGCGACCGGTCGCTGCGGGCGCGCGAACTGGGCGAGGACGTTGTCGCGCCGGCGCAGGACGAGGAGTTCGTGATCTCCCATTCGGACAACGTTCAGGCCTCGGGTTTCGTCGAGCATCTGAAGCTGCCGCATTATGTCGACTTCCAGGCCGAGCTCGAACTGGTGCGCGCCATGCGCGCCGAGCACGAGGCGCGCCGCAACGGCGGCGCGGACATGGCGGAGGCGGCGGAATGATGTCTCCCATGGCGACCCCCTGCCTTGAGGCGACTTCTCAGTCTGGGTGCAACCCCACCGGAGCGGCCTCATGACCGACCTTGCCACCTACAATTTCGCCTATCTGGACGAGCAGACCAAGCGGATGATCCGACGCGCGATCCTCAAGGCGATCGCCATACCCGGCTATCAGGTGCCGTTCGCCTCGCGCGAGATGCCGATGCCCTATGGCTGGGGAACCGGCGGGGTGCAGGTCACCGCCTCGATCATCGGCCCGGAGGACACGCTCAAGGTGATCGACCAGGGCGCCGACGATACGACGAACGCGGTCTCGATCCGCGCCTTTTTCGCAAGGGTTGCGCGCGTTGCGACGACGACGAGGACCGGCGAGGCCACGGTGATCCAGACCCGCCACCGCATCCCCGAGGAACCGCTGAACGACGGTCAGGTGCTGGTCTACCAGGTGCCGATCCCCGAGCCGCTGCGGTTCCTCGAGCCGCGCGAGACCGAAACCCGCAAGATGCACGCGCTCGAGGAATACGGGCTCATGCACGTCAAGCTCTACGAGGACATCGTGCGCAACGGGCGCATCGCGACGACCTACGCCTATCCGGTGAAGGTCGAGGGTCGCTACGTGATGGACCCCTCGCCGACGCCGAAGTTCGACAACCCGAAGATGAACGACTGTGCCGCCCTGCAGCTGTTCGGCGCGGGCCGGGAGAAGCGCATCTACGCGGTGCCGCCCTATACCGAAGTGGTCAGCCTCGACTTCGAGGACTTCCCGTTCGAGGTGAACCGGTTCGAGGAGCCCTGCGCTTTGTGCGGTGCGGGCGAGGTCTATCTCGACGAGGTCATCACCGACGATCGCGGCGGGCGGATGTTCGTGTGCTCGGACACCGACCATTGCGAAAAGCGCCGCGAGGCGGGCCACCGGGGCGCCATGGCCGAAGAGGAGGCGACGGGATGACCACGCACGCAAGCACGGCTGCACCTCATCGCCAGCCTGTCGAGGGGCGAGGCAAAGCCGCAGGCCGGGTCCCTGGACAGACCCACGACGAGGCCTCCGCCGCCATCGCCGCCGACGAGACGCCGCTCCTGACGGCGCATGCGGTCTCGAAGTTCTACGGTCCCCGCATCGGCTGCAGGGATGTCAGCTTCGAGCTCTGGCCGGGCGAGGTTCTGGCCGTGGTCGGCGAAAGCGGTTCGGGCAAGACGACGCTGCTCAACTGCATCTCCACGCGCCTGATGCCGACGACCGGGTCGGTGACCTATCGGCTTGCCGACGGCGGCAGCCGCGAACTGTACCGGATGAGCGAGGCCGAACGGCGCATGCTGATGCGCACCGAATGGGGCTTCGTCCACCAGAACCCGGCCGACGGGCTGCGCATGACCGTCTCGGCGGGCGGCAATGTCGGCGAACGGCTGATGGCGACCGGCGCGCGCCACTACGGCAACATCCGCGCGGCGGCGACCGACTGGCTCGAACGGGTCGAGATCGCCGAAGACCGGATCGACGACCAGCCACGCGCCTTTTCGGGCGGGATGCGCCAGCGCCTGCAGATCGCCCGCAACCTCGTCACCGGACCGCGCCTGATCTTCATGGACGAGCCGACCGGCGGGCTCGACGTGTCGGTGCAGGCGCGCCTGCTCGATCTGCTGCGCGGGCTCGTCACCGATCTGGGCCTCGCCGCGATCGTCGTCACGCACGACCTCGCCGTCGCCCGGCTTCTGTCGCACCGGATGATGGTGATGAAGGACGGCCACGTCATCGAGACGGGCCTGACCGACCGTGTCCTCGACGACCCGCGCGAGGCCTACACCCAGCTTCTCGTTTCCTCGATCCTGCAGGCCTGAACCATGCCCGTTCCGTTGATCGTCTCCGATGTCGCCAAGAGCTTCACCATGCATCTGCGCGGCGGCATCGAGATTCCCGTGGTCGACCGCGTCGACTTCGCCATCGAGACGGGCCGCTGCGCCGTGCTCGGCGGGCCGTCGGGCATCGGCAAGTCGTCGATCCTGAAGATGCTCTACGGCAACTACGCGATCGACCGCGGCCAGGTGCTCGTGCGTCACCATGGGGCGGTCGTCGATCTCGCGGTTGCCGATCCGCGCCAGATCCTCGCCATCCGCCGCGACACGATCGGCTATGTCAGCCAGTTCCTGCGCGCGGTGCCGCGCGTTTCGGCACTCGATGTCGCCGCCGAACCGCTCGTGCAGCGCGGCGCCGATCCGGCCTCGGCGCGCGCACGCGCCGCGGACCTGTTTGCAAGGCTCAACCTGCCCGAGAAGCTGTGGGACCTGCCGCCGGCGACCTTCTCCGGGGGCGAGCAGCAGCGCGTCAACATCGCAAGGGGCTTCATCACCGACCATCCGGTGCTGCTGCTGGACGAGCCGACCGCCTCGCTGGACGCGGCCAACCGGGCCGTGGTCGCGCAGATGATCGAGGAGAAGAAGGACGCCGGGGTGGCGCTCCTGGGCATCTTCCACGACGCCGAACTGCGCGACAGGGTGGCCGACCGGATCATCGACGTGAGCGCGTTCGCGGCAAGGCGGGCGGCCTGAGGCGATGCCGAAGCTGAGCGAGCGGCCCTTCATCCACGCCACGGCCCGGGTGACCGACACCAGCCTTGGCCGCTACACCGAGATCGACGAGGGCTGCGTCGTCTCCGACTGCGAGATCGGCGACTATTCCTACCTGATCCGCCAGACCGAGGCCTGGTGCGCGACCATCGGCAAGTTCGCCAACATCGCCAGCCATGTGCGCATCAATGCCACCAACCACCCGACGTGGCGCGCAACGCAGCACCACTTCACCTACCGGGCCGGCGATTATTTCGACGATGCCGAAAACGAGGCCGGGTTCTTCGACTGGCGGCGGGCCAATCGCGTCATCATCGGGCACGATGTCTGGATCGGGCATGGCGCAATCATCCTGCCGGGAGTCACGGTGGGCAACGGCGCGGTGATCGGCTCGGGCGCCGTGGTCAGCCGGGACGTGCAATCCTACACGATCGTCGGCGGCGTGCCGGCGCGGCCGATCCGCGCCCGCCTCGAACCGGACCTCGCCGAGCGCATGGAGCGGCTTGCCTGGTGGGACTGGAGCCATGGCGCGCTGCGCGCCGCGCTCGACGACTTCCGCCAACTCGACGCGGCCGGCTTCCTTATCAAGTACGGGGCGTGACGGGGCCGCGGCCGGGCCTGTGGACTGTTACGCAACTGACATCGTTCTGACATCCACCGTTCACATCCTGCCGGTAGGGCCGATGCTTGTGTGCGCTCGCCAAAGGCCCTTCACGGATGCTCCAGCTCGATAAAGTCACCCGCCGCTTCGGCACGAAGGTCGCCGTCGACAACGTCACGATCGAGGTCCCCGAGGGACAGATGGTCGGCGTGATCGGCGCATCGGGAGCGGGCAAGTCGACCCTGCTGCGAATGATCAACCGGCTGATCGACACGACCGAGGGCGAGATCGCCTTTGCCGGAACCAACGTATCGACGCTGAAGGGCCAGAAGCTGCGCAACTGGCAGCGCGACTGCGCGATGATCTTCCAGCAGTTCAACCTCGTGCAGCGGCTCGACGTCGTCTCGAACGTGCTGCACGGCATGCTCAATGGGCGCAGCACGCTGGCGACGGTCTTCAATGTCTGGCCGCGCCAGGATATCGAGCGCGCCGTCGAAATCCTCGAGCGGCTCGGCGTCGCCGAGAACGCCGCCAAGCGGGCCGAGGCGCTCTCGGGCGGCCAGCAGCAGCGCGTGGCGATCGCCCGGGCGCTGATGCAGCAGCCCAAGGTGATCCTCGCCGACGAGCCGATCGCCTCGCTCGATCCGCGCAACGCGCAGATCGTCATGCAGGCGCTGCGCGACATCAACCGCGACGACGGCATCACCGTCATCACCAACCTGCACACGCTCGATACGGCGCGCACCTATTGCGAGCGCATCATCGGCATGCAGGCGGGCAAGGTCGTCTTCGACGGCGGTCCGGATGAACTCACCGAAGCGGCGGCGCGGGACATCTACGGCGCCGACGGCCTGGCGGAGGCGTTTTCGGAGGCGACGACGTCGACCTCGCTGGGCCTGCCGCAGCGACCCCGGAAACCGGCCAGCGAGCTGGAGGCGATGCCCGCCTGACACTCCCCGATACCCGGCAGACAGGTCAGCTGACCGGGGTTTCACGCAAGAGACCAAACCGGAGCACGGGTCCACCCGTCAAACAATCACGGAGCATCACATGCTTAAGAAACTTCTCGTCGCAACGACGGCCGTCGCCGCGCTCGCAGCCGGCTCGTTCTCGGTCGCCGCCCAGGAGATCTCGGAGTTCCGCATCGGCATTCTCGGCGGCGAAAACGCCCAGGATCGTCTCGCCTCGAACGAATGCGTCCGCGCCTACATCGAGGACCTGCTCGGCGTCGAAACCAAGCTGTTCACGCCGGCCGACTATGACGGCGTGATCCAGGGCCTGCTCGGCGGCACGATCGACATGGCATGGCTGGGCGCGTCCGGTTATGCCAAGACCTATCTGACCGATCCCGAAGCGGTCGATGTCGTGCTCGTCAAGACCAACCTCGACGGCTCGTTCGCCTATCATTCGATCGGTTTCGCCCGCAAGGACAGCGGCATCACCTCGCTCGAAGACATGCAGGGCAAGACCTTCGGCTTCGGCGATCCCAACTCGACCTCGGGCTACCTGATCCCGTCCATCGAAATCCCCGCCGCAACCGGCTCGACCATGGAGCCGGGCGAATATTTCGGTGACGTCGTGTTCACCGGCGGCCACGAGCAGACCATCGTCGCGGTCAAGAACGGCGACATCGACGCCGGCGTGACCTGGGCCGACGGCCAGGGCGCCTGGGAAGACGGCTACAATTCGGGTGCCCTGCGCAAGGCATCGGACTCCGGCATCATCGACATGAACGACATCGTCGAGATCTGGAAGTCCAAGCCGATCCCGGAAGGCCCGATCGTCCTGCGTCGCGCGCTGCCCGACGACGTGAAGGCCGAAGTGGTGTCGTTCCTGGAAGGACTGCACGCCCAGGACGAGCAGTGCGCCTACAACATGGCCGCAGGTGAGACCGCCGGTTTCCGCCCGATCACCCACGACGCCTACGAGACGATCATCGAAGTCCGCAAGGCCAAGGGCGAGTAATCGCGTCCAACAGCAAGCCGGGCGGCCTTCGCCGCCCGGTTCTGACCAAGGTTGATCCCCGATGACCGACGTTCTGGTTGGCGGCCCGCAGGCCGTGAAGGACCGCTACATGGAGCTTGCTCGCCAGAAGCAGCTCTATAACGTCATCATCGTCATCATTTTCGCGCTTCTGATGATCGGCGGCTATCAGCTCGCCAACTCGCGCAATGCCGGTGGTTTCCTGAACGGGGTCGGCAACTTCTGGGACTTTCCGTCCGAGATCGTCAGCGAGGCGGCGGAAAAGGCCGCCAACCTGCCCGGGCTGATGTGGCAGTTTTTGCCCTCGCTCATCGAGACGTTGAACATCGCCGCCGTGTCGACGCTGATCGGCGCGATCGCGGGCGTGTTCCTGTCGCTGCTTTCGACGCGCGGCCTCGCCCGGTTCCCGCGCATGATTCCCGTCTTCCGACGTTTCATGGACACGCTTCGCGCGTTTCCCGAGATCGTGATCGCGCTCGTTCTGATCTTCATCCTGGGCGGCGGGCCGGTGCCGGCGATGATCGCCATCGCGCTGCACACGGCCGGCGCGCTCGGCAAGCTGTTCTCGGAGGTCAACGAGAACGCCGACCTGCGCCCGGTCGAGGGGCTGACATCGGTCGGCGCGAGCTGGTCGCAGCGCATGTGGCTGGGGATCGTGCCGCAGGTGATGCCCAACTGGCTGTCCTATACGCTGCTGCGATTCGAGATCAACGTGCGCGCCTCGGCCATTCTGGGCTTCGTCGGCTCGGGCGGCATCGGCTACGATCTGAAGCTCGCCATGCAATGGGGGCAAGGCCGCTACGACGAGGTCGTCGCGATCTTCATCATCCTGTTCATGGCGATCGTGCTGATCGACCAGCTTTCGAGCCGCTACCGCAACCGGCTCGTCAAGGGGGTCTGACCCATGTCCGGCACCGCCACCGCATCGTCCGCACCCTCGGGCGCCGAACTGAAGGATCTGGTCGCGCGGTCGATGAACCGGCGCAAATGGGCCGCGATCTCGGTCCCGGTGATCATCTTCCTCTATCTGGTCTACGTGTTCTTCGCCTTCGACATCGCAGGCCTCGTCGAGCGGGCGCGGATGGACAATGCGCGCATCCTCGTTTCGGACTTCGTCTCCTACAAGACCCATGTCGAGCGTGATGCGCGCAACGATATGATCACCATCGCGATCGAAGGCGAGAACAAGGGAACCTACCCCGAGGGCACCAAGCCCGACTGGGTCGAATTCGGCGAAACGGGGCCGATCATCGATCTGGGGCAGGGCCATGTCGTCACCTATGTCGAGGACGGCGCGATCTACAGCTATCCGGGCTATGGCGAGATCGTTCTGGGCCTCGTCGACAACCGGGTCGAGGTGGTCACGCCGGAGGCGGCGCTGCCCGAAACGGTCGACCTGAACGCCTCGCGGACCCGGGCGACGCTGACGACCGACGCCGGTCGCCTGTCGCTGACCCGGAACCGGACCGAGACGTTCAAGTACGATTACGGCTGGGAGCTCTTCTTCTTCACGCTCGACAGCCCTTTCCACGGCAAGAGCCTGGGCGAACTGACCGCGCTGGCGCTCTGGGGCGAGCGCGTCGATCCCGCGCGGCCGAACTTCGTCGGGATGGTCTCGGATTTCTGGAACAACCAGATGTGGCGGCACAAGGACGTCATGTGGGCCATCTTCGAGACGATCCTGATGGCGTTTCTGGGCACGATGACCGCCGCGCTCGTGGCGCTGCCGCTGGCCTTCATCGCCGCGCTGAATTTCACCCCGTCCCGGATCCTGCGCCAGTTCGTGCGACGCATCTTCGATTTCGTGCGCGGGGTCGACGGGCTGATCTGGACGATCATCCTCAGCCGCGCCTTCGGGCCCGGACCGCTGACCGGTTCGCTCGCCATCGCGATCACCGACGCGGGCAGCTTCGGCAAGATGTTCTCGGAGGCGCTCGAGAATGTCGACGACAAGCAGATCGAGGGCGTGCAGTCCACCGGCGCCAACGCCTTCCAGCGCGCCCGCTTTGCGGTGATGCCGCAGGTCGTCCCGATTTTCCTGAGCCAGGTGCTGTACTATTTCGAATCCAACACCCGAAGCGCGACCGTGATCGGCGCGATTGTCGGCGGCGGCATCGGCCTCCTGCTGACCCAGGCGATCATCACCCAGAAGGACTGGGAGGAGGTCAGCTACTACATCGTGCTGATCGTCCTGATGGTGATCATGATGGACACGCTGTCGGGCTGGCTGCGCAGCAAGCTGATCGGCCGGTCTTCGTAGGACGCGCGGCAACGGGCGATCGCGCCGGCTTTCCGGTTCCGGCCCGGCATAGCCTTTTCCACATCTTGGGGCCCCGGAAGCGGCCCGCCGGCGCGCCCCTGATGACAGTTTCATGACGGTCTTCGCCCGCCGCACGCGCTGTCACAATTGTTTCGTCGATCTGTCATCGATCGTTCAACGGCCGCCCATATCGAACCCTCGATGTACCCATCCATCAACAACACCCTTGGGAGAACGACGATGAAAAAGGCGCTTATGGCGGCCTCCGCGCTTGCCCTGACCATGTCCGTGGCAAACGCCGAGCCGGTCGAAATCGAACTGTGGCACGCCATGGGCGGCGCGCTCGGAGAAGCCACCAACGCGGTTGCCGAGCAGTTCAACGCCAGCCAGGACGCATACAACCTGACGCCCATCTACAAGGGCAACTACGAAGAGACCCTGACCGCCACCATCGCCGCCTTCCGCGCCGGCGAGCATCCCAACATCGTGCAGGTGTTCGACGCCGGCGCCGCCACGATCATCGGCGCCGAGGGCGCGGTGATCCCGGCCCAGGACCTGATCGAGCAGGCCGGCATCGAGTTCCGCGACGACTACATTCCGGGCGTTGCCAACTTCTACGCCGACGCCGACGGCAAGATGGTCGGCATGCCGTTCAACTCCTCCACGCCGATCCTGTACTACAATGTCGAGGCCCTCGAGGAAGCCGGCGTCGAACCGCCGACCACCTGGGAAGAGTTCGAGCAGATCGCGCCCGCGCTGAAGGAAGCCGGCTACGTGCCGATGGCGCAGTCGCACCTGCCCTGGATCTTCACCGAGAACTTCATGTCGCGGCACAACCTTCAGTTCGCCACCAATGCGAACGGCTATGAGGGCGCCGAGGGCACCGAACTTCTGGTCAATGTCGAGCCGCTGAAGATGCACTTCACCAAGGTGAAGGAATGGATCGATGCCGGCCTGTTCGGCTATTACGGCACCGGCTGGGGCGACAACCAGGCGCCGTTCGAGAACGGTGAAGTGGCGATGTGGCTCGGTTCGTCGGGCTCGTTCGGCGGTCTGCGCCAGTCGGCCGACTTCGACTTCTCGGCCACCTTCCTGCCCTACTGGGAAGCGGTGACCGAAGAGCCCTACCACACCTTCATCGGCGGTGCGGCCCTGTTCGCCATGTCGGGCCATCCGGACGAGGAGAACGAAGCGGCCGCGGCCTTCTTCGAGTTCCTGTCCTCGGCCGACCCGCAGGTGTTCTGGCACAGGGAAACCGGCTACGTGCCGATCACGGCCGAAGCCTACGAGACGGCCAAGGAGCAGGGCTACTACGACGAGGTCCCGCAGGCCGAAGTCGGCATCCAGCAGCTTCAGGGCCGGGCCGGCGAGTGGAACAATGGCTACCGGATGGGCTTCTACGTCCAGATCCGCGACGTCATGAACCGCGAATATGGCCGCATCTTCTCGGGTGAGGCGACCGTCGACGAGGCGTTCGAGATCATCGAGGAAGAAGGCAACCGCCTGCTGGAGCGTTTCGCCCAGACGCAGAGCGGCTGATCGACCCGCCATAGCGACCCGCCGGGAGCGCCCGTGGCGCTCCCGGCATTCCTGCGTCGGGACCGCCCATGTACAAAGCGCAATTCACCACGCCGATCTATCCGTATCTGCTGCTGCTGCCGCAGATGGCGATCATCGCGATCTTCTTCCTGTGGCCTTCGGCCGAGGCGATCCGGTCGTCGTTCTTTCTGTCCGACCCGTTCTTCGGCTCGGAGACGTTCGTCGGCTTCGAAAACTACACCGACGCGGTGACGCGGTCCGACTACATGCGCGTTGCGTGGTTCACGCTGATCTTCACGGCGGTGGTCACCTTCGTCTCGCTGGCGATCGCGCTCATACTGGCGGTTGCGGCCGACAATGTGCTGCGCGGCCAGGGGCCCTACAAGACGCTCCTGATGTGGGTCTACGCCATCGCTCCGCCGGTCGCCGGGCTGATCGGCATCATGCTGTTCGACCAGCACATCGGTCCGATCGTCCGCTTCGTGGCGCTGTTCGGCTGGGAGATGCAGGTCGGCGTCGACTACTGGGACAGCGCAATCGCGATGATGGTCGTGGCGACCTGGAAGCAGATCCCGATCAACTTCATCTTCTTCCTGTCCGGCCTGCAGTCGATCCCCAAGGGCGTGCGCGAGGCCGCCGCGATCGACAATCCGAGCCCGTCGAGCCGGTTCTGGACGATCATCTTTCCGCTGCTGGCACCGACCAGCTTCTTCCTGATGATCATCAACATCACCTACGCCTTTTTCGAGACCTTTGGCATCATCGACGTCATGCTCAAGGGCGAGCCGGGCAACAATCCGGTCACGCTGGTCTACAAGGTGTTCCTCGACGGCTTCCGGGGCAACGATCTGGGCGGTTCCTCGGCGCAGTCGGTGATCCTGATGATCTTCGTTCTGGCGCTGACGATCGTCCAGTTCCGGCTGATCGAGCGAAGGGTCCACTATGTATAGCCGGCAAATGAACTCTCGTCCGGAGGTTCCGCGATGACAGACGAAACCGTCTCCGACGTCAATCCGCCGCGCGGGGTCGCCGCCCCGGAGGCGGCGCGCAGAGCCGCCGGTCTCGCCGATACGAAGACCCGTGCCGCAGCGCGGCCGCGCCCGGTCGGCGCGTTGATCCGGCGCAACCAGATCGTCGAGCACATCGTGCTGCTGTTCGGCGTCTTCCTGATGATGGGGCCGATCGTGGTCGCCTTCACGACGTCCACGCACGATGCCGTGACGATCCACAGCGGGGGCATGCAGCTGATCCCGGGCGACAATCTCGTGCCGACCTACACGGCCGTCCTGTTCGAGGAGGGCGGCTTCACCAAGACCGTGACGGGATGGGGCATGCTGATCAATTCCACCATCCTCGGGCTCGGCTTTGCGATCGGCAAGATCATCGTGTCGATGCTGGCAGCCTACGCGATCGTCTATTTCCGCTTTCCGCTGGGGACGCTGGCGTTCTGGGTGATCTTCTCGACACTGCTGCTGCCGCTCGAAGTGCGGATCCTGCCGTCCTACGAGGTGGTCCAGGGGCTCGGCCTTCTGAACACCTATACCGGCCTGATCCTGCCGCTGATCGCTTCGGCGACGGGCACCTTCTTCTTCCGGCAGTTCTTCAAGTCGGTGCCGAACGAACTGCTCGAGGCGGCGCGCATCGACGGAGCCGGACCGCTGCGCTTCTTCTGGGACATTCTGGTGCCGCTGTCGCGCACCATGATCGCGGCGATCTTCATCATCATGTTCGTGCTGGGCTGGAACCAGTATCTGTGGCCGATCCTGATGACGACCGACGAGAGCTTCTACACGGTCGTGCGCGGCATCAGGCAGATCCTGCAGGTCTGGATCGGCTCGAACATTCCCGACTACAACGAGGCGCTGGCGCTCGCCATCGTGGCGATGCTGCCGCCGGTCGCCATCGTCATCTTCTTCCAGCGCATGTTCATCAAGGGGCTCGTGGAGAGCGAGAAATGACGACGCTTTCGATCAACGGCGCGGTCAAGCGCTATCCGAACGGCGCGCTCGCCGTCAAAGGGGTGGACGTCACCGTCGAGCAGGGCGAACTGGTCGTCTTCGTCGGCCCGTCCGGCTGCGGCAAGTCCACCCTGCTGCGCATGGTGGCCGGGCTCGAGAGCGTCACCGAGGGCGAGATCGTGCTCGACGGTCGCGTCGTCAACGACATCGAGCCGGCGAACCGGAACATCGCCATGGTGTTCCAGAACTATGCGCTCTATCCGCACATGTCCGTCTACAAGAACCTCGCCTACGGGCTGAAGAACCGCGGCACGCCGAAGGAGGAGATCGACCGCAAGGTGCGCGAGGCCGCAAAGCTCCTGCAGATCGGTGATTTCCTCGAACGCAAGCCGAGCCAGCTTTCCGGCGGCCAGCGCCAGCGCGTGGCGATGGGGCGGGCGATCGTCCGCGATCCGTCCATCTTCCTGTTCGACGAGCCGCTGTCGAATCTCGACGCCAAGCTGCGCAACCAGATGCGGCTCGAGATCAAGCGGCTGCAGCGGCGCCTCGAAACCGCGGCGATCTACGTCACGCACGATCAGGTCGAGGCGATGACGCTTGCCGACCGGATCGTCGTTCTGAACCAGGGCGAGGTCGAGCAGATCGGCACGCCCGCCGAGGTCTACAGCAATCCCGCCTCCGTGTTCGTCGCCAGCTTCATCGGCGCTCCGCCGATGAACCTGCTCGAGGCGCAGACCGAGGATGGCGGCCTGCGCATCGGCGATGCGCGCATCGAGGCGCCGGTCCGCGCCAACGGCCCGGTGACGCTCGGCATAAGGCCCGAGCGGGCCCATTTCGCCAATGACGGCGACGCGCCGGGTCCGATGATGACGGTCGATACGGTCGAGGAACTGGGCGCGGTGCGGCTGGTTCACGGCACGGTCGGCGGCCAGCATTTCACGGCCAACCAGTCGGCCGACGAGCCGCCGCCGGACGGGGCCGTGCCGCTTCGCCTGCGCGGCGAGGATCTGCACCTGTTCGATCACGGTTCCGGACGCCGCCTGTGAGCCTCGCCGAAGCGCTCGCGACGGCGAACGGCGCGCCGCCGCGCTTTGTTGATATCCGGTTCGATGCGGCCAAACGGCCGGTGCGCTGTTCGGGCAACACCGTCGTATGCCATCGCCGCGACGCGGCGGGCCGTGCGGCGATCGCCGACCTCGTCGCCAAGATCGCCGAAGGACCCGCCGGGGACTGCCACGCCTTCACCCCCGAGCGAAGCTGGCACATGACGGTCTATGACGGGCTCCTGCACGACCGGCGCGCTCCGGGCTTCTGGCCCGCCGATCTGCCCGTCGACGCCTCCGACGATCAGGCCGACGCGTTCGTCCTTTCGCGGCTTGCCGACCTGCCCGCCCTCGACGAGCCGGTGACGATGCACGCGACCGGACTGTTCGGCTGGGAGCACCACGCGCTGGGGCTCGCCCTTGCAGCCGGCTCGGCGCGCCAGGAACAGGCGCTTCGCCGGTTCCGCGCCGCGTGCGCAGAAAGGCTCGGCATGGCCGATCGTCCGGGCCATGACGACTATCGCTTTCATCTGACCCTGGGCTACCTGATCGCCTGGCCCGACCCTGCGACGGCGCGGGCGGCGGACGGTGCGATGGATGCGCTTGCGCCCCGGCTCGGCGATCTCGTTCCGCCCTTCGAGCTTGGTCCGCCGGAGTTGTGCCTTTTCGACAATATGACGCTGTTCCGTCCGGTCTGACGCGCTTCGGGTCGGGTCTCACCGGCGTGCCGATGCAACCGGCTCGTTCGAGGCCCCGGCCTCGTCGGCTTCGCGCTCGACATGGCCGCGCCGGGCCAGCGCCCGCGCGCCCAGAACGCAGATGAACGCCCAGGCGAGGCCGGCAAGCCAGCCGGCGAGCACATCGGTGGGCCAGTGCACGCCCAGATAGACGCGGCTGATGCCGACCAGAACGGTCACCAGAACGGCGATCGCCAGCACGTAGCTCTTCTGGCGCCGCTGCGGCAGCACGCGCGAGATCAGAACGCCCAGCGTCAGGTAGACGACCGCCGCCATCATCGAATGGCCGGACGGGAAGCTTGCCGTGTGCACGTACGAGCCGTGCGTGACGAGATCGGGGCGCGGCCTGTCGAACAGCTCCTTGGCGACGGTGGAGATCAGAAGGCCGCCGCCGACCGCCGCGAACAGATAGGCCGTCGAGCCGAGCCGCTTCCGGAGCATGAAGAAGCCGGCGACGGCCACCAGCGTGAGAGTGAGGACGGCAACGCCGCCCAGCGCGGTCAGGTCGCGCATGACCTCTTCGAGCCAGGCCGGTCCGAGCGGATCGTCGAGGCTGCCCGGCTCGCGCAGCATCAGCAGCACGTCCCGATCGAGATTGCGCGTGGTGCCCTCGATCACCTCGTCGGCGAGTTCGGCGAACGCCCAGACCGCGCTGATCGCAAGCGCCAGCGAGACGAGCGTGCGCAGTTCGACATTGGCCCGCAGCCAGCGCGCCGTGGTCCTGAGATTTCGATCGACCATCGCGGTTCAAACCCGCGACCGCGGCGCAGGTTCCGCGCGGCCTGTCATGAGAGCGGCACAGGGTTTCATGGCCATCTGACGGTAACAGGAAGAGGTCTGGCCGCGGCGTCACTTGCCGGACGCCGCCACGCATGCTCGCCGACGCGCAGATGATCCTGCACGGCCAATGGCCGAGACCGATCGCATATCATTTCAATGAAGAAAACTGGAGCGGGCGATGAGATTCGAACTCACGACCCCAACCTTGGCAAGGTTGTGCTCTACCCCTGAGCTACGCCCGCTCACGTCCGGCCGGCGCCGAACCGCCGCTTAATGGCGCAAGCGTTCGGCAAATGCAAGGGGTATTGTTGGCCCGGGTCCGGTACGCCGGCACCCTTGCGGGCAGGCGGGCGCCGGGCCTAGAAGGCGGCCTGGAACCGCGACCTGAACCGGGGCTGGAGGCCGGCGTGACACGATCGCAAGAGGATACCGGAGAACGCACCGCACCGCTGACATCGGACGAACTGCTGGCCTTTCTGGAGCGGCTCTCGATCCGCACCGAAACGCGCGAGCATCCGCCCGTCTTCACGGTTGCAGAGAGCCAGGCGCTGCGCGAGGACATACCCGGCGGGCACACCAAGAACCTGTTCCTGAAGGACAAGAAGGGCCGCTATTTCCTGCTGACCGTGGGCGAGACGGCCGAGATCGACCTCAAGCGCATCCACTCGGTGATCGGCGCGCAGGGCCGCGTCTCGTTCGGCAAGCCCGAGGCGCTGATGGAACTGCTCGGCGTGGTGCCGGGCGCGGTGACCTGCTTCGGCATCGTCAACGACACGGACCGGAAGGTGACGCTGATCTTTGACGAGGCGCTGATGGCGCACGAGATCATCAACGGCCATCCGCTGCGCAACGATGCGACGACCTCGATCCGGCGCGCGGATCTGAAGCGTTTCGTCGAGGCGACCGGACACGCCTTCACCGTCTTGAATCTGAGTGGTTCAGAGGCGACATAGGGTCCAAAATCACCTTCATTCAGCGCGCCGGGCGGAGAGCGAACCGATGACATCGAACGACAACCCATTTGCGGCCGGCGGCAACGCACCGGCATACGGATCGCAGACGGTCGAATTCGGCGCCGGGACGGCGGGCGGCGATCCTGCTGCGAACCCGCTCGCCCCGGCCGGCGGGGCACTTATCAAGGAGACCAGCACCGCCGAATTCCAGAACGACGTGATCGCCGAATCGCGCAACCAGCCGGTGTTGATCGATTTCTGGGCGCCCTGGTGCGGGCCCTGCAAGCAGTTGACGCCGGTGCTCGAGGCGGCTGTCCGGAAGGCCGGCGGCAAGGTCAAGCTGGTCAAGATGAACATCGACGAGCATCCGGCCATTCCGGGGCAGATGGGCATCCAGTCGATCCCGGCCGTGCTCGCCTTCGTCGACGGCCAGCCCGTCGACGGCTTCATGGGCGCGCAGCCCGAAAGCCAGGTGCAGGCCTTCATCGAAAAGCTGATCAAGACCAGCGGTGGCGGCGCGCAGGGCGCGGCGATCGCCGAGGCGCTCGATCAGGCCGCCCAGGCTGCCGCCGCCGGCGACATCAACGGCGCCGCCCAGATCTACGCCATGGTGCTGCAGCAGGAGCCGGAAAACGCGACCGCCTATGGCGGCATGGCCGGCCTGATGGCCGATCACGGTCAGGAGGACAGGGCGCGGCAGATGCTCGACCAGGCGCCCGAGACGATGCGCGAGGCGCCCGAACTGCAGGCGGTGCGCACCAAGCTCGAACTGGCCGACAAGGTTGCCCAGATCGGCGATCCGGCCGCGCTCGAGGCCCGCCTCGCCGACGACCCGGGCGATCACGATGCCCGCTTCGATCTCGCACAGATCCTCAATGCGCAGGGCGATCGCGACGGGGCGGCCGAGCAGCTTCTGGAGATCATGAAGGCCGATCGCGAATGGCGCGAGGACGGCGCGCGCCTCGAACTTCTGAAGTTCTTCGAGGCCTGGGGCCAGACCGATCCTGCGACGGTTCGGGCGCGCCGCAAGCTGTCGACGATGCTGTTTCGCTGACCGGCCGTGCGCGCGCTGGCGCCACGCGGACCGGGCAGGGGTTGTTGTCGGAAGGCGGCGCCCCATCTAGACCGTAGAATTGAGGCCCATCACTGGTAAGCGCAGATGCAGGCTGGAAACGCCATATATCGCGATCTCGACGATGTGCCGGCGGTGGTGCCGGTCTTTCCGCTGTCGGGTGCGCTGCTGCTGCCGGGCAGCCAGCTTCCGCTCAACCTTTTCGAGCCACGCTATCTGGCGATGTTCGACACGGCCCTTAAGGCGAGCCGGGTGATCGGCATGGTGCAGCCCGCCTTCAGCGGCGATGTCGGCCGTCCCGACAAGCCCAACCTTTGCAAGATCGGGTGCCTTGGCCGGATCACCGCGCACAGCGAGACCGGCGACGGGCGCTACCTGATCACGCTCGAGGGCATCTGCCGCTTCCGGATCATCGAGGAACTGGACGTGACCACGCCCTTCCGGCAGGCGCGGATCGCCCCGTTCGTTTCCGACCTCGCCGATGAGGACGAGGGCGGCGACGTCAATCGCGAGGAGCTGCTGGAAGCCTTCCGCGCCTATCTGGAGGCCAACCAGCTCGAGGCCGACTGGTCGAGCGTCAACAAGGCCAACAACGCCTCGCTCGTCAATGCGCTGTCGGTCATGTCGCCGTACGGCCCGGCCGAAAAGCAGGCGCTGCTCGAGGCGCCGGACCTGAAGAGCCGCGCCGAGACGCTGGTGGCGATCACCGAGATGTCGCTGGCCCGCGACAATGATGATTACGCCCGCACGCTGCAGTAGGATCGGGTGCAACGGGTCGATTCGCGCGCACCATCATGGCCGATGACAAATCCGAGGAAGAAGCCGCGACATCCGGGGCCACGCCGATGGCGGGCTCGCCGGATGACGACGATGCCGGAGCCGAGGCGAGGAACGGGCCGGGCGGCATGGATACGGCCATGCTCGATCTTCTGGTCTGCCCGCTGACCAAGAAACCGCTGCACTACGATGCCGAGGCCAACGAACTGGTCTCCGACGCCGCCGGGCTCGCCTATCCGGTTCGCGGCGGCGTGCCGATCCTTCTGCCGTCGGAGGCGCGCCCGCTGCGCGACGAGCCGGTGCCGGGGGCCGGCCGGTGAGCGCGGCGCCCGACACGCGGTCCGCACCGCGCAAGCGCGGCGACGGCCGGCGCGAGGCGCTCGCGCAGGCGGCCGCCGAATGCTTCTGGAAGAACGGCTATGCCGGCACCTCGCTGGCGCAGGTGGCCGCGGCGGCGGGCGTGCCGCTCGGCAATGTCTACTACTACCACAAGACCAAGGCCGATCTCGCCATGGCGGTGGCCGACCTTTTCGTCGGCCAGACCGAAGCGCTGGTCGAGGACGTGGCCGCCGAAACGGCCGACCCGCGGGGCCGCCTCAAGGCGCTGGTCGGCCGCCTCAAGGCCTCGCAGGCGTCCCGGCTCGCCCATGGTTGCCCGATCGCCGGTGCGAGCCGCGACTTCCGCGCCGAAGCGCCGCAGGCGGCACGGCGCGCGGCGGACAGCTTCACCGTCCTGACCGGCTTCGTCGCCGCCGAACTCGGCCGCACCGGTCTTCGCCCGTCACTGGCGCTGGCGCGCGCCCGGGCGTTCGTATGCGAATGGCAGGGCGGCATTGCGCTCGGCCATGCGCTCGGCGAAGCGCCGGTTCTGGCCGAAGCGTTCATGCGCATGGAGCGCCATATCGCGCAGGGCTGAGGGGACGGGGCGGTTCGCGACACCGGACCCGGGTGGCTCGGTGGAGGTGAGAGGAGAAACCTCGAACCGTAACCTGCGCGCCGGATTGGCCGGCGGCGGCACGCGTCTGGAAATGGTGATCCCGGCAGGATTCGAACCTGCGACCCTCAGATTAGGAATCTGATGCTCTATCCTGCTGAGCTACGGGACCACGCCGAGCCCTGATAGCCCAAGGGCACCGGGCAGGCCAAGGGCGATTTGCACGCTGCTGGACCGGCAGGGCGCGTCGCCCCCAGCGGAATTGGTGGCAAACGCGTGACAATGGCGCGTGGCCGGTTTGCCTTGCCGGGCGCTTTGTGTCATAGCGAGGGTCTTACTATAAACATCGAAATGGAGAGGTTTGCGGCGCTTCAGGCCGCCAGGGAAATGTCATGTCAATTTCTACGATGAGTAAACGACATAGAATCAAGTTCGACAGAAAAGAAGAAAGAGACCTCGCGCAGGACGAAGCCTATTTCTATGTCGTCGAAGACGGCGACGAGCGAAGGATAAGGTTTCACGACTATGATGAAATCTACAAGAGGAACGGCCTGTACGAGCAACTTTTCTATGAGCGGCTGCAGTGCTCCTCGCCGACCAAGGTGGCCGAGATCCTCAAGCGGACGCTCGATGCGGGCGAGCAGTCGACGCTGGAGCTGCGGGTGCTCGATCTGGGCGCCGGAAACGGCATGATGGGCGAGGCGCTGCGCGCCCACGGCGTGTCGCGCATGGTCGGCGCGGACATCATCGAGGAGGCGCGCGAGGCGGCGCATCGGGACCGGCCGGGCGCCTATGACGAATATTATGTGGCCGACTTCACCGCGCTGGACGCGGGCATGAAGGCCGAACTGGAAAGCTGGTCGTTCAACTGCCTGACGCTCGTTGCCGCGCTCGGCTTCGCCGACATTCCGGTCGAGGCTTTTCGTGAAGCGATCAATTTCGTGCAGGACGATGGATGGATCGCCTTCAACATCAAGGAGACGTTCCTGGACGACAGCGACCGGTCGGGCTTTTCGCGCTTCATTCGCGAACTGATCTTCTCGGAATATCTCGACCTGCATCACCTCGAGCGCTACCGGCATCGCCTCTCGATGGAGGGCGAGCCGCTGTTCTATTTCGCGCTGGTGGCGCGCAAGACGGCGGACATCCCCGAGGACTTCATGGCGGCGCGGCCGACGCGCTGAGCGTTTATTCGGCGGCGCGGGCGCCCTGCTGCGCGCCGCCGAGCGTGCGCATCGCCTGATGCTGGCTGAGGAACACCTGACCGGTCAGATCGTCGAGGAAATGGCTGCGCTTGAGCCGGTCCATCACCGGGCCCTTGACCTCGGTGAGGTGGAACTTGACCCCCAGCGCCTCGAGCCGGGCGTTGATCGCCTCGAGCGATTCGAGGGCGCTCATGTCGATGGCGTTGACGGCCGGACAGGCGAGCACGACGTGCTCGAGTTCGGGATGGTCGGCGACCATCGCGTAGATGCGATCTTCCAGATAGCGGGCGTTGGCGAAGTAAAGGCTCTCGTCGACGCGCAACTGCAGCACGTGCGGGTCGGTGATCACCTCGTGGCGCAGAACGTTGCGATAGTGCTCGGTGCCCGGCACCTGGCCGATCACCGCCATGTGCGGCTTTGACGTCTTGTAGAGGTGGATCAGCACCGACAGCAGCACGCCGGCGGTCACGCCCGCCTCGACGCCGACGATCAGCGTGACAGCGACCGTGGCGGTGACGGCGACGAAGTCGGCCTTCGAATAGGTCCAGGCGTCCCGGAAGATCGAAAAGTTCACAAGGCTCAGCACGGCGACGATGATGGTCGCGGCCAGCGTCGCCTGCGGCAGGAATGCGATGAGCGGGGTGATGGTCAGCGAGGCGGCGGCAAGGCCGATCGCGGTGAAGGCGCCGGCGGCCGGGGTCTGCGCGCCGGCGTCGAAATTGACGACCGAGCGCGCGAAGCCGCCGGTGACCGGATAGCCGCCGGTGAAGCCGGCGCCGATATTGGCCATGCCCAGGCCGATCAGTTCCTGGTCGGGATCGATGCGCTGGCGCCGCTTGGCGGCCAGCGTCTGGGCGACCGAGACCGATTCGACAAAACCGATGATCGAGATCAGCACCGCCGGGCCGGCGAGCGCCAGCCACAAATCCGGCGAGAAGGACGGCTGGGTCAGCGGCGGCAGGCCGCGCGGCACGTCGCCGACCAGCTTCACGCCCGCCTCGCCGAGATCGTACCACCAGGCTGCGAGCGTCGTCACCGCGACGGCGAAGACGGGGCCGGTGCGCGCCAGATGGCCGGCCAGCCGGTCGAGGATGCCGATGCGGACAAGAAGCGGTTTCAGACCGCCGCGCACCCAGAACAGGAAGGCGGTGGCACTGATACCGATCAGCACGGTCAGCCAGTTGATGGCGCCGAGGTCCGACACCAGGCTGCCCAGGATCACCGGCAGGGTGTGGCCGTGCGCGTCGACACCGAGAATGTGCTTGAGCTGGCTCGCCGCGATCAGGATGCCCGAGGCGGTGATGAAGCCGGCGATCACCGGGTGCGACAGGAAGTTGGCGACGAAGCCGAGCCGGAACAGGCCCATCGCGACGAGAAGCGCGCCCGACATCAGGGCCAGCGTCAGCGCGGCGATGATGTAGTCCGAACTGCCCGGTTCGGCGACCTTGCCGATGGCCGCCGCCGTCATCAGCGAGACCACGGCGACCGGTCCGACGGCGAGCGCGCGGGATGTGCCGAACAGCGCGTAAAGGACGATCGGCGCGATCGAGGCGTAAAGGCCCGCCTCGGGCGGCAGGCCGGCGAGCAGCGCATAGGCGAGCGACTGCGGGATCAGCATGATCGTGACGATTACCGCGGCGACTAGGTCGCCGGTCAGTGTCTCGCCATTATAGCCGCGACCCCAATCGAGCACGGGGAAATAGCGCTTCACCGAAAGGGACGGCCCGGCCATCGTGTGTCGCTTTCCTGTTGTCGCGGTGGAGGGAGCGGCGGTCCGGAGGGGTCTCCGGACCGCCGTCGCGCTCAGAGCTTGTTGAGCGGGACCTTGAGGGTGGGGTTGCCGTCCTGGTCGCACGGCACCTCGCCGGCGCGCATGTTCACCTGAAGCGAGGGGATGATCAGCTTGGGCATGTCGAGCGTCGCATCGCGCTCGGTGCGCATCTTGACGAACTCGTCCTTGCCCTTGCCGCCGCCCACATGGATGTTGTGGGTCTTCTCGTCGCCGACCGTGGTCTCCCATTTGATGTCGCGTCCGTTCGGGCCGTAGTCGTGGCACATGAACAGGCGCGTCTCGTCGGGCAGCGACAGCACGCGCTGGATCGAATCGTACAGCGTGCCGGCATCGCCGCCGGGGAAGTCGGCCCGGGCCGAGCCGCCGTCGGGCATGAACAGCGTGTCGCCGACGAAGGCGGCATCGCCGATCACATGGGTCTGGCAGGCCGGGGTGTGGCCGGGCGTGGCGATCACATGGGCGGTCATCGCGCCGACCGTGTAGCTGTCGCCGTCCTTGAACAGACGGTCGAACTGGCTGCCGTCGCGCTGGAACTCGGTGCCCTCGTTGAACACCTTGCCGAACGTGTCCTGCACGATGGTGATCTTCTCGCCGATGCCGGTCTTTCCGCCGAGCTTTTCCTGAAGATAGGGGGCGGCGGACAGATGGTCGGCGTGGACGTGGGTCTCGATGATCCATTCGACGACAAGTTCGTTGCGCTTGACGTAATCGATGATCGCGTCGGCGCTCTCGTAGGACAGCCGGCCGGCGGCGTAGTCGATGTCGAGCACCGAATCGACGATGGCGCAGGCGTTGGAGCCGGGATCCTTGACGACATAGGAGATCGTGTTGGTCTGCGGATCGAAGAAGGCTTCGATCTCGGGCTTGACGTCGGTCTGGGGTGTGAAGGGAAGGGTCATTTCTTTCTCCTTTTCGGCCGCCTCAGGCGGAGGCCGTCCTGGTGAGGGTTCTGGTCAGCACGGTGCGGGCCAGCACGATGCCGGTCGCCATGGACACAATGAAGATCGGCACGGCCGGTTCGCCGAGGCCGAGCGCGGGAATGGCGCCGCCCGGGCAGAAGCCCGAGATGCCCCAGCCGACGCCGAACAGGGCCGAGCCTCCGATCAGGCGTGCGTCAAGATCGGTGCGGGTGGGGAGCGAATAGCTCGCCGCAAAAAGCGGCTGCGCGCGCGTGCCGAACACCACCCGGTAGCCGATGGCGGTGGTCACGAGGGCGCCGCCCATCACGAAGATCAGGCTCGGGTCCCAGGTGCCGGCGACGTCGAAGAAGTTGATCACCTTGGCCGGGTTGGCCATGCCGGAGATGGCGATGCCCAAGCCGAAGATGGCGCCGATGATGAGGGCTGAAACGATGCGCATGTCAGGCAACTCCGATCGAAAGCAGGTGGCGGGCGACATAGACGGTGATGCCCGTCGTGATCATGAAGGTGATCGTGGCGACGATCGAGCGCGGCGACAGGCGGGCCATGCCGCACACGCCGTGGCCGGAGGTGCAGCCCGCACCGAAATGAACGCCGATGCCGACGATCAGGCCGCCGACGACCATAGCCCAGACGGGCACCGGCACGGCGAACGGAATGGTGCCGCCTGCGACCAGAAAGGCCGCAGGGGCGGCGATCGCGCCGGCAAGGAAGGCCGCGCGCCACTGCCAGTCATCGGCAAAGGGCGGCAGCACGCCGCCGAGAATGCCCGTCATGCCGGCGATGCGGCCATGCAGGGCCATCAGCAAGGTGGCAGCAAGGCCGATCAGGATGCCGCCCGCGAGCGACAGGAAAGGCGTGAATTCGGTCGCCATCGTGTCTCGTACTCCCAACGTGTTCTGCGGGCGTCGTGCCCGATTGTAGAGCGCCGGCTTGCGCCGGTGCGATCCCCTAGCTATATTCCATGCATCGAATATTCAAGAGGCCTTATATAATGAATATCGACGAACTCGAACCGCACATCGCCGAGGCGGCGAGGCTGATGGAGATGCTGTCGCAGCCGGTGCGGTTGCGCATCCTGTGCGCACTGTCCGAGAAGCAATGGAGCGTGGTCAAGCTGGCCGAGGCGGTGAACCTGTCGCAGCCGGCCATGTCGCACCATCTGCGCAAGCTGCGCGAGGCGGGCCTCGTGAAGACCGAGCGCGACGCGCAGACCATCTACTATTCGCTGAACGGCCGGGAAGTGACCGAGGTGCTCGCGGTGCTGCACGATCTATACTGCCCGCACGGCATCGAGGCGGCGGCTGACGATCAGGCCGCGTCCACGGCAACCGAGACGGCGGGCTGAGGCACGCCGCCCGGTGGCGACGCCGTCGGGCCGCATGTCGCCGCGACGGGTTCCGCGCTCAGCGCGCCGGGTTGGTTTCGGCCAGTTTCGCCCAGTAGCTGATGCCGGCCGAGATGATCTGGTCGTTGAAGTCATAGGCCGGATGGTGCAGGCCGGCGCTGTCGCCATTGCCGATCAGGATCATCGCGCCCGGCCGCGCGTTGAGCATGTAGGAAAAGTCCTCCCCGCCCATCATCGCCTTGATGTCTGTCGGAACCGTGCCCGCGCCGGTGATCGCCTCGGCCGCGGCCGTCGCGACCGCGGTTTCCGCCTCGTGGTTGACGGTGACCGGATAGCCGCGCTTCCAGACCAGATGCGCTTCGGCGCCGTGCGCCTCGCAGGTGGCGTGGGCGATGGCGTGCATGCGTTCTTCGGCGAGCTTGCGGATGTCCTCGTCCAGCGTGCGCACCGTACCGGCGATCAGCGCCTTTTCGGGGATGACGTTGTAGGCGGTGCCGGACTGGAACTTGGTCACCGACACGACGATCGAGCCGAGCGGATCGGCGTTGCGCGAGGCGATCGACTGCAGCGCGGTGACGAGGTGCGCGCCGGTGACGATCGGATCGATCGACCGGTGCGGCATCGCCGCGTGGCCGCCCTTGCCGGTGATGGTGATGGTGAATTCGTCGGTCGCCGCGCACAGCGGACCGGGCTTGATGGCGAACGCGCCGGCCTCGACGCCGGGCATGTTGTGCATGCCGTAGACCCGGTCGATGCCGAACCGCTCCATCAGGCCGTCCTTGACCATCTCGTCGCCGCCGCCGCCGCCCTCTTCGGCGGGCTGGAAGATGACGATCACGGTGCCGGCGAAATTGCGCGTCTCGGCGAGATATTTGGCCGCGCCCAGCAGCATGGCGGTGTGGCCGTCATGGCCGCAGGCATGCATCTTGCCGGCGACGGAGGATTTGTAAGGCACGTCGGTCGCCTCGGTGATGGGCAGCGCGTCCATGTCGGCGCGCATGCCGATCGTCTCGCCTTCGCCGCGATTGCCCCTGATGACGCCGACCACGCCCGTGCGGCCAAGGCCCGTGACCACCTCGTCGCAGCCGAAAGAACGCAGCTTGTCGGCGACGAAGGCGGCGGTCTCGTGCACGTCGAACAACAGTTCGGGGTGGGCGTGCAGATGGCGACGCCACTCGCTGGCTTCGCCCTGCAGTTCGGCGGCTCGGTTCAATAGGGCCATGGGTCGCTGCGCCTCGCTCGATCGGGGTCGGGTTTCATCCCTCTATAGCCTGCCCGTCACGGCCATGTCATCAATGGACGGTTGTCAGGGCCGACCCATTCTGTTTGATGACAGGGGTCGTCCTTTGCGGGAGATGGGGCTTGTCCGAAACCGTCATGAAGATTGCCGGCCATGCACTGGCCCGCTGCGCAGCAGGCCTTGCGATCGCGCTGGTGATGGCCGGCATGGCGCGGCCCGCGCTGGCCGGCCCCGAGCTGGTCTTCGAGATCGAAACCGGCCGGGTCCTGCATGCCGAACAGGCGCACGAACTTTGGAGCCCGGCCTCGCTGACCAAGATGATGACCGCGCTCGTCACCTTCCGGGCGATCGAGGCGGGCGAGCTGACATTGAAGTCGCCGGTGCGCGTGACCGGCAACGCGGTTTCCACGCCGCCCTCGAAGATGGGCTATCCGGCCGGCTCGGTGATGACCGTCGACAATGCGCTGAAGATGGTCGTGGTGCGCTCGGCCAACGACATCGCGGTGGCGCTCGGCGAGGCGGTCGCCGGCAGCGAGACCGCGTTCGTCGACCGGATGAACCAGGAGGCGGCCCGGCTCGGCATGACGAACACCAATTTCGTCAATCCGCACGGGCTGCACGACGAAGCGCAATATACGACCGCGCGCGACATGGCGGTGCTGGTGCGGGCGCTGCGCCGCGACTTCGGCCAGTATGCCGGCTATTTCAGCACCGAGGCGATCGCGTTCGGCGAGGACCAGCTCATCCCCTCCTACAATCTGCTGCTCGGCCGGTTCGCCGGCGCCGACGGCATGAAGACCGGCTTCGTGTGCGCGTCGGGCTTCAACCTCGCCGCGACGGCGACGCGCGAGGGGCGAACGCTCGCGTCCATCGTCATGGGAACGGCCAGCCAGAAGGCGCGGGCCGAGGAGAGCGCGGTGCTGCTCGAGGATGGCTTCACCAAGGGGCCGGCGACCGACACGGCGCCGACGCTCGATGCCGTCCCGGGTCCGGCCGATGCCGATGGCGTGCCGGCCGACCTGCGGCCGGTCGTGTGCACCGAGGAGGCGCGCGCGGCGCGCTGGGACGGGCGCGACGTCGACGGGAACATCGTTTTCGACAGCGGCCTGATCGGCACGATGGAGCGGGAGCCGCGCGCCGTGCGCGTCGGTCTTGGCGGCGCCGAGGGGGAAAGCCGCACGGCGATCGTCGTCGGCGACGAGGTGTTCGAGCCCTTCCCCGTGCCGCTGCCGCGCCCCGAGCGTCCCTCGCTGGCGAGCGACGCCGAGATGGACGAGTACCGACTGCGGCCGGGCTTCGAAGCGCCGGTCCCCGAACCGCGCCCGGAAAGCGGCTGACAGGAACGCCGCCGCCGCACGGCTGGCGGTCAGCCGCGCTCGATCAGGAAGCGATGACCGTCCTCGACCGTCTCGGTCTCGACCAGGCCATGGCCCTTCTCCCGGCAGAAATTGGGAATGTCGATGACCGCCAGCGGGTCGGACGTGCGGACCCAGAGCCGGTCGCCGGTGGCCAGGTCGCGCAGGCGCTTCTGCGTCTTGAGGACGGGAAGCGGGCAGTTCAGCCCGCGCAGATCATATTCGCCGGCGGAACCGGAGCCGGTGGCCATGACGGCTATTGGACCGGGCGCTGGTCGGGCAGCGGCGTGCCGGCCCCGGTCGTCGTCACGGGCCTTGCGGTCAGGCCGGACGCGCTCGAGGTGGCGACGATCGCTCCGCCCGTGCCGGGCACGATCGCGGTGAGCGGTGTCGATCCCGCGGGGGCCGGCGACGCGGGCGCTGCGGCAGGTGCCGCTGCCGGCGCGGCTGCAACGGCGGTCTCGGGCGCCGTGGCGATCGGCGCGGGTACCGTTGTCGCGGGCGCCGAAGCCCGGTAGGCGGCGCGCGCCCGGCGCATGATCTCCTCATGCGTCAGCGGTTCGACCGATCCGCGCGGCGTCAGCATGTCGATCATGCCTTCCTGCAGATTGATCGACCGGCCCTCGAGATCTGCGACGGCGCGTTCGAACTGAAGCGCATGCTGCTGCTTGAGCGTGGTGTAGGCGAGCGCGAGCGGCTCGGGCATCGACATATCCGGACATTGCGCCTGCGGGTTGAAATCGCCGTCCTCGGGGATCTGGTTGAAGACGTAGCGCCGGTCGCAGACGTCGACCTTGGGCGGGGTCCGGGTCAGCTCGAAATGGTCGTATCCCGACTTGAGCATCTGCCAGTATTCGAAGTGGGGGCTGTCGCGGTGCTTGGCCATGTTCTCCGGCGTCATGCGGAACGGGAAGGCCTGCACCTGGAACTCGTTCTGCTGACCGCCACGCAGCGCGTCGCGCGCGAAAGCATAGATCTCGGTGACGCCCTGGTCGGTCATCGCGTAACAGCCGCGCGACGAGCAGTCGCCATGAACCATCAGGAACGAGCCGGTGCGCCCATGGGCGCGGTCGAACGCGTTGGGAAAGCCGAGATTGAAGGCCAGATGGTAGCTCGAGTTGGGATTGAGCAGCCGCCGGTTGACGAAATAGAATCCCTCGGGCGATTGCCGGTCGCCTTCGGCGAACTTCGGCCCCTTGTCGCCGGAGAAGGCGCAGATCTCGTAGGTCTTGACGAGGTCGTAGACGCCGGTGTCGGTCTGCTTCCAGACCTCCAGCATTTCCTCTTCCTTGAAGATGCGCATCATGATGGGCGATGACTTCGTCATGCCCTTGGCCTGCATGATGTTGACGACATCGCGCGGCAGGGGTGCTTCCGCCGCCATGTTGAGCACGTCGCTGCCCTGACAGGCGCTCAGAACCACGGCCGCCGACAGCGCAAGAGCGGTGAGAGCCGTACGCAATCGCATCTATGGGTGTCCCCGAACTTCGGTTTCCGTCAATCCATTATCGTTGACAAATGGTTACCGCAAGGTTGCGCGGCGACCATCACATTGTTGTCAGCGGCGTTCGCCGACAGCGTGCCGGATCATAGGCGCGAATGCGGCAAAGCGATGGCGAAACCGTGTCCCGGCACGCGTGATCCGGGTCTGTACCGCGCCTCAATGGCGAAAATGGCGGACGCCGGTGAAGACCATGGCGACGCCGGCCGCGTCGGCGGCCGCGATCACCTCCTCGTCCCGGATCGAGCCGCCGGGCTGGATGACGGCGCGGGCGCCCGCCTCGATCGCCGAAACGAGCCCGTCTGCAAACGGGAAGAAGGCGTCGGAAGCGACCACCGAGCCCTTGGTGCGCGGCTCGGCGAGGCCGAGCGCCTCGGCGGCGTCGAGCGCCTTGCGCGCGGCGATCCGGCTTGAATCGACCCGACTCATCTGGCCCGCCCCGATGCCCACGGTCGCGCCCTCGCGGGCGTAGACGATCGCGTTTGACTTGACGTGCTTGGCGACCCGGAAGGCGAAGTGCAGGTCGGCCATCTCGTCGGGCCCGGGCGCGCGCGCCGTGACGACGCGCAGGTCCATCGCCTCCACCGTCGCCGCGTCGCGATCCTGCTTGAGATAGCCGCCGGCGACGGGCCGGATCATGTGGCCCCCCGCGCGCGGGTCGGCGAGGCCGCCGGTCTCCAGAAGGCGCAGGTTCGGCTTTGCGGCGAACACCGCGCGGGCGCCCTCGCTGACTTCGGGCGCGATGACCACTTCGGTGAAGATGTCGACCATCGCCCGGGCGGTTTCCTCGTCGAGCGTTTGGTTGACGGCGACGATCCCGCCGAAGGCCGAGGTCCTGTCGCAGTCGAACGCGGCGCGATAGGCGTCGAGCAGCGTCTCGCCGAGCGCCACGCCGCACGGGTTGGCATGCTTGATGATCGCCACCGCCGGCCGTTCGGTGCCGAACTCGCTGACCAGCTCGAAGGCCGCGTCGGTGTCGTTGATGTTGTTGTAGGACAGCGCCTTGCCCTGCAGGATCGTGGCGGTCGCGGCGCCCGGCCGCGCCGCGCCGGTCAGGTAGAGGGCGGCGGCCTGGTGCGGGTTCTCGCCGTAGCGCAACGTCGCCGCAAGGGTCCCGCCGAGCGCGTCGTGCACCTCGAACGGTTCGGCCTCAAGCGCGCCCTCCATCCAGCGGGCGATCGCCGCGTCGTAGCTCGCGGTGCGCTTGAAGGCCTTGGCGGCGAGCCGGCGCCGCAGGTCGAGACCGGTGGCGCCGTCATTGGCGTCAAGTTGCCCCAGAACCGCCTCGTATTCGGCCGGATCGGTGACGATCGCCACATGGCCGTGGTTCTTGGCCGCCGCGCGCACCATGGCGGGCCCGCCAATGTCGATGTTCTCGATGACGGTCAGCGGATCGGCGTCGCCGGCAGCGACCTCCTCGAACGGGTAGAGATTGACGACGACGAGGTCGAACCCCTCGATCGCGTGCTCTTCCATCGCCGCCCTGTGGTCGGGATCGTTGCGCACGGCGAGCAGCCCGCCATGAACCTTCGGGTGCAGCGTCTTCACCCGTCCGTCCATGATCTCGGGAAAGCCGGTCACCTCGGAGATGTCGGTGACGGCCAGACCGGCCTCGGCGAGCGCCCGGCGCGTGCCGCCGGTCGAGACCAGCGCGATGTTCCGCTCGGCGAGCGCGGCTGCGAACGGCACGAGGCCGCTCTTGTCGGAGACCGACAGAAGCGCCCGACGCACCGGGACGGCGTCGGGCGGGGCGATGGATTTCGATGCGATGGCCATGGCGGGTTTCCGGCGGGTCTGATCGTTTCGGCCTTAATGGGTTTCGGCCGCCACTCCCACCGGCTAGGCGCGGCCGGACGCGTCAAACCACAGCAAAAAACCGGCGCGTCAGTCGCCGAGCCGTTCGAAACGCCAGCTCACCCGTTCGACATCGGGCCAGGCCATGGTCACGACGATCTGGGCGGTGGGGGCCGGGCCCGCGACGGCGGCGAGATAAAGGCTCTGCTCGACCGATGCGGGCGCGCCGACGGCGCGGAACGCCCAGCGGTCGCCGTCGACATGCAGAACGAAGGTGTTCTCGACCCGCGTCGGCTCGACGCGCACGGCCGGATGCAGGTGAAACCGCAGCAGCGCCTCGACCGGCGCCCGGCGCCGGCGGCTCGGCGGGCGCAACTGGTCGAAGCCGTCGACGCGGCGACCGTCGGGAGCGACGGCGATGCCGCGCTCGTGGATCAGGCCGAAGGGCCGCAGATAGCCGTCATGGCTGGCCGTGAAGCCGGTCATCTCGCCGTTGCGCCAGTCATCGACCCCGATCGGACCGGGTCGCGCGGTCGGCCGCCAGCGCGAGCGGCGCGGGGCGCCCGAAAAGCGCCGGAACCGGGCCGAGGAGGCATCGCCGATCGACAGCGTCGAATGGGCGGCGGTGGCGCGCGCGATCGGCCCGTATTCGCTGCGCTGCAACCGGTCGGTGCCCAGATTGACGACGATCCGGCTGCGGCGCGACGACATCTCGAAGGCGAGCGCGCTGGCGTGGCAGTCGGTGCCGTCGATGCCGGTCGGGATCGTGCCGGTGTCGGCGATCACCACGGTCTCGCCCGCCTCAAGGCGGTAGTAGCCGCTCTGGACGGCCCGCGCGCCGCTGCCGCCCTCGGTCTGGTCGAGGCGCAGCACGGCCGCGATCAGGTCGGTCTTGGAGAAGCCGGCGCCGTGGAACAGGGCGAGATGGCCGTCGACATGCCGCATCGCCCTGAGGCGGGGAAACATGCGGTCGATCGCACGCACCAGTTCGGGCGGCACCGCGCGCGAGGCCGCCAGGTAGCACTGGGCCAGCGGCAGCAGGTCTGCGAGCAGTTCGGGAAGATGGGCCGGGTTGCGGGTGACGTGTCCGCCATCGGGCAGGATCTGCCGCTTGAGCATCGTCTCGAGCAGCCGGGCGGTGCGCTGCCGGCGCCGTTCGCGAGTCGGCAGGGCCAGAGAGGCGATCGCCAGTGCGATCACGGCGTGAAGCGTGTCGATGCTCTCGGGCTGGGCACGCACCGCCTTGCGCAGATAGCGCACCTGTCGGGCCAGCGACATCATGAACCGGCGGTAGAAGGCGTGGTCGGAGTTGCGCAGAACGAAGCGGGCGTGCTGCAGCCAGGAGACGATGCGGCTGGCCGTGATCGGCAGATCGTAGGCCGGATCGCGCAGCCGCTTGCCATGCTCTAAGATCCAGTCGTCGATCAGCGCGCGCGCCTGGCTGGCCGAAAGGTCGGTGCCGGCGTGGGCGAGATGACGTATCCAGCGAAAGCCGTGCAGTTCGCCGTGCCAGGCGGCCGAGGGCGGCTCGGCGAGGAACGGCGACCGGCTGCCCGCCTCGACGGTCCGGCCGGCGAAAGTGAAGCGGCCCTGGTAGAAGTCGCGGGCAAGCAGGGGGTCGGACGGTCTCAGGCAGGAGGGTGAAAGCAGCAGGCGCGCCGGAACGGGACCGACAAGGCGCCAGTTGCTGACCGAGCCCGCCTGCAACCAGTATCGAAAACGCTGCCAGTACAGCCCCAGGCTGACGCCCAAATATCCCGGCTGCGCGCTCCAGCGAGACCCTGCCACGGCACCTGCCCTGTTTCCCCGTCGAAGCGAAACAATAGCTTCAATGTCAAGTAAAGCCAAACGGGTGCTTTTCGTTGCAAATCAGACAGTTCTTCTGAACCGCGCGGCAAAGAAGCCGTCCACGCCGCCGGCCGCGATCTCGCCGGCGGGCGCCGGCAGGTCGGCGGGCGTGGTGCGCACGAAGCCCTCGGCCGTCAGGCAGTCTTCAAGGCCCGGCAATTCGGCCGCGGACACCGCATCGATGGTGAAGCTGTCCTGGTCGGCGGCAAAGGCGCGGGCGACGTCCTCGCCCTCGCGCGGATCGAGCGAGCAATTGGCGAAGACGAGCAGGCCGCCGGGCGCGACGAGGGTGGCGGCCCTCGCGAGCATGCGCGCCTGCAGGTCCGCCAGCTTGACGATATCGGCGTCCGACTTGGTCCAGGGCACGTCGGGATGGCGGCGCACGGTGCCCGTCGACGAGCAGGGCGCGTCGAGCAGCACGGCATCGAACGGTCTGTCGGGTGTGAAGTCGAACAGGGAGGCGGCAACGGTTTCGCACGCCTGGGAAAGGTCCAGCCGGTCGAGGTTCGCGCGCAGGCGCTTGAGGCGGTTGGCGGACTGGTCGACGGCCGTCACCTTCGCTCCGAGGGCGGCGAGCTGCGCGGTCTTGCCACCGGGCGCCGCGCACAGATCGGCGACGTGGCGGCCGGACACTTCGCCGAACAGGCGCGCGGGGATCGCCGCGGCGGCGTCCTGCACCCAGAACGCGCCCTCGTCGAAGCCGGGCAGGGCGGCGATCTCGGTGCCGTGCCGAAGCCGCAGCGAGCCGGTCGGCAGCGCCCAGGCATCGAGTGTCTGTGCCCGGGCGGCGATGTTGGCCGGCGATCGGTCCTTCAGCGTCAGGTCGATCGGCGCCTCGCGCCGGTGGACCGCCTCGATCGCGCGCGCCCGGTCGGCGCCGTAGACCGCCTCGAGGCGATCGGCGAACCATTGCGGCGCGCGCACCGGCTGCGTCTCGATTTCCGCGCGGATCGCCTCGCATTCGCGGATCGCGCGGCGGCACAGGGCGTTGACCAGCCCGGCGAACCGGCGGTTGCGCGGATCGGCCTGCGCGGCGGCGACGGCGAGATCGGTCGCCGAATGGTTCGGCACGTCGAGGAAGAGGATCTGCGCGAGCGCCACGTGAATGATGGCGCGCAGGGAGGCGGCGCCGTCGGGCAGCGGACGCTCGGTGAAGCGCGTCACCAGCGCTTCCAGATCGCCCCGGTGGCGCAGCGCCGCCATCAGGATCGCGCGGACCAGCGACCGGTCGCGCGCATCGAGCGCCAGATAGTGCGGATGGCCGTGGGTGTCGTCGGTGAGCGCGTCCATCGGCGTGCGGGCGTCGACGATGGCGCTCAGAAGGCGCTGGGCGGCCTGGCGCGCGGCAAGGCCGGGCTTGCCGGCGGGCGAGTGCGAGGGTCCTTCGCGGCGCGGTCGCCGGCGGGCCGAACTCAACCCCAGGGCCCGCTGCCGCCACCGTCGGAACGGCCCCAGCGCCGTCCGGTGCCGGGCACGCCGGAGGTGCGGCGCGGTTCGGGCGCCGGCGAGGGACGGGCTTCGCGCGCCGGCGGCTGGCCGCCGATGTCGGTCATCGCCATCAGCGCATCGATGCGGTTCTGCGTATCGGGATGGGTGGAGAACAGACCGTCGGCGCGCTGGCCGTTGAGCGGATTGATGATGAACATGTGGGCCGTCGCCGGATTGCGCTCGGCCGGCTCGTTGACGTGCCGGCCGGCGGCCCGGGCGATCTTGGCGAGCGCGCTCGCCAACAAGTCGGGCCGGCCGCAGATTTCAGCGCCGCGCCGGTCGGCCGAGTATTCGCGCGTGCGGCTGATCGCCATCTGCACGATCATCGCGGCGAACGGCGCGACGATCATGGCGATAAGGACGCCGATCAGGCCGAGCGGGTGGTTGTTGCGTCCGGAGCCGAAGAACAGGGCGAAGTTGCCCAGAATGGAGATCGCGCCCGCCAGCGTCGCGGTGATCGTCATGATCAGCGTGTCGCGGTTCTGCACGTGGGCCAGTTCGTGGGCCATCACGCCGGCCACCTCTTCGGGGGTCAGCGTCTCGAGCAGGCCCGTCGTCGCGGCGACGGCGGCGTTGTCGGGATTGCGCCCGGTGGCGAACGCATTGGGCTGGTCCTGCTTGATGATGTAGACCTTCGGCATCGGCAGGCCGGCATTGGCGGCCAGATCGCGGACCATCCGGTAATATTCGGGGGCGCTGTTCTCGTCGACCTCGACCGCGCCGTTCATGCGCAGCACCATCTTGTCGGCGTTCCAGTAGGAAAAGGCATTCATCGCAAGCGCGATGACGAAGGCGATCATCATGCCGCCCGTGCCGCCGATCAGATAGCCGACGCCCATGAACAGGGCCGTCATGAAGGCGATCAGCATGGCGGTCTTGACCATGTTCATCGTGTCAGCTCCGCATGTCGAAAATGGACCAGAGGGCCGCTGGACGCAGGTCCGGCGACCGCCATATAGATGGACGAGGCAGCCCCCGTTTTCAATGAGGACAGGCCGGAGAAGCGACGATGACACAGACCGACAGGCAGGCAGGAGAACCCGGCGCGGCGGAACCGGCCGAGGCGCCCGAGCCGCCCGCGCGCCGTTTCGAGGACCTGCCGCCCGCCGCGCAGCGTGCGCTCAGGGAAGCCGAAGCCCGTCGGACCGAATTCGACCGGCAGCAGGCCGAGGCGCAGAAGGAATATGGCGGGCGCGGCGGCAAGGATCCCGCCCGGTTCGGCGACTGGGAGATCAAGGGCATCGCCATCGATTTCTGATCCCGGCGCGCCGCTGCAGATCCTGACGATCGGTTAACGGGCGGACGCAAATTGCCGGCGCGCCGGCAGTGCCGCCGCAACCATTGCGACACATAAGTGCCCGAAACGCCCCGATTTGCCCGATCGCGGGCGGATGCGCCGCCTTCAGGCAGCAAATTGGTAATCGCCCGCCTCCATCGTGCGCAGCCAAACGGAGGCTATCCATGCGCACGATCGTTGCACGCCGTCTCTCGCCGCTCGTCGCCGCCGGCCGCGCCTTCGCGGCGGACCGTGGCGGCAATTTCGCGGCCCTGTTCGGATTGAGCAGCCTGGTGCTGATCTCGGCGGCGGGCATGGCGCTCGACTATTCGCGTCTTTCGTCCGCCAAGGTCCGGCTGAACCAGGCCGTCGATGCGGCGGTTCTGTCGACCACGCGCAACATCACACTCGGCACGATCACCGAGGACGAGGCCGAAGAGGTCGTCACCGCGTACGTACTGGCCAATATCGACGAGGGCGAACTGGCCGGCGAGCCCGTCCAAATCGACAAGGTGGTCGTCGACCCGGCGGCCAAGACGCTTCTGGTCGAGGCCTCGATCCGCGTTCCGATGACGCTGACCAAGCTGATCTCGGCCAGCGAGCGAGTCGTCTCCACCGATGCCAAGGCGCAGTTCTCGAACACGCAGATCGAAGTGGCGATGGCGCTCGACATCACCGGGTCGATGGCGACATGGATACCCGCCTCCGGCGAGACGCGCATGCAGGGGCTAAAGAAGGCGGCGACCAAGGCCATCGACATGATGTTCGCGGCGCCGGGCGCCGATGAGCGCGTGCGTATCGGGCTCGTGCCCTATGCCGCGACCGTCGACGCAAGCCCGGTCATCGACGAGATCAACTATACCGGTTCTTCGAACGGCTGCGTCTACGAACGCACCGGACCGAAGCGCTACGAGCGTGACTTCGCGAGCCCGCTGCATCCGGTCGGCGGCACCAAGGATTGTCCCGGCGCCGAGATCCTGCCGATGACCGACAACGCCGCGCTGCTCAAGAGCCGCATCAACGCGTTCGGCACCGGTGGCTGCACGGCCGGCCATATCGCAATCGCCTGGTCCTACTACATGCTGGCGCCGGAATGGAATTCGGCTTGGCCGGCAGGCTCGGACGCGGGCCCGTTCGCGCCCGGCACGCGCAAGTACGCCATCATCATGACCGACGGCATCTTCAACACGCATCCGTCGAGCGGAAAGTGGTGCAACACGCCGGGACAGGCGCAGTCGAACCTTTATGCGCGCAAGCTGTGCGATTCGATGAAGGATGACGGCATAAAGGTCTACACGATCGCGTTCGCCGCGCCGGCGAAGGCGGCGGCCCTCATGAAGGACTGCGCCAATCCGGACACCGCCGAATCGACCTTCTTCTTCAATGCCACCGACAGTGACCAGCTGGAGGACGCGTTCGCGGCGATCGCCGAGGACATCACCGGCCTGACGCTGATCAACTGAGCGATCGGTCCGCACGAAAAAGGGCCATCCGGCAACCGGACGGCCCTTTCCGCAATTCATGTCTCCGGCCGGCCGTCAGGCCGAGGGCGCATCGGGCGCCCGCACCGGCTGCACGGGACTGTCACGCCGTCAGAGGCTGCTCCAACGGATGATGACCCGCAAAGACCGAACCGGACCCATGGAACCACTCGACATCGGATCACCTCCTTTCATAGCGTTGAACACGCGCCCACGGTGACTGGTTCGCGGCTGTTGGGCAAGCGAAAACTGGCGGCGGTGCGCCGGCGCGTCTTGCGCGGGGCCGGGGCCGGTGCTTTTGTGCCTTGTGTGTCCGGGAGGGTGCGATGGATTTTGGCGGAATCAACCTCTGGGCCGTGCTGGCGGCGACCGTGGCGGCATTCATCGTCGGCGCGGTCTATTACGGTACGCTTTCCAAGCCCTGGATGCGCGCGGCGGGCATCGCCGTGGAGGACGCCGCGTTCGGTCCCGCCCTTTTCGCGATGACGTTCGTCTGCCTGCTGGTGATGGCGTTCGTGCTGGCCGGGCTGATCGGACATCTCGGCGACGGGCAGGTAACGCTGCGCAACGGCGTCATTTCGGGCCTCTTCGTCTGGGCCGGCTTCATGGCGACGACGATGACGATCAATCACCGCTACCAGAACGATGGTTGGGACCTGACGCTGATCGACGGGCTGCACTGGCTGCTCGTCGCGGTGGTGATGGGCGCGGTGATCGGGCTGATCGGCGTGTGATCACGCGCTGACGCTCACCTGCGTGCGCCGGTCGATGCGGGCGAGCAACCAGACCATGTCCCGCCGCGCGAGCGCGATGCAGCCCTCGGTCGGCGGATAGCCGTCCTTCGCAAGATGGGCGAAGATGGCCGAGCCGCGATCGCGCGCTCTTCCCGGCTCCATGTTCCAGTCGAGCACGATGCAGATGTCGTAGAGGGCATCGGTCCGCCACATGGTCTCGTGCGAGGCGGCGAACGGCAGCCGGACGGGGCGGTTGTAGGCCGGGTGGGCCGGCGCATCGCACCAGCCGTCGTCGGCGCGGGTCGGGATCATCCGAAGCGCGGTGGTCGGACGGGGTCCACGGTCGGCGCGCCAGTAGCCCCAGAGCGGACGCAATGGACCGCCGGCCGGAGTGACGCCGTCGCCCTCGCGCTTGAGCACGCCCGGGCCGCCACGCCCCAGGGCACAGGGCAGCACGCGCGGGCCCGCCTTGAGCACCCCACGCTGGCGATGGCCGGGCGCACGATGGAGGGTGACGGTGGCGATCATGGACCCGGCTGCCTCGAAAACGGCGGCGCGCTGACGCGCCGGACACGCAAAGTTGAGCATTTGTTGAGATCACGAATGCCATTAAGATGTCAAAAGACACGCGCAGAGCCGCGGCCGTGCCGGGGCGTAGCCAGAGGTGATTCATGACGAAGCGAACGCTGCTGCTGGTCGACGACGATGACGATCTGCGCGAAGTGCTGGTCGAGCAATTGTCGCTCTACGAGGAGTTCGAGGTCCTGCAGGCGGCGGCCGCGGCCAAGGGGATCGAGGCGGCGCGCGGCGCGATGATCGATCTGGTCGTCATGGATGTCGGCCTGCCCGACATGGACGGGCGCGAGGCGGTCAAGATCCTGCGCAAGGGCGGCTTCAAGGCGCCGATCATCATGCTGACCGGCCATGACACCGATTCGGACACGATCCTGGGTCTGGAGGCCGGCGCCAACGACTATGTCACCAAGCCGTTCAAGTTCGCCGTCCTGCTGGCCCGCATCCGCGCGCAGCTTCGCCAGCACGAGCAGAGCGAGGACGCGACCTTCGCGGTCGGCCCCTACACCTTCACGCCGAGCCAGAAAATGCTGGTCGACGGCAACGGCCGCAAGATCCGGCTGACCGAGAAGGAAGCCTCGATCATCAAGTACCTCTATCGCAGCGGTGCGCAGGTGGTCACCCGCGACACGCTGCTCGAGGAGGTCTGGGGCTACAATTCCGGGGTGACCACGCACACGCTGGAGACCCATGTCTACCGGTTGCGCCAGAAGATCGAGGCCGATCCGTCCAACGCGGCGATCCTGGTCACCGAGAGCGGCGGCTACAAGCTGGTCCCCTGACGCGCTGTTCGGAAACGGACGCACGCCGTCGGGGGTCCGGCGGCTGTCCACACGCGAATTGGCGTGGCGGAACCGGCAAGCTTTCCAATCGATTACCCGTCATGTAACAGCAACGCGACCACGCATGGCGAGGCGCAGGCGGATCGGTGACGCTCAACGACGATATTGCCGCCCTGTCGGCGGCGCGGCTCTTCGAGGATCTCAGCACCGAGCAGCTGCGCCTTCTGGCCTTTGGCGCCGAGCGGCTGCGCTTTGCGGCGGGCCGCACGCTGTTCCGGCAGGACGAACGCGCCGACTGCGGTTTCATCGTCGATGTGGGCGCGATCGCCCTGATCCGTCACACCGATCGCGGCGAGCAGCGCGTGATGACGGCGGGGCCGGGCATGGTTCTCGGCCAGCTGGCGCTGATCACCGAAACGAACTGGATGACCTCGGCACGCACCGAGACGGACAGCGAGGTGTTGCGGATCAGCCGCTCGCTGTTCCGGCGGATGTTGGCCGAGTATCCGCAGACGGCGATGGCGATCCACGCCCAGCTTGCCGGTGATCTCAAGCGGCTCTTGAAGGACATCGAGCGGGTCGAGCGCGGCTTCCGGGATGCGCCCGGCCTGTGAGCGTCCGGTCGCAGGCACTCAAAGGGCGAAGCGCGCCACGACCGGCACGTGATCGGACGGCTTCTCCCAGCCGCGCGCCTCGGTGAGCACGCTCATGTCGGCCAATGCGCCCTCGAGCGCGTGCGAGCCCCAGATGTGATCGAGGCGGCGGCCGCGGTTCGATGCGGCCCAGTCGCGCGCGCGGTAGCTCCACCAGGTGAACAGCTTCTCGCTGGGCGGCACGCGCAGGCGCATCAGGTCTGACCAACCCGCTCCGGTTCGCATGTCCTCGAGCGTCCCGGTCTCGACCGGCGTATGGCTGACCACCCGGAGCAGTTGCCGGTGCGACCAGACATCGTTCTCGAGCGGGGCGACGTTGAGGTCGCCGACGAGCAGCGCCGCATCGTGCTCGCCGGTGCCGGTGGTGATCTGGCGCATTTCGTCGAGGAACTGCAGCTTGTGGGCGAATTTGGGATTGATCGCGGGGTCGGGCTCGTCGCCGCCGGCCGGGACGTAGAAATTGTGAATGCGCAGCCGCGTCCCGGCGACGTCGACCGTGGTCTCCACATGGCGCGAATCACCCATCTGGCAGAAATCGCGCCGATCGACCGTGGCAAAGGGGATGCGTGAGAGCGTCGCGACGCCGTGATAGGCCTTCTGGCCGTTCAGCGCGACATGCTCGTAGCCGAGCCTGGCGAACGCCTTGGCCGGGAACTGGTCGTTCAGGCACTTGGTCTCCTGAAGGCACAGAACGTCCGGCGCGTGCGTGGTCAGGAAGGATTCGACAAGGCCCCGGCGCAGCCGGACCGAGTTGATGTTCCAGGTGGCGATGGTGAAGCTGTCGGAGCGGGACATGGCCTGGCCGGATGATCGGAGCGTCTGGCCGCCTTGTCGCCGTCATGGCCGCAGATGACAAGCGGCGGACCGGCCCGGCCCGCCGCTACGCACAGATTGATGGCGCCGCCGGCGCCAATTCAGTTGTTGTTGTTATTGTTCCGGCTTCTGCGGATCCGGCCATAGTCGATGTCGAACGTGCCGTCGCCGAAGGTCACGCCCTCGCGCACATTGTAGATCATCACCGTGGTGTCCTTCCCCTGCGCGTCACGGATGGTCCACTGGCGCAGATCGTAGCTCTGCGGGTCGAACATCATGGTGATCGTCGAATCGCCGAAGACCTGCCGGTCCTGCAGGACGATCGTGGTCAGATCGTCGTCCTCGATGACCTGCTTGACCTTGCCGTCGCTCAGGTCGATCCGGTCGGCGAGCACGAGCTTGAGCGGGGTCTGGCCGAGCGAATAGGCGTCCCAGGTGTCGAGCTTCTTGTTGTTGACGACGACCGACCGGCCGTCTGCGACGACGCGGATGTTGGACGGCTCCTCATAGAGGAACAGGACCCGCCCCGGTCGCTCGATGAAGAACTTGCCGCCCGTCTGCTCGCCGTTCGGGCCGAACTGGACGAACTCGCCCATCATGGTGCGGACACGGGTGAAATGGTCGGCGATCTGCTGGGCGGCGCCCGAGGCCTGGGCGATGCCGGTGCCGGGCAGGGCCATGGCGAAGAGGCTGCCGGCGGACAGGGCCAGCGCGGTGCGGCGGGTCGGCAGGAGCCTTGCGGTGCGATTGGTCTGGGTCATGGTCGGTTCACGGTCTGCTCGATGCGTTCGATTGCGGTGCTGCTAGATGCACAGTTTGGCTTGACTATGGCGCGCGGGCACGCCGGACTGTGTACGCAAACACGAAGTGCTGCCCGGCAAACGCTACGCGCCGGCCAGCCGTTCCTCTTCCGAGGGCACGAGAATCTCGCGCTTGCCGGCATGGTTGGCCGGCCCGATGACGCCCTCGTCCTCCATCCGCTCGATCAGCGTGGCGGCGCGGTTGTAGCCGATGCCGAGCCGGCGCTGGATGTAGCTTGTCGAGGCCTTGCGGTCGCGGATGACGATCGCCACGGCCTGATCGTAGGGATCGGCGCCGTCATCGTCTGCGCCCGAACCGGATCCGCCGCCGCCGTCCGCGCCCATGTCGGCCTCGTCCTCGTCCTCGGTGACCGCGTCGAGATATTCGGGCACGCCCTGCGCCTTGAGGTGGTTGACGATCGTCTCGACCTCCTCGTCGGAGACGAACGGCCCGTGCACGCGCTGGATGCGGCCGCCGCCGGCCATGTAGAGCATGTCGCCCATGCCCAGAAGCTGCTCGGCGCCCTGCTCGCCCAGGATCGTGCGGCTGTCGATCTTCGAGGTGACCTGGAAGGAGATGCGCGTGGGGAAGTTCGCCTTGATCGTGCCGGTGATGACGTCGACCGAGGGGCGCTGTGTTGCCATGATGACGTGGATGCCGGCGGCGCGGGCCATCTGCGCCAGGCGCTGCACGGCGCCCTCGATGTCCTTGCCGGCGACCATCATCAGGTCGGCCATCTCGTCGATGATGACGACGATGTAGGGCATCGGGTGTAGGTCGAGCGCCTCGGTCTCGTAGATCGCCTCGCCGGTCTCCCGGTCGAAGCCGGTCTGCACGGTGCGGCTGAGTTCCTCGCCCTTTCGTTGCGCCTCGCGGATGCGCGTGTTGAAGCCGTCGATGTTGCGCACGCCCAGCTTGGACATGTTCTTGTAGCGCTGCTCCATCTCGCGCACCGTCCATTTGAGCGCGACGACCGCCTTCTTGGGATCGGTGACCACCGGCGTGAGCAGGTGCGGAATGCCGTCATAGACCGACAGTTCGAGCATCTTGGGATCGATCATGATCAGCCGGCACTGGTCGGGCGTCATCTTGTAGAGCAGCGACAGGATCATCGTGTTGATGGCCACCGACTTGCCCGAGCCGGTCGTGCCGGCGACCAGAAGGTGCGGCATCTTGGCAAGATCGGCGATCACCGCCTCGCCATTGATCGTCTTGCCCAGCGTCAGGGCGAGCTTGGCCTTGGACTTGTCGTAGCTTTGCGAGGAGATCAGCTCGCGCAGATAGACCGTCTCGCGCCGGGCGTTGGGCAGTTCGATGCCGATCGCGTTGCGGCCCGGCACGACGGCGACGCGCGCGGCGATGGCGCTCATCGAGCGGGCGATGTCCTCGGCAAGGCCGATCACGCGCGAGGACTTGATGCCGGGCGCCGGCTCGAGCTCATAGAGGGTGACGACCGGGCCGGGCCGGACCTGGATGATCTCGCCGCGCACGCCGAAATCCTCGAGCACGCCTTCGAGCAGGCGCGCGTTCTGTTCGAGCGCCTCGTCGGACAGGGTCTCGTCCCGGACGACGTTCCGGGGTTCGTCCAGATAGTGGATCTGCGGCAGTTCGAACGCGCCGTCCTTGATCAGCGAGGGCTGCGCCTCGCGCTGGACGCGCACGCTCGGCTTCGGCGGCGGGGCGGGCTGGGCGACGCGGCCGGCCGCGTCCGTCTCGACGGGCATTGCCGTTGCGGCGTCCGGCTGTTCGGGCGCGGGACGGGGCGCCCAGTCCTCGGCGCCCTGCCAGGTGTCAGGCGCCACATCGTCCAGCGCACCATCGTCGTTCGATGCGTCAAGGGCTGGCTCCAGCCTCGGTTCGCCGAACGGATCGGCGGGCTCGCGGCGTGGGGCGCGCCGCCGCTGCAGGCCCGCAGGCAGCCAGCGGCGCATCGAGGCCCGCAGTGCGTAGAGGCCGTGCAGGACCGCGCCGATGGTGACGTAGGATTCGTGTCCGTCCTCGTCGGCCTCGCCGTCGAAGCCGACTGCCTCGTCCTCGATTTCGCCGGGCTGGCGCAGGCCACTCGCAAGCGCCAGCAGCCAGACCGCGGCGGCGGCGAAAAGCACTCCCAGCAGCAGCGCGAACCAGCCGGTCGGATAGCCGCCGGTGAACGTGCCCGGTATGCGCAGCACCATGTCGCCGAGCGCTCCGCCGAGCCCGGAGGGCAATGGCCAGCCGGCCGTGGGTTGCAGGCATCCGATCGCGGCGGCGGCGGCAAGCGCTCCGGCGAACCACTGGCCCGCGCGCCGGGCCGGCCGGGAGGGCAGTTCCCCGCCGACGAGCGCGAGCGCCCAGAAGCCGAGCGGGACGAGCGCGGCGAGCGTGGCAAGGCCGAAGAACTGCATGGCGAGGTCGGCGGCGGCGGCGCCCGGCGCGCCCATCCAGTTGGTCACCGGGGCGTCCGTTGCGTGGCTGAAGCTCGGATCGTTGGCGTCCCAGCTCAGAAGCGACAGCACCAGGAACGCGCCGAAGGCGAACAGCGCGCAGCCGACGGCGAACCGGGTCTTCCGGGCGAGCCATTCGGCGATCGTGCCCGGTGCGGGCGCGCCGGTCATGGCGAGCGTTCCGTCGTGGCCGTGGTCGCGGCCCGGTTCCCGGTCGTGGCGCTGTGCCGGCATGGTCGGTCCCGTTATCGTGCTGGCGGTCGTTCTTCGCGCGCAAGCCTAGGCGGGACTGGTTAAGCGCACATTAACCATCCCCGCCCGACCGGCTCGGCGCCTGCGCGAAAAAAGGCCCGGTCGCAGGGACCGGGCCAGTTGGTGTGATGGAAGCCATCACGACGGGATCGTTGTCGCTCCCTTCGGAGCGTGAAACGGTGGCGGCGGGGCCGGGAGGAGGTCGGCCCCGCCAGCCGGGCCGTCAGGCCCGGGTGAACTCGGGATAGCCCTCCACGCCCGTCTCGGACATGTCGAGGCCCCGCATTTCCTCTTCCTCGCTGGCGCGGATGCCCATCGCGGCCTTCAAGATGAACCACACCACGAAGGAGGCGACCAGCGTGAACACGCCGTAGGCGAGGATGCCGACGAGCTGCACGCCGTAGCTGGCGTCACCGTTGGAGAACGGAACGATCAGCGTGCCCCAGATGCCGGCGAACAGGTGCACCGGAATGGCGCCGACGACGTCGTCGATCTTCAGCTTGTCGAGCAGCGGCACGGTGAAGACGACGATCGCGCCACCGACACCGCCGATGATGATCGTCTGCCACACGGCCGGAGCGAGCGGCTCGGCGGTGATCGAGACAAGGCCGGCCAGCGCGCCGTTCAGCACCATGGTGGTGTCGATCTTCTTGTAGAGGATCTGCAGCAGCACGATGGTGGTCACGACGCCCGATGCGGCGGCGAGGTTGGTGTTGGCGAAGATGCGGCTGACGTCGGTCACATCGCCGATCGTGCCCATCGCAAGCTGCGAGGCGCCGTTGAAGCCGAACCAGCCCAGCCACAGGATGAACATGCCGAGCGTCGCCAGCGGGATCGACGAGCCGGGCAGCGGATGGACCGAGCCGTCCGCGCCGTACTTTCCGGTCCGGGCGCCCAGCACGATCGCGCCGGCGAGCGCCGCCCAGCCACCGACCGAGTGGACCACGGTCGATCCGGCGAAGTCCGAAAAGCCCATCTCGCTGAGCCAGCCGCCGCCCCACTGCCAGGCACCGGTGATCGGGTACATGAAGCCGGTCAGCACGGCGACGAAGATCAGGAACGGCCACAGCTTGATGCGCTCGGCGACCGTGCCCGAAACGATCGAGGCGGTGGCGGCCACGAATGCCATCTGGAAGAACCAGTCCGAAGCGGTCGAATAGCCCGTGTCGAGCGCGTCACCGCCGACCGGATCGAAGGCGTAGGGGCCGAACGAGCCGATGTAGCCGCCGTCGACGCCGGTGTACATCAGGTTGTAGCCCACGATCCAGTACATCAGGCCGGCGATCGAGTAGAGCGCGACGTTCTTGAGCGACTGCATGGAGACGTTCTTGGAGCGCACGAGCCCGGCCTCGAGCATGCAGAAGCCCGCGGCCATGAACATCACCAGGAAACCGCCGATCAGGAACAGCAGCGTGTTGAAGATGTACTGGACGTCGGGCGAGGGCGCGGCGCCGGCTGCCGCTTCGGCCGTCTCTGCGGCTTCGGCTGCCTCCTGCGCCAGGCCCGGCTCGGCGAACAGCGCCGCCGCCGCAAGGCCGCTGACGGCCAGTGTTGCAAGTTTGGTCTTGGTCATGGGTTGAAGACTCCCTGGATGGCGAAGCGGCTCACAGCGCTTCGGAATCGGTTTCGCCGGTGCGGATGCGCACCGCCTGATCGATGGAAAAGACGAAGATCTTGCCGTCGCCGATCTGGCCGGTCTTGGCGGCGCCGGAGATGGCTTCGACGACCTTGTCGACCATGTCGGTCTCGACGGCCAATTCGATCTTCAGCTTGGGCAGAAAGCTGATCGCGTATTCGGCGCCGCGATAGATTTCCGTGTGACCCTTCTGGCGTCCGTAACCCTTGACCTCAGTCACGGTCAGGCCCTGGACCCCCAGCCCGGTGAGGGCTTCACGCACCTCGTCGAGTTTGAAGGGCTTGATGATAGCCATGACTATTTTCATGCGCTTTTCTTCCCCGTTTGCTTGCCGCAGCGGCACCATGCCGCCGGCGGTTTCGCACAGCGCACCGGCCCCAATGGGCGCGCTGCATCGCACAAACGAGATTCACGCTGCGTGCCAAACTCGCAAGTTATTGAATATGAGAGCTATTTTTCGAGGGTGCCCGGAAAGAGGGCATCGGAGCGCAGCGGGTGTGCCCAAAAATTAGGCGAAAATCGCGATCTGCACAGGAAATCAGCGCTTGCGCAGGCGGATCAGGCCTTCCTGGGCGACCGAGGCGACCAGCACGCCATCGCGCGTATAGAGGCCGCCGCGCGTGAAGCCGCGCGCGCCCGACGCGTTCGGGCTGTCCTGGGCATAGAGCAGCCAGTCATCGAGCCGGTCGGGACGGTGGAACCACATGGCGTGATCGAGGCTGGCGACCTGAAGATCGGCGTCGAAGATCGCCCTTCCGTGGGCGAACAGCGACGTGTCGAGGAGGGTCATGTCGGACAGATAGGCGAGCACGGCGGCCTGCACGGCGCGGTCGTCTGGCACCGGGCCGTTGGCGCGGACCCAGACATGCTGGACGGGCGGCAGCTTCTCGCGGCTGATATAGTGGGTGAGCGAGACCGGCCTGAGTTCGATCGGCCGCTCCCGCATCCAGTAGCGGCGGATGTTCTCCGGCACCTGGTCGATGAACGTGTCGATCAACTGCTTCTCGCCCATCAGCGCCTCGGGCTGCGGCACTTCGGGCGGCATCGGCATGTGGTGGTCGAGCCCGGGCTCGTCGACCTGGAAGGAGGCGGACATGGCGAAGATCGCCTTGCCGTCCTGTTCGGCCAGCACGCGGCGCGTGGCGAAGCTGCCGCCGTCGCGGATCCGGTCGACCGTGTAGTCGATCGGCACCGCCGGGTCGCCGGGGCGCACGAAATAGCAGTGCAGCGAATGGACATGCCGATCGGACGGCACGGTCCGCTGGGCGGCGACCAGCGCCTGGCCGATCACCTGGCCGCCGAACACGCGCTGCCAGCCCGATTGCGGGCTGCGGCCCTGGAAATGATTGTCGCCGACGGCCTCCAGATCGAGGATCGACAGCACCTTCTGCATCGCTTCGGACATGGCGGAACCTGTGCGGGCCGGGGCCCGGAGTGGCGGGCGGGAACGACGCTGTTTGCGACGCCTTGCCGCCTTGCTACAAGGGCGCGCGGCTAGTCAAGTGAGCGCACCGTCGGCGAAAGGGAACAGGCATGGCAAAGGCGAAACCAGCAAGGGCCGGTCGCGGCAGGGGCGCGGCAGCGCTGCCCGAACGGTGCGACGTGTCCGTGGCGGGGGCGGGCTATGTGGGCCTTGCCACCGCGCTGTCGATCGCGCGCGGCGCGCCGGACCTGTCGGTCGTGGTCGCCGATGCGGCGCCCGAAGGCGTGTGGGAGAACGACAAAAGGGCTTCGGCGATCGCCGCCGCGGCGTGCCGCATGCTCGGTGCGCTCGATTGCTGGGACGCGCTGACGCCGCACGCCCAGCCGATGACCGAGATGATCGTCACCGACAGTCGCACGGGCGATCCGGTGCGGCCGGTGTTCCTGACCTTCGACGGCGATGTCGATGAGGGCGAGCCGTTCGCGCACATGCTGCCCAATGTCGAGATGAACCGGATCCTGCGCCAGCGCTGCGCCGAAGCGGGCATTGCCGTGGTGCAGGGCGCGGCCGTGACGGGCTTCGAAAATCATGGCGCCGGCGTGCGCATCGAAACGGCAGAGACCGCGGTGGAGGCGCGCCTGCTGATCGCCTGTGACGGGGTGAAGTCCCGACTTCGCGAGATGGCCGGCATCAGGACCGTGCACTGGGACTACGGCCAGTCGGGCATCGTCGCGACGATCGCCCACGAACGGTCGCATGGCGGGCGGGCCGAGGAGCACTTCCTGCCGGCCGGGCCGTTCGCCATCCTGCCGCTGACCGGCAATCGCTCCTCGATCGTCTGGACCGAGACGACCGCCAACGCCGAGCGCCTCCTGAAGGTGGACGAACTGACCTTCGAGATGGAACTCGAACAGCGGTTCGGGCTGCATCTTGGCGCGCTGAGCGTCGAGGACGGTCCGCGCGCCTATCCGCTCGGGCTGACGCTGGCGCGCGACTTCGTCATCGACCGGTTCGCGCTGGCGGGCGATGCCGCCCACGGCATCCATCCGATCGCCGGCCAGGGGCTGAACCTGGGCTTCAAGGATGCCGCCGCGCTGGCCGAGACCGTGGTCGAGGCGCACCGGCTCGGACAGGACATCGGCGCGCTCGACGTGCTCGAACGCTACCAGCGCTGGCGCCGGTTCGACACGGTGCAGATGGGCGTGACGACGGACGTGCTGAACCGGATGTTCTCGAACGATTTCGCGCCGCTGCGCGCGGTGCGCGACCTCGGGCTCGGTCTCGTCGACCGGATGCCGCAGATGAAGTCCTTCTTCATCCGGCAGGCGGCGGGTCTGGCGGGCCCGGCCCCGCGCCTTTTGCGCGGCGAGGCGATCTGACGGCCGTCAGCGCCCGGCTGCCGCGGCCTCGCTCGTCCCGGCGCCGAACCCGTCCATCGCGGCGAGCGTCTCGTTGATGGTTCGTTCAAGCCCGTCGAGCATTTGCGCGTCGATTGTTTCGCCGGCATGGGCGGCGTCCTCGATCGCCTGGCACCGAAGGCGGGCGCGCTCGGCGCCTGCGCTGGCGCACATCGATTTCAGCGCGTGGGCGAGATCGACCAGGTGGGCGCGTTCGCCCGGGGCGTTCTTCGCCGCGTCCCTCAGATCGGCGAGACCTTGCGGCGCGTGACTGGCGAACAGGCCGAACACCTTCTGCGCCATCTGTCCGCCATTGGCGGCGCCGAGCATTTCGAACATGTCGATCGTCTGGCCCGCCAGAAGCGGAGCGTCATCGGCCGGCAAGTCAGTTTCGGTCGGCGCTTCTGTCCATTCGTGGGTTTCGCCGCCGCACGCCGCCCTCAACGCCTCGGCGATGTCGGCGATGGCGAACGGCTTGGTGACGTGCGCGTCCATGCCGGCGCGCGCGAACTGGTCGGGATCGGTGCCGCTGACATGGGCGGTCAGGGCTGCGATCCGCGCGCGTGGCCGTCCCGCCTCGCGCTCGTTCGAGCGGATGCGGGACGTTGCCTCGAAGCCGTCCATGCCGGGCATCGAGCAGTCCATGAAGATCAGATCGTAGTGGGTCCGCGCCGCCAGTTCGATCGCCTGCGGCCCGCTTTCGGCGAAGTCGGCCGTCACGCCGAGCGCAAGAAGCGCCTCGTTGAGCACCTCGCGATTGACGGTGTTGTCGTCGACGGCGAGCACGCGCGCGCTTTCGAAGCTCGGCAGCGCGGCGGTGTCGCCGGCGCCGGCCGGGGTTGCCTCGAGCATCGCCCAGTCACCGGTTGCGAGCGCGGTCCCGAGCCGGCGAAGCGCCCCCCGTGACAGGGGCAGTGTCAGGGTGCCGGCTGCGGCGATGCCGTGAGGCAGCGGCGCGGGCGTCGAAACGTTGGTCCGCACGAGCCGCAAGATCGGAATTCCCGTGCGCGCGACGCGCGCAGTTTCGCCTGGTTCCGGATCGAACGCTTCGTCGATCAGCAGGGCTGCGGGGCCCGAAGGCGGTGCGTCGGCGAGCGTCGCGAGCGTCTCGACCGCGGCGCCATGGCCGGTCAGAAGGGTGATGATGTCGTCGCCCGCCATCGACGGCGGCGCCAGCAGGCCGAAGGTCAGGCCGGCGAGCGGTTCGGCATCGGCGATCGCCTCGATGGCCGGAAGCGCGACGGTCAGCGTGAAGCGAGAACCCTCGCCGGGCCGGCTGGCGACGCTCAGTTCGCCGCCCATCGCCTGGGCAAGCTTGCGGCAGATGGCAAGGCCCAGACCGGTGCCGCCATATTCGCGCGTGGTCGACTGCTCGGCCTGGCTGAACGCCTCGAAGATGGTGGCCAGCTTGTCCTCGGCGATGCCGATGCCGGTGTCGACGATCGAGATCGCCAGCATCTGACGGCCTTCGGACGCATCAAGCGTGTCCACGTGGATCGCGACGCCGCCATCCCTCGTGAACTTGAGCGCATTGTTGACCAGATTGTTGATGATCTGGCCGAGGCGCGTCGGATCGCCCTCCAGCTTGCCGGCGACGTCGGGCGCCACGCGGACGCTCAGGTCGAGCCTCTTTTCGCGCGCTCGCTCGGCGAACAGGCTGACCGCGTCGTCGATCAGCGTGTCGATGGAGAACGCAATCGCCTCCAGTTCGATGCTGCCGGCCTCGATCTTGGACAGGTCGAGAATGTCGTTGATGATCGCCAGCAGGCCACGCCCGGACCGGTGGATGATCTGCGCATAGCGCTGATGCCGCGCCGAAAGGGGCGCGGCGGCGAGCATCTCGGCCATCACCAGCATGCCGTTCATCGGCGTGCGGATCTCGTGGCTCATCGTGGCCAGGAAGTCGGACTTGGCGCGGTTGGCGGCCTCGGCGGCGACCATCGCCTGCCTGAGTTCGGTGGTGCGGCTTTCGACCTTGTCCTCGAGGTGGAGGCGATAGTCGTTGAGGTCGCGGTCGCGCCGCTGGATCTGGGTGAGCATGGCGTTGAACGAGGATGCCAGCGCGCCGACCTCGTCCTGCCGGTCGACGCTGGCGCGCCGGTCGTAGCGACCGTCGGCGGCAAGCCGTGTCATCAGAGCGGCGAGCCCGGCGAGCGGCGCGGTCATCCGCCGGATGACGATCAGCACGAGCAGCCCGACGATCGCCGAGACCGCGAGCGCCATGACGAGACTGGACACGAGCGTGGCGAAGAACCCGGCGCGCAGCCGCGACAGGTCGGCGAGCACGTAGAGCCGGCCGACATTGTCGCCGGCGTGGACGATCGGCGTTTCCAGCCAGAACCGTTCCTGTCCGATCAGGGCGCGCGGCGTGATCGCGCCCATCTGCTCGGTCTCATCGGACAGGAACACGCCGGTTCCGATGCTCGCGACCGGCGTGCCGGCCGCATCGGTCACGGTGGCGAAGCGGATCTCGTCGACTTCGCGGATGACGGTCAGGGCCCGCGTGATACGCCCCTGCTGCGAAAGGACGAGCGGTTCGGACGCGGCCACCGCGAGCACGGCGGCGGTCGCCTCGAGCCGCTCGCGGGCGCCGGTGACCGCCCGGTCGTAGGCGTTCCAGCCGATCGTGCCGCCGACGATCAGAAGGCCGAGCAGCACCATGGCGGCGGCCGTCAGGGCGAGCCGCGTGCGCACGGACTTGTGCCAGCGGATCCGCCTTGCGTCGAGGGTCGCCATCGCCGGTCGGGTGAATGGGGTCGTCATCGTCCTTGGGCCGTCCCTTTAGCCGCACGGTTGCCGGCGCCCAGCCTAGGGCGGCAATGGTTAACAAGCCTCAACGCCGGAAGGTTCGGCCGCCATCTTCACGCACTGGTAGTAAATTGCGTTTAGGTTCTGCAAAACACCCGAGGGAATAACGGGTTGAGGGTATGAAGCACGACATGGCAGCCCGCGCGCGGGACGATGCTCCCGGCGCCAGCCCGTTCGACAGTTCGGCGTTGAAGGGCCGTGTCGTCCTGGTCTGCGACGACGATCCGATCCTGGCGCAGACGCTTCAGATGGTCTTCACCGCATCGGGGGCCGACGAGGTGCTGCTCGCTGGCGACGGGGTCGAGGCGCGGGCGCAGCTCGCCGCCCATGGCGAGCGGATCGACGCGCTGGTGCTCGACCTGCGCATGCCCAACGAGGACGGGGTCTCGTTCCTGCGCAAGGCCAAGGAACTGGGCTATGCCGGCACGCTCGTGCTGGCCTCGGGCGAACAGGCCGACGTGATCAGGGGCGCCGAGCGGCTGGCCCATCTTTACGGGCTGAACTGCCCCGGAACGCTCGCCAAGCCGTTCAATCCGGCCGATCTGATCAATCTTCTGGCCGGCGCCGATCGGCTCGCCGAGCCGGCAAGGCCGGCGAAGGTCCCCGGCGACCGGACGGTCGTGCTCGACGCCGTGCTCTATCAGCCCCGCGTCGATGTGTGGACCGGCCAGTGCGTCGGCGCGGAGGCGCTGTCGCGCTTCGTCGACGGGCACGGCCGCGACATCAATCCGGAGGCCGCGATCGCGCACGCGGAAAGCGCGGGCACGATCGATGCGTTGACCTGGCAGATCATCGACCAGGTGCTCGCCGACGCGGTGCGCATGCAAACGCGCCTGCCTGCGCCGATGCACCTGTCGATCAACGTGTCGGCCGAGACCATATCCAAGGACGGGTTCGTCGACATGCTGTGCGAGCGGGTGGCGATCACCGGGCTCGAACCATCGGACTTCACGATCGAACTGACCGAGACGCGCCTTGCGACCGACGCGATGACGGCGCTCGAGAATCTGACGCGGCTGCGGATCAAGGATATCGGCGTCGCGCTCGACGATTTCGGCACCGGACACGCCAATGTCGAACAGCTCGGCGCCTATCCGTTCACTGAACTGAAGATCGACAAGCAGTTCGTGATCGGCGCGCAGACCGACCGTTTCGCGGCGAGTTGCGTCGAGGCGGCCGTCAAGCTCGCCAAGTCGGTCGGCCTGAAGACCGTGGCCGAAGGCATCGAGACGCAGTGGGCCCACGATTTCGTCCGCAATCTGGAGGTGGACGAGGCCCAGGGCTTCCTGTTCTCCAGGCCGGTTCCGCTCGACCGGTTCCTCGCCTACGCGGCACGCTGACGGGCGACCGCCCGGTCAAGGCGGGAACGAAACCAGCAATCAGATTTTCCCTGATAGCGATGAGACGCAGGCCGCGCCCGACGCAGCCTTACTGCGTCAGACGCACCTGACCATCGACGGCGCCGACGCCTTCGGGCACCGGAATGTCGGTGGCCGCATAGTCCGAGTTCAGCTCGATCGCCGGACCGTCGTCGGCGACGATCTCGCGGGCGATGATCGCGGTCCAGGCGGCCGCCCCTGCGAAGCGGTTCTTGCCGCGCACATGGAGCTTGCCCTTGGGAAGATAGATCGTGCCCAGCAGCATCTCGGCGTCCTTGGAGGAAATCTCGAAGACGCGATCGGGCGGCGAGGCCCGGTCCTCGAAGATCAGCATGCCGGCCATCGGACCGTCCCTGGGTGCGGTCAGCGCGATGTTGGAGGAATTCTCGAACGACATGGTCGATCCGCTGCCGGTCAGATAGAAGCCGACATTGTCGCCGCTCAGCGTCGCATTGCCGCCGATTGTCCACGGACCGTCCTTGATGACGTAGATGCCGGGCGTCAGCTTCACCTCGATCGTGCCGTTGATGTCCAGTCCGCCGCAATAGACGCCCGGATGAAGGGTGGCGTCGCGGTCGACGGCGACGTCGCGGTAGTCGCATGCGCCGAAGCTCGGCGGCGTGCGGCCGGCCAGCGGGTCGGGAATGACGGGGCAGTCGACCTGCGGCTGCGGACGCATGTCGACGAGGCGCGCATCGTAGCCGCCCGCGGTGCAAATCTGGCTCGCCGACAGGGTCGACTGCTGCTCGACATGGATCGCGTGCCGGTCGGTGGAGTTGACGAACACGCCGCAGTTCCGGGCGGTCAGCGAGGTCCGGGCCTTGCCGAGCGAAAGCGCCGCGGGGGCCGAGCCGTCGAGCGCCAGAACGCAGATGTTGGCAGACGAGACGATCGCCGCCTCGGCCTGGACCACGATCTGCGGGTTCTTGCGGAAATGGCCCAGCACGAAGTAGCCGTGATCGTTCTGCCACAGCGTGGCGCGAACGCGGCCCCTTTCGGGAAGCGGCTCGACATCGAGCACATATTCGGCGCCGCCGAAGGACGCCTTGCGCAGATTGGCATCGACATAGCTGTCGACGACCGCCGCGATCGTGTCCTCGTCCCAGCCCTGCACCGGCGCCTCGCGCACCGCCGCCAGGACCCCGGTTTCGAGGGATTGCTTCATCGCCGCGCGCTGGTTGGCGTAGATCGAATAGTCGACAGCCACGCCTACGGAAGCGGCAAGGAACAGCCCGACCAGCGCGAAGCTCGTCGAGAATCCTCCCGCCCTGTCCTTGATGAATCGCATCATCGTCTTCCCCTGCCTGGCCGGAGACCGTACCCGATCGGTTCGAAGATGCGGTTTCCCGCATGGGCACAAAGCCATCGATACCGTTGACCGACCGTTAACTTCGTCGGGCGAGCCGGGTGTGGATGAGCCGGGCTTGACGGCATCGGCCGCAGGCCCGAAGACAGGCCGGAACGAACAGCGGAACGTCCATGCGCGAACACGCCTATCACTCGCCGGCCGGCGGTCATCCGGACCAGAGCGATCTTCTGACCGGCCGCGCCGTCTTCACCGAGGCCTATGCGGTGATCCCGCGCGGCGTGATGCGCGACATCGTCACCTCGAACCTGCCGCACTGGGACGGAACGCTGGCCTGGGTGCTGGCGCGCCCGCTGTCGGGCTTCGCCGAGACCTTTTCGCAGATGATCGTCGAGGTGGCGCCGGGCGGCGGGTCGGACCGGCCCGAACCGGACGAGACCGCCGAGGCGGTTCTGTTCGTCACCGCCGGCGCGGTCGAAGTGATCCTTGCCGGCGAGGCGCACGCGATGCGGCCCGGCGGCTATGCCTTCATTCCACCGGCTACCGACTGGACGATCCGCAACCGGAGCGATGGGGCCGCGACGTTCCACTGGATCCGCAAGGCCTACGAGCCGGTCGACCAGATCGCGGCGCCGAAAGCCTTCGTGACAAGCGACGCAGAGGTCGAGCCCGTCGCCATGCCGGGCACCGACGGTCGCTGGGCGACCACCCGGTTCGTCGATCCGGCCGACATGGCGCACGACATGCACGTCAACATCGTCACGTTCGAGCCCGGCGCGGTCATTCCCTTCGCCGAGACCCATGTGATGGAGCACGGCCTCTACGTGCTCGAAGGCAAGGCGGTCTACCGGCTCAACCGGGACTGGGTCGAGGTGGAGGCGGGCGACTTCATGTGGCTGCGCGCGTTTTGTCCGCAGGCCTGCTATGCGGGCGGACCGGGCCGGTTCCGCTACCTGCTCTACAAGGACGTCAACCGGCACATGAAGCTGCGCCTTCGCTGACGACGGCCGCGCCGCGGCACGCGCATCAAAAAACTTCGGCTGCGGACGAAGTTTTCTCGATTTGCCGATTGATTGTGACGCGCAAAGCCAATATGTGCGCGGCTCCGGCATGAGCCGGGACATCTGCTGGTTGGGGAGAGCGCCATGACTCACGACGCCCTCTTCCAATTGGGGATGGACTTTGCGGACCAAAGCACCTCCCAAACGGAAGATCTGAACGCCCCTTTTGCGGCCGCTGACGCGCTGCCGAAGGATCATTTCATCGAACGCAACGGCACCAAGTGCGCCGGGGCGCATCTGATCATCGACTTGTACGAAGCCGAACGGCTCGACGACATCGACCATATCGAAAAGGCCATGGTCAAATGCGTCGAGGAAGCCGGCGCGACGCTGCTGCACATACACCTGCACAGCTTCGAGCCCATGGGCTGCGAGGTGGCCGGCGTGTCCGGCGTGGCGGTGCTGGCCGAGAGCCATATCTCGATCCATTCGTGGCCCGAGAACGGCTATGCGGCGCTCGACGTGTTCATGTGCGGCGACGCGCAGCCGGAAAAGTGCGTCGAGGTGCTGCGCCGGGCCTTCAACCCCGCCCGCATCGCCGTGTCGGAACTGCTGCGCGGCAAGGGCGTCTGACGTCATGGCCGGCAAGGACAGCGACTGGTTCGCCGAGAGTCTCTATCCCAGCGTCCGCTTCGCCTTTCGGGCGGAGCGGGTGCTGCATCACGAGGACACCGGCCATTTCGAACTGGCGCTGATCGAGAACGCGGCGTTCGGCAAGGTGCTGATGCTCGACGGCATCACCCAGGTGACCACCGGCGACGAGTTCATCTATCACGAGATGATGAGCCATGTGCCGATCCTGGCGCACGGGGCGGCGAAACGCGTGCTGATCATCGGCGGCGGCGATTGCGGCCTGGCCGAGGAGGTGCTCAAGCACCGGTCGGTCGAGGGGCTGACGCAGGTCGAGATCGACGCATCGGTGGTCGAGTTCTCGCGCACCCATTTCGGCGATTTCAACGCACCGGTGTTCGACGACGACCGGTTCGACCTGGTGATCGCCGACGGGGCCGACTATGTCGCGACGACCGAAGACCGGTTCGACGTCGCGATCGTCGATTCGACCGATCCGGTCGGGCCGGGGGCGGTGCTGTTCACGGCCGCGTTCTATGCCGGCCTGCACCGGGTGCTGAACCCGGGCGGCGTTGCCGTCACCCAGAACGGCGTGCCCTTCTTCCAGAAGGACGAACTGGTCGGCTCGATGCGCGATCTGGGCCGTTCGTTCGCGCTGTCGGCGGCCTATGTGGCGGCGATCCCGACCTATGTCGGCGGACACATGGCGATGGGCTTTGCCACCGACGATGCGGGCAAGGCCGACGTGCCGCTCGAAACGCTCAAGGCACGGTTCGCCGAGGCGGGTCTTTCGACGCGCTATTACACGCCGGCGGTGCACCGCGCCGCCTTCGCCCTGCCGCGCTTCATCGAAGAGGCGGTGGAAGAGGGCCGCGCGCGGATCTGAGCGTGCCCGCCGCCGCGCGGTCCGCTCATGCCGTAGCCCGGTCGCTGCCGGGCGCGGCCTGACCCGTGCCGGTCCGATAGGCGCGGCGCGCAAGCCCGCCCGCAAGCTCCCCGATCAGCGCGAATGCCTCGTCCGTGCCGATCTGGTGTTCGGCGACGAGCCCGGCGAGAAAGCCCGCGTCCATGCGCCGGGCCATGTCGTGCCGCGCCGGGATCGACAGGAAGGCGCGGGTGTCGTCGACGAAGCCGGCCGTGTTGTGGAACCCGGCCGTCTCGATCACCTGCGACCGGTAGCGGCGCATCCCCTCGGGACTGTCGAAGAACCACCAGGGCGCGCCCAGCAGCACGGTCGGAAACGCGCCGGCGAGCGGCGCCAGTTCGCGTCCGTAGGCGGTCTCGTCGAGCGTATAGAGCACCATCCGAAGGTTCGGCTCGAAGCCGAACCGGTCGAGCAGCGGCTTGAGCCCGTCCGCCCAGGCGACCGTGGCCGGAATGTCGTAGCCCTTGTCGCGGCCGTAGCGGGCGAAGACCGAGGGCGCATAGTTGCGGCGCGAGCCGGCATGGATCTGCATCACCAGACCGTCCTCGACGCTCATCGCGGCCATCTCGGTGAGCATCTGCGCCTGAAACAGCGCCGCCTCGTCGGCGGTGATCGTGCCGGCCCTCGCCTTGTCGAGCAGCGCCTGGCAGGCCGGCCCCGGCAGGTCGGCGGTGACGGGCGCCAGAACGCCATGGTCGGTCGCCGTCGCGCCGAGCCGCGCGAAGTCCGCGCGCCGCGCCCGCAGCGCCTTGAGCAAGCCGGACCAGTCGGTGACATTTTCGCCGGTCTGCTCTTCGAGCCTTTGCATCGATGCGGCGAAATCCTCGCGCAGCGGGTCGGTGAGCGCGTCCGGCCGGAAGGTCGGCACGATCCGGCCGAAGGCTAGCGCCTTCAGCGCCCGATGCGCATCGAGCGTGTCGGTCGCATTGTCGGTGGTCGCCAGGACTTCGATGCCGAACCGCTCGTAGAGCGCGCGCGGCCGGAAGGCGGGCGAAGCGAGTTGCGCGGCGACATGATCGAAGACCGCGTCGGCGGTCGCCGGGCCGAGCCGCTCGGGCACGCCGAGCACGACATGAAGGGCGTGATCGAGCCAGACGCGCGAGGGCGTGCCGGCGAACAGATGATAGTGCGCGGCGAACAGCCGGAACGCCTCGCGCGGGTCGACATCGGCGCGGCTTCCGTCGGCGCGCGGCACGCCCAGCGCCTCGTAGGACACGCCCTGGCTGGCCAGCATGCGCAGCACGTAGTGATCGGGCGTGATCAGCAGGTCGGCGGCGTTCGGAAACGGCGCGTCCTCGGCGAACCAGGACGCCTCGCAATGGCCGTGCGGGGAGACGATCGGCGCGTCGGCGACCCGTTCGTAGAGGGCCCGCGCGGTCGCCCGGACGGCCGGGTCGGCGGGAAGAAGCCTGTCGGGATGGAGCATGGCGGTCTTTCGGGACATGGTGCGCGGCGCCATGGTCGGAACGGCGGCCGGCGGCGTCAAGCCCGGCCGGGGCCGATTTCGGCGGGTCTGTCTCTGCGGACCTGCGATTGCGGCGATACCGCCCAATCCGGCATAAATTCCTAGCTGTATATGTGGCAAGAGTGGCTGATTTTGCTATCTAGGCACCGACTTGCCGGCCACCGAAGTCGCGGGGAGATTTTTCGCGTGACGGAAATGGAAATTGCGAGAATGAACGGAGTACGTGAGTTTGTCGAAGGCGAAGCGTTGAACTCTGGCTTAATTCGCACTGACGAATTGTGATACGATCATTGAATGAGTGCGGGAATAACTATACCGACGTTCACTTGTGCGATGTCATTGACTGGGTATAAATTGGTTCAGCGGATGGGGCATTGCTGGATAATGGAAAAATCGTCTTCCCCGCTTTACCCGCTTTTAAATGAAATAAACACCGCAGCAGAGAATGGGCTACCGTTTCTAGCAGTGGCAATGACTGTGGCATTGCCTGACATCTGTGCTTCCCTTGACTCTGAAGATGGGCGCACGAATGGCGAGCGTTACAAAGCTTGGTGCCAAAATAATTTGCCTTGGGACAGATTGAGTTTTGTCACACCAGACGATCTTTGGTCAATGAGGTGCGGTGTACTTCACAATGGTCGCTTTGGTGACATGAAACACAGCGTTGCAAGAGTAATTTTCACGTTGCCAGACAGCGGCTTTACGTTCACCAATTCTCGAATGAATGATGCCTACGTTTATAGCGTGGTGGATTTCTGTCGTGTCTTCACTGATGCAGTCTATCGGTGGTTTGAAGCCAATCAGGATGATGAAACGGTCGTGGCAAATCTTCCTAGGTTGATGCAATATAGGGAGGGAGGCCTTTCTCCATATATCGTCGGAGCCACGGTGTTAGCATGAATGGCGAGCGCGACAGCAAAGCTGTTGAGAAGAAACGCTTCGATGCGTTGGGCCGGGCTCCCTCAAGTCCTGAGAAAGATGGGATCGCTGGACGCGGTCATGATCGTAACCCTTTGATTCCAATATGTAATCGGGCGTTACTTTTGTCACGCATATAATCAAACATAAATTCCTACACGCTCCGATTCCGGGATTGACTCTTTTCGCGTGCTACGCACAATGGAACATATCATGAACAAGAGCCCCTCAGGCGATGAACGGACGGTTCCGCACATCCGCGCCGGCCAAGGCGCTTTTGACGCGTTTGCGCGCCGTCTCCGGCGGTGCGGCGGAGCGCGCGCATCGGCCGCCGAAGACAGGGCAGGCGCTTGAGACAGGGCAAGCGCCTGAGCCGGCGGGTTCGCCAGCCCGTACGGAGCGGGTGGTGGAACGGGACGGCCTTCCGGCCGTCGCGCATCTCGATGAGATCTTCGCCGCCCCGCGCGACGGCGCGGCGACCGGCTTCGCGCTGGCGCACTTGCCGGCGGGCCGGCCGGTCCTGTGGGTGCAGGACCGCATGGCGGCGCTCGAGACGGGCCGGCCGCACGGCCGCGCCCTGCATCGCTTCGGGGTCGATCCCGACCGGCTCGTCATGGTCTGCGCGCGCGATGCGCGCGACGTGCTCTGGGCGATGGAGGAAGGCCTTGGCTGCGCCAGCATGGGCGCGGTGATCGGCGAGGTCTGGGGCGATCCGGCCGCGCTCGATTTCACCGCCACGCGGCGGCTGGCCATGCGCGCGGCGCGATCCGGCACCGCCGCGGTGCTGATCCGGTTCTCGGCGCGGGCGAACCTGTCGGCGGCGCGGCGGCGCTGGCGCATCGCGGCCCGGCCTTCGTTCGCCCATCCTTACGATCCGCGCGCGCCCGGGCCGCCGCGCTGGCGGGCCGAACTGTTCCGCGCGCGCGACCTTCAACCGGGCCTCTGGGAAGCAGGCTATGACGCAAAGACGCATCGTCTCGATCTATCTGCCGCACTTTCCGATCCAGAGCTGGCGCCGCCGGACGCGCGGCCCCGGCGCGCCGGTTGAACAGACCCCGCTCGTGCTGGCGCGCGAGGGCGCCCATGGCCGTCTCGTCCACGACGTCAACGGCGCGGCCGCCCGCGCCGGGATCACGCGCGGCGCGCGGCTGACCGACATGAAGGCGCTGGTGCCGTCGCTGCATGTCGCTGACGCCGATATGGCGGCCGATGCGGCGCGGCTTTCCGCGCTCGCGCGCTGGGCGCAGCGCTGGTGTCCGTGGACGCGGGTGGACGGCGCCGACGGGCTGATGCTGGAGACGACCGGGTCCGATCATCTGTGGGGCGGCGAGGCGGCGATGCTGGCGCAGATGCGCCGCGCCTTCGCCGGGCTCGACCTGACCGCGCGCGTCGCCGTCGCGCCGACGCTCGGCGCGGCCTGGGCGCTGGCGCGCTTCGGCGCCGCCCCGCGCGAACTTTGCGGAGCCGACGCTCTTGCCGAAAGGCTCGGCCCGCTGCCGGTCGCGGCGCTGCGGCTGGACGCGGACACGGTGCTGCTTCTTAAGCGCCTCGGCCTGAAAACGGTCGGCGCGGTCGCCGGCGTGCCGCGCACCGCGCTCGCCCGCCGCTTCCGGCACAGGAACGACCTGCCCTCAAATCCGCCGCTCAGGCTCGATCAGGCGTTCGGCCGGCTGGCCGAGCCGCTGATGCCCGACGACGTGCCCGCGCCGGTGCGCGCGCTTGCCCGCTTTGCCGAGCCGGTCACCGAGGTCGAGGCGATCGGCCCGGTGCTGGATCGCCTTCTCGATGATCTGACCGGCCAGATGGACACGCGCCAGCTCGGCGCGCGGCGGCTGCTTCTGACCGGCTACCGCGCCGATGGCGGGTCTTCGTCCGTGGAGGCCGCGACCAGCCGTCCGAGCCGCGACCCGGCCCATCTGCGCCGTCTGTTCCGCGACCGGCTCGAACGGATCGACACCGGCTTCGGGCTCGATGCGATGACGCTCGACGCGGTCGTCCACGAAGCGCTCGGCGCGGCGCAGCAGGCGCTCGTGGGCGCGGCCGACGAGAGCATCGATCTGGCGCGGCTGATCGATCGGCTGGTCGCCCGGCTCGGTCCCGGCGCGGTGCTCAGGCCCGTCGCCCGCGACAGCCATGTGCCCGAGCGCGCCGAGGGGCTGGCGCCGGCGGGCACGCAATGCGTGATCGTGCCCACCGGTGAGACGGCGGACGGGGTGCCGCGCCCGTTGCGTCTCCTGGTCCGGCCCGAGGAGGCGCAGGTGCTGTACGCGGTGCCCGACGGCCCGCCCGCGCAGCTCGTCTGGCGGCGGCAGACCCATCGCATCGTCAGGAGCCAGGGGCCCGAGCGGATCGCGCCGGAATGGTGGCGCGAGAAATCGACCGCGCGGCTGCGCGACTATTACCGCGTCGAGGATGCCGAAGGGCGGCGCTACTGGATCTTCCGCGAGGGGCTGCCCGGCGACGGGCGCGACGGTCCGCCGCGCTGGTTCGTGCATGGGCTCGACGCGTGAACCATGCCCGAAGCCCCGCTCACCCCGGCCAAGCGTACCCTGGGCGAAGAGGGGACATTTGCGCCCAACGCGCCCGCCCCGTTCGTCGAACTGGGCGTGACCAGCAATTTCTCTTTTCTGCGCGGGGCGTCCGACGCGGTCGATCTGGTGCTGACCGCGCACGCGCTCGGCTATGACGCGCTCGGCATCGCCGACCGCAACACGATGGCCGGCGTCGTCCGCCTGCATGGCGAGGCGAGGACCGCGCGGATGCGGCCGGTCATCGGCTGCCGGCTCGATCTGGTCGATGCGTCCTCGCTGCTCGCCTATCCGAAGAGGCGCGCCGGCTACGGGCGCCTGTGCCGGCTGTTGTCGGCGGGCAAGATGCGCACGGTCGACGGCGCCTGGCAGGACAAGGGCGCCTGCGACATCACGCTGGCGATGGCCACCGAAACGCTGGGCGGTGTCGACGATGTGGTGCTGATCGCCGTGCCGGGCGCGCGGCTCGACGCGTTCGCCGCTTCCCTGCCGCGTCTGCGCGAGGCGCTGCCGGTCAGCCACATCGCCGCCGCGCATCTTTATCGCGGCGACGACCGGGCGCGGATCAACCGGCTTTCCGAACTGGCAAGGACCTTCGGGCTGAAGCTCGTCGCCACAAACGACGTGCACTATCACACGCCGGCGCGGCGGCCGCTGCAGGACGTGATGACCTGCATCCGCGAGAAGGTGACGATCTTCACCGCCGGCCGGCTTCTGGACGCCAATGCCGAGCGGCACCTGAAGAGCCCGGCCGAGATGGCCCGCCTTTTCGCCGACTGGCCCGAGGCGATCGCCGAGAGCCGGGTCATCGCGGACGCCTGCACGTTTTCGCTCGACGAGCTTCGCTACGACTATCCGCGCGAGACCGTGCCCGAGGGCAAGACCGTCGACGGCTATCTGGCCGAACTGACCTGGCAGGGCGCGGCGCGGCGCTATCCGGACGGGGTGCCCGGCCATGTGCGCGCGACGGTCGAAAGGGAACTGGCGCTGATCGGCAAGCTCGACATCGCCCGCTATTTCCTGACCATCCACGAGATCATCCGCTTTGCGCGCAGCCGTGACATCCTGTGCCAGGGGCGCGGCTCGGCGGCCAATTCGGCGGTCTGCTATTGCCTCGAGATCACCGCGGTCGACCCGGCCCAGCACGATGTGCTGTTCGAGCGCTTCATCTCCGAGGAGCGCAAGGAGCCGCCCGACATCGACGTCGATTTCGAGCACGAGCGGCGCGAGGAGGTGATCCAGCACATCTACGACAAATATGGCCGCGACCGCGCCGGCCTGTGCGCCACGGTGATCCACTACCGGCCGCGCATGGCGGTGCGCGAGGTGGGCAAGGTGATGGGCCTGTCCGAGGACGTGACCTCGGCGCTGGCGCGTACGGTCTGGGGGTCGTGGGGCTCGACGGTCGATGGCGACAATGTCAACGAGGCCGGGCTCGACCTGAACGATCCGCATCTGAAGCGCACCATCGCGCTCGCCGACGAGCTGATCGGCATGCCGCGTCACCTCAGCCAGCATGTGGGCGGGTTCATCCTGACCGAGAAGCCGCTCGTCGAGACGGTGCCGATCGGCAATGGCGCGATGGCCGACCGCAGCTTCATCGAATGGGACAAGGACGACATCGACGCGCTCGGCATCTTCAAGGTCGACGTGCTGGCGCTGGGCATGCTGACCTGCATCCGCAAATGTTTCGAACTGATCGCGGTGCATTACGACCGGCCGCTGACGCTGGCCTCGGTGCCGAAGGAAGATCCGGTCGTCTACGACATGCTGTGCCGGGCCGATTCGGTCGGCGTGTTCCAGGTGGAAAGCCGGGCGCAGATGAACATGCTGCCGCGCCTGAAGCCGCGCACCTTCTATGACCTTGTCATCGAGGTGGCGATCGTCCGGCCCGGCCCGATCCAGGGCGACATGGTCCATCCCTATCTGCGCCGCCGGTCGAAGAAGGAACCGGTGATCTATCCCTCGCCCGGGCCGGAACACGATCCGGACGAACTGAAGAACATTCTGGGCCGCACGCTCGGCGTGCCGATCTTCCAGGAACAGGCGATGAAGATCGCCATGGTCGCGGCGCGTTTCTCGCCGGTCGAGGCCAACCAGTTGCGCAAGGCGATGGCGACCTTCCGCTCGCGCGGGCAGGTGACCGCGCACAAGGAGAAGATGGTCGGCCGCATGGTCGAGCGCGGCTACGATCCCGAATTCGCCGCGCGCTGCTTCTCGCAGATCGAGGGGTTCGGCGAATATGGTTTTCCCGAAAGCCACGCGGCAAGTTTCGCGCATCTGGTCTATGTGTCCAGCTGGATGAAGTGCCACTATCCGGCGGCCTTCTGCGCGGCGCTGCTGAACTCGCAGCCGATGGGGTTCTACGCGCCCGCGCAGATCGTGCGCGATGCGCGCGAGCACGGCGTGACCGTGCTGCCGCCGGACGTCAACTTCTCCGAGTGGGACAATCTGCTCGAACCGCTCGCGCCGGGGGTCTGCGCGGTGCGGCTCGGCTTCCGGCAGATCGACGGGTTCGCCACCGAAGACGCGGCGAAGCTGATCGCCCGTCGCGACCGGCCCTATGAGAGCGTCGAGGAACTGAGGTCACGCGGCAGGGTGTCGGCGCGGGGCATCCAGTTGCTCGCCGCAGCCGACGCGTTCGGCTCTGTCGGCCGCGACCGGCGCGCGGCGCTGTGGGACGCGCGCGCGATCAAGCCGGCGCCCGACCTGCCGCTTTTCACCCATGCCGAGGCGGCCGACGAGGGCGCCGACACGCCGGCGCTGCTGCCGGCCATGCCGCTGAGCGAACATGTGGTCGCCGACTATCAGACGGTGCGGCTGTCGCTGAAGGCGCATCCGCTGTCCTTCCTGCGCGCGACGCTCGCCGCGCGCGGCTTCATCCGCACGGCCGACCTCAGGGACAAGCGCTTCGGCGCGCGCGTCGCGGTCGCCGGCATCGTGCTGATCCGCCAGCGGCCGGGCAGCGCCAAGGGCGTGGTGTTCGTCACCATCGAGGACGAGACCGGATCGGCCAATCTGGTGGTCTGGCCGAAGGTGCTGAAGCAATATCGCAAGGTGGTGATGGGCGCCCGGCTGATGGCGGTGCACGGCACGGTGCAGGCGAGCGAGGGCGTCATCCATGTCGTCGCCACGCACCTCGTCGACGAGACCGGCCGGCTGACCGCGCTGTCCGAAGACCTGCTCGAGCCGGAAATCTCCCGCGCCGACGAGGTCAAACGGCCGGTGATGGGCCATGCCGGACGGCATCCGCGCAATGTGCGCGTGATCCCGAAAAGCCGGGATTTTCATTGAACGATGTCAGCCGGCCGGGTCGAACGGGTTGACCAGGTCGAGCCCGAAATCGGCGAAATCGCGCACGTTGCGGGTGGCGAGCGTCGCACCATGGGTCAGGCAGATGGCGGCGATCATGAGGTCTATATCGGTTCGTGGCCTTCCATCTCGTTCGGCGCGCGCCCGGATCACGCCATATTGCCGGGCGGCCATCAGATCGAAGGCCAACACGCGGCCGCCAAATCTGGTCTCCACCTGCTCATCGAGCGCCCTCAAATATCGATCTGATCGATCGCGGAGCAGGACGCGCTGAGCGCCATAAGCCAGTTCCGCGACAACGGGGGCACACAGATAAAGGGATCCGATGTCCTGCCGCCTGATCCACTGTCCAACATTCTGATCGAATTTCGTATTCTGGGTCTCGGAGATGATGTTGGTATCGAGGACAATCATTCGAAATCGGGAACGTCACGACTTGCGTGCCGACGGCTTTCCGACGTTGCCTCCATCAACTTCCGATGCTCGTCCTCTGTCAGAAGTGCATCCAGGAAGGGCAGGCGTAAGAGATCGAATGTATCCAAATCCGCCTCTTGCGGTGCTCTCTCCGGCTCCCGCAGTCCCTTGCGCAGCAAGTCCTTGGCTTCGTCGGACAGACTGCGGCCACTGCGCGCAGCCCGCGCCTTCAGCTCCATCCGCAACGGCTCGGAGATGTTTCTGATCAACAAATCGCTCATCGCGACATGATGATATCGCTGATATCATCTGTCAATGATCTCAGCGGACCTCGCGGCGCATCTCCTGGACCGCCTGCATGAAGTCGGCATGTTCCTCGTCGGTCATGAATGCACCTTCAAAGGCTTCACGCAGCGCGTCGAATGCGTTGTGCTGCCCGGCCTGCCGAGCGCGGCCCGCCTCGATGACATCATCCAGCAGAGCCTTGGCCTCGTCGGACAGGCTCCGCCCACTCTGGCGGGCGCGCGCCTCGAGATCGGCACGCATATGCTCCGGAACGTCGCGGATCACGATGTCTGCCACTGGCACCTCCATCGCCAACGGGTCTCACCCCATCATAGGGGGCGACCTGTCGGGCAACAAGCTACCCCGCATAGATCACCAGAAGGTCCTTGGCGTCGATCTGGTCGCCGGCCTTGACCAGCACGTCGGAGACGGTGCCGTCGCGCTCGGCGTGCAGCGCGGTCTCCATCTTCATCGCCTCGATCGAGACCAGCACGTCGCCCTTCCTGACCTCCTGTCCGGAGGCGACCGAGACGGTCGAGATCACGCCGGGCATCGGCGCGCCGACATGGGCGGCGTTGCCGTCCTCGGCCTTGCGGCGGGCGACCGAGCTTTCGGCGCCATGCACCCGGTCGGGCACCTTGACGCGGCGCGGCTGGCCGTTGAGTTCGAAGAACACGGTGACCATGCCCTTGTCGTCCGGCTCGCCGATCGCAAGGCACCGGATCACCAGCGTCTTGCCGCGTTCGATGTCGACCAGGATCTCCTCGCCGGCCGGCAGGCCGTAGAAATAGTTCGGCGTCGGCAGATTGCTGACCGGGCCGTACTTGTCCTGGGCGAGCGCGAAATCGGTGAACACCTTGGGATACATCAGATAGGCGGCGAACTCGTACTCGTTCACCTGCCGGCCGATCTTCTCCTCGATCTCGGCGCGGCGCGCCTCCATGTCCTCGGGCGCCAGCAGCGAGCCGGGCACGTCGGTATAGGGTTGTTCGCCCTTGAGCACCTTGGTCTGGATGTCGGTGGGCCATCCGCCCGGCGGCTGGCCGAGATCGCCGCGCATCATCGAGACGACCGAATCGGGGAAGGCGATGTCCTTTTGCGGGTTCTTGACGTCCGCGACGGTCAGGTCCTGGCTGACCATCATCAGCGCCATGTCGCCGACCACCTTGGAGGACGGCGTCACCTTGACGATGTCGCCGAACATCATGTTGACGTCGTGATAGGCGCGCGCCACCTCGTGCCAGCGCGTGTCCAGACCCAGCGAGCGCGCCTGTTCCTTCAGGTTCGTGAACTGGCCGCCGGGCATCTCGTGCAGGTAGACCTCCGAGGCCGGGCCCTTCAGGTCGCTCTCGAACGCCGCGTACTGGTGCCGCACCGCCTCCCAGTAGAACGAGATGCGCCGGATCCATTCCGGATCGAGGCCGGGATCGCGCCTCGTCCCGGTCAGCGCCTCGGCGATCGAACCAAGGCAGGGCTGCGCCGTCAGGCCGGACAGCGCGTCCATCGACGCATCGACCGCATCGACGCCCGCATCGATCGCGGCAAGGATGGTGGCAGCGGCGATGCCCGACGTGTCGTGCGTGTGGAAATGCAGCGCCAGGTCGGTTTCCTCGCGCAGCGCCTTGAACAGGACCGAGGCGGCGGCCGGCTTGAGCAGGCCGGCCATGTCCTTGATGGCGATCATGTGCGCGCCGGCCGCCTCCAACTCCTTGAGCATGGCGACATAATATTTCAGGTCGTATTTGGGCCGCGCCGAATTGAGGATGTCGCCGGTGTAGCAGATCGCCGCCTCGCAGATCCTGTCCTCTTCGGCGACCGCGTCCATGGCGACGCGCATGTTCGGCACCCAGTTCAGGCAGTCGAACACGCGAAACAGGTCGATGCCGCCGGCCGCTGCCTGGCGCACGAAGTGCCTGACGACATTGTCGGGATAGTTGGTGTAGCCGACGCCGTTGGCGCCGCGCAGCAGCATCTGCAAAAGGATGTTGGGCGCCGCCTCGCGGATCAGCGCCAGCCGTTCCCACGGGTCTTCGGTCAGGAACCGCATGGAGACGTCGAAGGTCGCTCCGCCCCAGCATTCCAGCGACAGAAGGTTCGGCAGCGCACGCGCATAGGTGCCGGCGATCTGCGCCATGTCATAGGTGCGCATGCGCGTTGCGAGCAGGCTCTGATGGCCGTCGCGCATGGTGGTGTCGGTGATCATCACCGGATCGTGCTCGCGCAGCCACTGGCCGAACTTCGCCGGGCCCATCTCGTCGAGCATCTGCTTGGTGCCGCGCTCGGGCACCGGGCCGCCATGGAAGGGCGGTTCGGGCGGGGCGGCGTGCGCGGGCGGCTTCGGCCGGCCCTTGGTTTCCGGATGGCCGTTGACGGTGACGTCGGCCAGATAGGTCAGAAGCTTGGTCGCCCGGTCCTGCCGCTTGACGGCGGTGAACAGTTCCGGCGTCGTGTCGATGAAGCGGGTCGTATAGCTGTTGGACCGGAAATCGGGATGGCCGATGATCGCCTCGAGAAAGGTCAGATTGGTGGCCACGCCCCGGATGCGGAATTCGCGCAGGGCCCGGTCCATCCGGTCGATGGCCTCCTGGGGCGTCGGCGCCCAGGCGGTGACCTTTTCCAGAAGCGGATCGTAGAAGCGGGTGATCACCGCGCCCGAATAGGCGGTGCCGCCGTCGAGCCTGATGCCGAAGCCGGTCGCGCCCCGGTAGGCGGTGATCCGGCCATAATCGGGAATGAAGTTCTGCTCGGGGTCCTCGGTGGTGATCCGGCACTGCAGGGCATGGCCGTGCAGCGTGATGTCGTGCTGCGCCGGAACGCCGGAGCCGGGCTGGCCGATCGTCTCGCCTTCCAGGATCCTGATCTGCGCCTTGACGATGTCGATGCCGGTGACCTCCTCGGTCACGGTGTGCTCGACCTGGATGCGCGGATTGACCTCGATGAAGTAGAAATTGCCGCTGTCGGCATCCATCAGGAATTCGACCGTGCCGGCGCCGCGATAGTCGGTCGCCCGGGCGATCTTCATGGCGTATTCGGCCAGCTCGTTGCGCTGGGCGTCGTCGAGATAGGGGGCGGGCGCGCGCTCGACCACCTTCTGGTTGCGCCGCTGGATCGAGCAGTCCCGCTCGAACAGATGGACGATGTTGCCGTGCGTGTCGCCCAGCACCTGCACCTCGACGTGGCGGGCGCGCTCGATCAGCTTTTCGAAATAGACCTCGTCCTTGCCGAAGGCCGCCTTGGCCTCGCGCTTGGCCTCGGTCACCTCGCGCTCGACATCCTCTGCGGCGCGGATGGCGCGCATGCCGCGCCCGCCGCCGCCCCAGGAGGCCTTCAGCATCACCGGAAAGCCGATCTCGGCGGCGAGCTTTCTGACCTCGTCCATGTCGTCGGGAAGCGGTCCGGTCGCCGGCACGACCGGCACGCCGGCATCGACGGCAATGTTGCGGGCCGAGACCTTGTTGCCGAGCGCGCGCATCGTCCCGGCGGTGGGGCCGATGAAGATGATGCCGGCCTCGTCGCAGGCGTCGACGAATTCGGGGCTTTCCGAAAGAAGCCCGTAGCCGGGATGGATCGCGTCGGCGCCGGACTGCTTGGCGACGCGGATCACCTCGTCGATGGACAGGTAGCTCTCGATCGGGCCGAGGTCCTTGTCGAGGTGCCCGCCCCGGCCGACCTGATAGCTCTCGTCGGCCTTGAACCGGTGCAGGGACAGCTTGTCTTCCTCGGCCCAGATGGCGACCGTCGTCATGCCCAGTTCGTTGGCGGCGCGCAAAACGCGGATTGCGATCTCGGACCGGTTGGCGACGAGCAGTTTCTTGATGGCCACGATCGATGTCCCCGATTATGAAATGCAGAAAAGCAACCGGGCCTGTTTAGCGGTTCGCATTGTGCGGCGCAAACACGGATGGGTTGCGTCTGCGCAGACGAACGGAGCTGACATGACCGACAAGCCGAAGGCGCAGATGCCGGTCGCGGAACCGGCCGCGCCGGACCGGGCGCTGCCGGCCGGGGCGTGCGACGCCCACATCCACATGGTGGCGGGCCCGGGGGAATTTCCGCTCTGGGACGGCCGCGTCGAGGACCCCGCTCCCGGTCCGCGGTTCGAGGACTGGATCGGTCTTTACGAGCGGCACATGGCAGTGCTCGGCATCGACCGCGTGGTCGTGGTCCACTCGATCCTCTACGGGGCCGACAACGCGGTGACCAAGGCCGCGGTCGCGCGGCTCGGCCGCGACCGGGCGCGCGGCATCGGACTGGTCGACGACCGAGCCGGGGACGCCGAACTCGACGCGCTCGCCGAAGCCGGCCTTTGCGGCGTGCGGCTCAACTACGTTCATGGCGGCGTGCTGAGCTGGGGCGGGGTGACCGCCATGGCCGACCGGCTGAAGGCGCGCGGCATGCATGTGCAGATGCTGATGAACGCGCACCGGCACATGGCCGAACTCGAGGACGGCGTGCGCGCCATGCCGGTGCCTGTCGTCTTCGACCATATCGGCTGGCCCGACGTCGCGGCGGGTCCCGACGAGCCCGGTTTCCGGCGTCTGTGCGCGCTCCTTGCCGACGGCAAGGCCTTCGTGAAGCTCTCGGGGCTCTACCGGCTCGCCGACGCGCCCTACGAGGCGACCGATGCGCTCGTCACCGCGCTGGTCCGGGCCAACCCGGAGCGATGCCTTTGGGGCAGCGACTGGCCGCATCTGATGCTGGCCGATGCGAAGATGCCCGATGCGGGTGCGCTCTTGAACGCGTTCCTGCGGGTGGTCACAGACACGGCGACGCGCCGGCGCATCCTCGTCGACAATCCGGCTCGGCTTTACGACTTCTGAGCCGCGAAAATTGTTTGCCGCCAGCGCGTCAAAGCTTTGAACCGCGCGCGATCTGGACTACCAAGAGCCGCTTGCCCGGAGCCCGTCATGTCGACCGTTCAACACACCGAAGCCGGCGCACCGCGCGATGCCCGGCGCCTGCACCTGGCGCGGCTGGCGGTGTACGCGGCGTTCTTCGTCAACGGCTTCATGGTCGGCCACTGGGCGACGAAGATCCCGGTGCTGGTCGAGCGGCTCGGCATCTCCGAGGCCGTGCTGGGGCGTCTGATCGTGCTGTTCGGCATCGGCGCGGTGTTCGCGCTGATCGGCGGGGCATGGATGGTCACCCGCATCGGCTCGGTCGCCGTGGTGCGCTGGACCTCGGTCCTGCTGGCGCCGTCGCTGGTGCTGCTGACGCTGGCGCCTTCGCTGCCCGCGGCGGCGCTGGCGCTGCTCTGGCTCGGCGTGTTCCTGGGCGCGATGGACAATGCGATGAACGCCAACGGCATCGGCGTCGAGCGCGCGCTCGGTCGGCCGGTGATGTCCTCGTTCCATGGCTTCTGGTCGCTGGGCGGGGTGGCCGGCGGCCTCACCGGCGGCGCGATGATCGCCGCCTTCGGCGAGATGGGCCACGCGCTGATCGTCGGCGCGATCGTCCTGGTGCTGGCGGTCTGGGCCTTCGGTCACTACCGGCCCGACGACGCGGCGATGCGCCAGAGCACCGGTTCTGGCGGATGGCGGGGCTTGCCCCGGTCGCCGGGCATCTACGTGCTCGGCCTGGTCACGCTGCTGGCCTATGCGCCCGAGGGCACGGTCATCGACTGGAGCGCGCTGTATCTGCGCGAGGAACTGGGCGCGCCTTTGGTGGTCAGCGGCTATGCCTATGCCGCCTTCTCGGCCACCATGGCGACGATGCGGCTTACCGGGGACAGCCTGCGTGGCCGTTTCGGCGACCGGCCGATGTTCGTGGCGAGCGCGCTGCTGGCTGCGACCGGGCTCGTCGCCGCCGGCATGGCGCCGGGCTTCGTCTTCGCCTGCCTCGCCTTTCTGGTCGCGGGGATCGGCATGGCCAATCTGGCGCCGATCATGTTCTCGGCCGCCGGCGCCTATCAAGGCCTGCCGCCGGCCGTCTCGATCGGCGTGATCACCACCTTCGGCTATGCCGGCCTTCTGTTCGTGCCCGCCTTCGTCGGTGCGGTCGCCGACGCGTTCTCGCTCGCGGTCGTGTTCGCGGCGTGGGGCGTGGTCGTCGTCGCGGTCGCTCTCGCCGGACTGGTCGTTCCCGGACTGCCGTCGCGATCGAGCGGCAGGGCCGACAGCGCCTCGGCAAGAAAGTCGTAGACCCGCCGCACCTTTGCGCTGTGGCGCAGTTCGCGGTGCGAGGCGAGCCAGACCGGCAGCGGGTCGATGGCCAGTTCGGGCAGGACGCGAACCAGTTCACCCGAGCGCCGCGCCACGTGGATCGGACCGAAGCCGATGCCGGCGCCCGCCCTGACCAGCTCCCAGTAGGCGATCTGGTCGTCGGTGCGGATGTGGAACGCCGAACGGTCATAGTAGCCGATCAGGCGCCGCATGCCCCGTTCGATCAGGTCCGACCGGTCGTAGCCGATCAGCGTGTGCCGGAACAGGGCGTCCAGATCGGCGGGCGTGCCGGCGCGCGACAGATAGTCCGGATGCGCCCACGCGCCCATGGCGAAATCGCCCACCTTGCGTGCGATCAGGTCGTTCTGGGTCGGCCGGGCCATGCGCACGGCGATGTCGGCATCGCGCGCGAGCAGGTTGGCGATCGCGTCGCTCGGCGCCAGTTCGATCTCGAGCGCCGGCTCGGCGCGGTGCAGATCGGTCAGCAGCGGCGGCAGAACGTAGGTCGACATGACGCGGCTGGCGGTGATCCGGATGACGCCCTCGACCCGGGTCTCCTGGTCGGCGGCCGCCATGGCGAAGGCGGCGGCGCTGTCGCGCATCGCGGTCGCCTCCTCGGCCAGCCGCAGCGCGGCCTGGGTCGGGACCATGCCGGCCCGGCCCCGTCCGAACAGGACGAGGCCCGTCTGCGCCTCGAGTTCGGCGACGTGGCGGCCGAGCGTGGGTTGCGACACGCCGGTCGCGCGCGCCGCGCCGCTCAGCGTACCCGCCTCGATCACGGCGAGGAAGCTGCGAACCAGGTTCCAGTCGAAGCGAAGATGTTCCATCCACCAATGAATACCAAACATCCGCAATCTGGTCTATCGATACGTAAGGGAAGGGCTCATACCGGTTCCGACAACACGATCCGAGAAGGAGAACCAATATGAGCACCATCGTCATTGCCGGCGCGGCCGGTCGCATCGGCTTCAACGCCGCACGCGCCTTCGTCGCCGCCGGCTGGACCGTGCGCGGCATCGCGCGCGGCGAAAAGCTGAAGCGTCTGCCACAGGGCGTCGAGCCGGTCGAGGCCGACGCGTTCGATCGCCAGGCCATGATCGACGCCTGCGCCGGGGCGGACGTGGTCCTGCATGCGCTCAACCCGACCTACGACAAATGGGCCACGCACGTCGTGCCGATGGCCGAGAACGTCCTTGCGGCGGCGAAGGCGGCCGGCGCGACGCTGATGCTGCCGGGCAATGTCTACAATTTCGGCACCGGCATCGGGATGGATACGTCCGAGGACGCACCCATGCCGGCGGATACGGAAAAGGGGCGCCTGCGCGTCGACATCGAGGAGAAGTTCCGCGCCGCCGCGGCCGAGGGCGTGCAGACCATCGTGCTGCGCGCGGGCGACTTCTTCGGCGGGCCGGTCGACGGAAGCTGGCTCGATCTGGTCATCGCCAAGGATCTTCGCAAGAACCGGTTCGTCTGGCCGGGGCGCCTGGACGTGCCGCACGCGTTCGCCTACCTGCCCGATTTCGGCGCGGCCTTCGTGGCGGTCGCCGAAAAGCGCGGGGAACTGGGCCGGTTCGAGCGGTTCCACCTGTCGGGTCACACGGTGACCGGCGCGCAGTTTCACACTGCCATGGAGGCGGCGGTGGGCCGTTCGCTCAAGCCCGGGTCGGTGCCGTGGCGGCTGCTGCGGATCGTGGGCCTCTTTAACCCGGTCCTGCGCGAGGTGATCAAGATGCGCTACCTGTGGGACGTGCCGCATTCGCTGGACGGATCGAAGCTCGCCGCGCTGATCGGCACCGAGCCGCACACGCCGCTCGACGACGCGCTGCGGCAGGCGGTCGCCGACTTGAAGCTGGACGGGGAGCGCCGCTAGGATCGATCCGGTCGCGCTGGTTGTCCATGGTCTAATTTACGCGCAGAGAGGCTTCGCGTTAGACGGGGCCCACGCGCCGGGTCACGGGAGAGGCCGGGCGGACCGAGCATGAGGGGCCGCGCGCCCGAACCCAGTGGAGGAATCCGATGTCAGCTGATGTGTATCCGGTACCGGCGGCGGTCAAGAAGAAGGCGTTGATCGACGAGGCCACCTACAAGACCTGGTACAAGCAGTCGATCGACGATCCCGAAGGGTTCTGGATGAAGCACGGCCAGCGGATCGACTGGTTCAAGCCCTACACCAAGGTCAAGAACACCTCGTTCACCGGCAAGGTCTCGATCAAATGGTACGAGGACGGCGTCACCAACGTCGCCTACAACTGCGTCGACCGGCATCTGGAACGGCGGGGCGATCAGGTCGCCATCATCTGGGAAGGCGACAATCCCTACGACGACAAGAAGATCACCTATCGCGAGCTTTACGAGCATGTGTGCCGGCTCGCCAACGTGCTCAAGCGACGCGGCGTCAAGAAGGGCGACCGGGTGACGATCTACATGCCGATGATCCCCGAGGCCGCCTACGCGATGCTGGCCTGTGCGCGGATCGGGGCGATCCACTCGATCGTCTTCGGCGGCTTCTCGCCGGACGCGCTCGCCGACCGCATCGTCGACTGCCAGAGCCATTTCGTGATCACCGCCGACGAGGGGCTGCGCGGCGGCCGGGTCATTCCGCTCAAGAAGAATGTCGACCTGGCGATCGAGGAGGCCGAACGCGAGGGCGTCAGCGTCGACACGGTACTGGTCGTCCAGCGCACGGCCGGCAAGATCGACTGGTACTCCGAGCGCGACGTCTGGTATCACGATGCGGTCAAGGCCGAAAAGGCCGACTGCCCGCCGGCCAGGATGAAGGCCGAGGACCCTCTGTTCATCCTCTATACGTCCGGCTCGACCGGCAAGCCCAAGGGCGTGCTGCACACGACGGGCGGCTATCTGGTCTACGCCTCGATGACGCACCAGTACGTGTTCGACTGCCAGGACGGCGACATCTACTGGTGCTCGGCCGATGTGGGCTGGGTGACCGGCCACTCCTACATCGTCTACGGCCCGCTCGCCAACGGCGCGACGACGCTGATGTTCGAGGGCGTGCCCTCCTATCCGGACGCCTCGCGCTTCTGGCAGGTGGTCGACAAGCATCAGGTGACGATCTTCTACACCGCGCCGACCGCGATCCGCGCGCTGATGGGAGCGGGCGTCTCCTACGTCAACCGCACCTCGCGCAAATCGCTGCGGCTGCTGGGTTCGGTCGGCGAGCCGATCAATCCGGAGGCCTGGGAATGGTACCACAACGTCGTCGGCGAGAAGAAATGCCCGATCGTCGACACCTGGTGGCAGACCGAGACCGGCGGCATCATGATCACGCCGCTGCCCGGCGCGACCAAGCTCAAGCCGGGCTCTGCAACGCGGCCCTTCTTCGGCATCCAGCCGCAACTGGTCGACAATGAGGGGCAGGTGCACACCGAAACCGTCGCCGAGGGCAATCTGTGCATCATCGATTCCTGGCCCGGCCAGATGCGCACCGTGTTCGGCGACCACGAGCGCTTCATCCAGACCTACTTCTCCAACTACAAGGGCAAGTACTTCACCGGCGACGGCTGCAAGCGCGATGCGGACGGCTATTACTGGATCACCGGCCGGGTCGACGACGTCATCAACGTGTCGGGCCACAGGATGGGCACGGCCGAGGTGGAATCGGCGCTGGTCAGCCACGACGCGGTGGCCGAGGCCGCCGTGGTCGGCTACCCGCACGACATCAAGGGCCAGGGCATCTACTGCTACGTGACGCTGATGAGCGGCTATGATGCCGACGACGCGCTGCGCAAGGAACTGGTCCAGCATGTGCGCCGCGAGATCGGGCCGATCGCCTCGCCCGACAAGATCCAGTTCGCGCCGGGCCTGCCCAAGACCCGTTCGGGCAAGATCATGCGACGCATCCTGCGCAAGATCGCCGAGGACGACTACTCGTCGCTGGGCGACACCTCGACGCTGGCCGATCCGTCGGTTGTCAACGATCTGATCGAGAACCGGCAGAACAAGCACTGACCGGCCGGCGCCTGACGCTCCCTGCGGGCGTCAGGCGAAGCCGCGCTCGAAATAGACGATCAGGCCGACCGCGCCGAAGAACAGCGCGATCAGCACGCCGACCGCAAGGGCGCGATTGTTGGCGTAGGCGGCGGCGACATGGTCGCCGAACAGGTGCACCATCAGGGCCAGGAAGAAATAGCGCGTGCCGCGCGCGATCAGCGTGGCGGCGACGAACAGCGCGAACGGATAGCCCGTCGCGCCGGCCGAAACGATGGCGAGCTGGAACGGGATCGGTGGCAGCATGCCGACAAGCACGATCGCCAGAAAGCCGTAGCGGTCGAACATTTCGGCAAAACGCGCCTGCTCGTCCTGCCAGCCGGCCAGCGCGACGAAGCTGTTGCCCGCCGCCTCCATGAAGAAATAGGCGATGAAGTAGCCGACCACCGCGCCGGCCAGCGCGCCGAGCGTCACGCTGGTCGCCATGCGCCAGACATGGTCGCGCGCGTACTGCATCAGCGGCAGCAGCACCAGTTCGACGGGCATCGGCAGGATGGTGGTCTCGCCGGCCGACAGCCAGAACAGGCCGGTGATGCCCGCCCGGCCCTGGCGCACGCGCGCCAGCCATCGCTTGAACGATCGTCCCGTCACGACACCATCCGTCTTTTTTCCCGGATTTCGCCGTGGATCGGGGCTTTTTTGAGACGCATCGGGCGGCCCGGCCTCACAGCGGCGGATCGTCGAGGCCGCCCATGCGGCACACTTCGAGCCACTCCTCTTTGGTTACCGGCTGCACCGAAAGGCGCATCGAGGTGACGAGCGCCATGTCGGCCAGTCTCGGGTTGGCCTTGACCGCCTTCAGGCTGACCGGCTCGGGCATGTCGCACACGGCGCGGACGTCGACGCATTCCCAGCGCGGATCGTCGGTGGTCGAATCGGGATGGATTTCCTTTGAGACCTCGACGATGCCGACGATCTCGAGGCCCTCGTTGGAATGGTAGAAGAACGCCTTGTCGCCCAGCTTCATGGCCCGCATGTTGTTGCGCGCCTGGTAGTTGCGGATGCCGTCCCATTCCTCGCCGGCATCGCCCCTGGCCTTCTGCTGCTCCCAGGACCATTTGAACGGTTCGGACTTGAAGAGCCAGTAATTCGACATCGGGGCCTCGGAAATCGGTGAACGGTGCACGGTGAATAGAGCAAGCCGTGGCCGCTTGTCATCAGGCCGGACCGTCTCTCACAACGCGCTATTGCCCTTCCACCCTGATCGGACGCGCCATCAGCGCGGAGACGGCCGCGTCCACGCCGAGGCGCCCGTCGAGGATGTCGGCGACGGCGGCGATGATCGGCGCCTCGATGCCGTGGTCGCCGGCGATGCGCGCGGCAATGTGCGCGGTGGCGACGCCTTCGGCCAGCTTGAGCCCGGACGTGTCCTCGCCGCGCCCCAGCGCCAGGCCATAGGCAAAGTTGCGCGACTGCGCCGAACTGCAGGTCAGGATCAGGTCGCCGAGGCCGGACAGGCCGGCGAGCGTTTCGACGCGCGCGCCAAGCGCCTCGGCCACGCGCGTCATTTCGGCGAAGCCGCGCGCGGTCAGCGCGGCCTGCGCGCTGGCGCCGAGCCCGCGTCCGGCGACGATGCCGGCGGCGATGGCGAGCACGTTCTTGAGCGCGCCGCCATATTCGACGCCGGTCGGATCGCCGCCCGCGTAAAGCCGCAAGCCGGGCCGGGAGAGCGCCTCGGCGGCGGCGAGCGCGGCCTTTTCGTCGGCCATGGCGAGCGTGACGGCGGTCGGCAGGCCGCGCGCGACATCGGCGGCGAAGCTGGGACCGGACAGTACGGCGGCGCGGTTGGCCGGCGCGGTTTCTGCGATGACCTCGCTCATCAGGTCGCCCGAATCGCGCTCGATCCCCTTGGCGCAGGAGACGAGCACCATGTTGGCGTGAAGGTGCGGCACCATGGCGGTTAGCATGGCGCGCATGGTCTGGGCGGGCACGGCCAGCAGCACGAAACGCGCGCCATCGAGCGCCTCGGCCAGATCGGTGGTCGCGGCGATCGCGCCCGGCAGTTCGGCGGCGCCCAGATAGAAGCGGTTGGTCCGTTCGGCGTTGATCTGGCGCACCACGCCGGCATCGCGCCCCCACAGCGTGACCGGTGCGCCGCGCGCCATCGCGCAGGCAAGCGCGGTGCCCCAGGCGCCCGCGCCGATCACCGCGACGCGGCCGCTCATGCCTTGGCGCCCTTGCGGCCCGAGCCGATCAGCGGCTCGCTTGACGGATCGAGCGGCCAGCGCGGGCGCGGCGCCATATCGAGCGGGTCGGCGTGCCCCAGCCGTAGATGTTCGAGCCCCGCCCAGGCGATCATCGCCGCATTGTCCGAACAAAGCTCTGTCGGCGGGGCGAGAAAGGCAAAGCCGTGCCTTTCGCACAGCGTCTCGAGCATGGACCGGATCGCCCGGTTGGCGGCGACGCCGCCGGCGACGACGAGCGTCGGCGACGGATCGGCGATCTCGGCGCGGTAGCGGACAAGGCTGCGCCTGACGCGATCCTCCAGCGTGTCGGTCACGGCCTTCTGGAAGGAGGCGCAAAGGTCGGCCACGTCCCGGTCGTCGAGGTCGCCGAGCGCGGTGGCCTGCTGGCGTAGCGCCGTCTTCAGGCCGGAAAAGGAGAAATCGGGCCGGTCCTCGCCCTTCAGCGGCCTGGGCAGGGCGAAACGGCCCGGATCGCCCGCCGTCGCCGCCTCTTCGACCGCCGGTCCGCCCGGATAGCCGAGGCCCAAGAGCTTGGCGGTCTTGTCGAAGGCCTCGCCGAGCGCGTCGTCGATGGTCGTCGCCCAGCGGGCATAGTCGCCGAGCCCGCGCGCCAGCACGATCTGGGTGTGGCCGCCCGAGACGAGCAGAAGCAGGTAGGGAAAGGCGAGCCCGTCGGTCAGGCGCGGCGTCAGCGCGTGCCCTTCAAGGTGATTGACGGCCAGGAACGGCTTGCCCCTGGCCAAAGCGATCGCCTTGGCTGTCATGGTCCCGACGATCAGCCCGCCGATCAGCCCCGGGCCGGTGGTGGCGGCGATGGCGTCGACATTGTCCCAGCCGGCTCCGGCTTCGTCCAGCGCGCGGCGAACCACCTGATCGAGCTTGTCGACATGGGCGCGCGCGGCGATCTCGGGCACCACGCCGCCATAGGCCGCATGATCGTCGAACTGGCTGTGGATCACGTTGGAGAGGATGCGGCCGCGCGCCGCATCGCCGTCGCTGCGCACCAGCGCGGCGGCGGTCTCGTCGCAGCTCGTCTCGATGCCCAGGACTGTCGGCATGGGTAATCCTGCGGACCCGGCGAAGGGTCGATTGCCGCTCGTGGCGGTTCGCGTTAGGGATTTGTCCGCCTATCACGGATCGAGGGGGAAGCAAACGGTGGCACGGACGTTCGGCACGGTCAGGATCGGAACGCGCGGCAGCCCGCTGGCGCTGGCGCAGGCGCACGAGGTGCGCGACCGGCTGGTCGCCGCTCATGGCATGGCGGCCGAGACGATCGAGATCGTCGTCATCTCGACCAAGGGCGACCGGGTGCAGGACCGCGAGCTCAAGGAAATCGGCGGCAAGGGCCTGTTCACCGAGGAGATCGAGGCGCAGCTTGCCTCGGGCGAGATCGACCTGGCCGTCCATTCGTCCAAGGACATGCCGACCAAACTCCCTGAAGGGCTGGCGCTGAACGCGTTCCTCGAACGCGAGGACCCGCGCGATGCGTTCATCGGCCGGGCGGCGCCGTCTCTTGCCGCGCTGCCGGTGGGGGCCATCGTCGGCACGTCCTCGCTGCGGCGGCAGGCGCTGGTGCGCCGCGCGCGGCCCGACCTGACGGTGGTCGGCTTTCGCGGCAATGTGCAGACGCGGCTCAGAAAACTCGACGAGGGCGTCGCGCACGCCACGCTGCTCGCCAATGCGGGCCTGCGGCGGCTGGGCATGGCCGAGATCATCACCGATCTGATGGAAATGGACGTGTTCCCGCCGGCGCCGGGGCAGGGCGCGATCTGCATCGAGGGCCGCAAGGGCGACGAACGCACCGATGCGCTCGTCGAACCGCTCGACGATGCCGACACCCATGTCGCGCTCGCCTGCGAGCGGGCCTTTCTCGCCGCGCTTGACGGCTCTTGCCGCACGCCGATCGCCGGCCATGCGCGCATCGATGGGGACACGATCGCCTTTGCCGGGACGATCCTGACGCCCGACGGCACCGAGGCGCACGACATCGAGACGAGCGGTGCGGCATCCGACCCCGCCGCGCTCGGCCGCGCCGCCGGCGACACGCTGCGCGCGCGGGCCGGATCGGCGTTCTTCGAAAGCTGGGTCTGATCGTGACGCGACGGCCACGGGTTCTGGTGACGCGGCCCGAGCCCGGTGCTTCGCGCACGGCCGCCGCGCTCGCCGGGGCCGGGCTCGATCCCGTCGTCATGCCGTTCACGCGGACGGTCGGACTGTCCGTGCCGGCAGACCGGATCGCCGCCGCCGGGGCATGCGACGCGGTCGTCGTCACCAGTGCCAAGGCGCTCACTCACGCGCCCGCGGCGCTGCGTGCCGCCCTTGCCGGCAAGCCGGTCTTCACGGTGGGCGATGCGACCGCAGCGGCCGTGCCCGACGATGCCGGGACGGTCATGTCGGCGGATGGCGACGCGCTTGCGCTTGCCGATCTGGTCGCGAGCGAACTGCCGAAGGGGCGGTCCGTCCTTTACCTGTGCGGCCGCGTGCGCACCGGCACGCTCGAAGACGCCCTGTCCGATGCCGGATACGCGCCGGTGCTGATCGAGACCTATGATGTCGAAAAAGTCAGTCATCTGACTGATACGCTGATCGAGTGTCTGCGTGAGGCGCCACCCGACGCCATCATGTTCCACTCGGGCGTATCGGCCGGCCTGTTCCTTGAGGCGGTGGCGGATCAGGACCTTAATGAAGTGCTTGATAAAATTGATTTTTTCGTCATTTCCGAGCGCGTCGCCAGACGACTCGAAACGATGCCGTCGCGCAGCGTGACGGCATCGCCGGAACCGCGCGACGATGCTCTTGTGGCGTGCGTGCGCCGGGCGATGGCCGGCCGATAGACGCTCTTGCCGCGCTGACGGCTTTCGATTCCCGAAGGCCGTGCTAGAAGCGGATCAGAACTGGTCCGACGCACACAATGGAGAGCGTTCATGGCAAAACGCGCACGACCGTCGCAAGGCGCGGGACGCGGCGGAACCCGCAAGCCGGTCACCATCGATCTGGAGGCCAACAAGGCCGCAAAGGATACCGGCAAGCCGGCGCCCGACAAGGCCGAAGGCGCGCCGGATCCCGCTGTCAGCCCGGCCGAGCCGGTCGCCATGGACCAGGCGAAGACGTCCGGCGGGAAGGATGCGGCGGCCGGTGAGGCCGGCAAGGACGCGGCCGCGCGTCCGGATGCGGCGTCGCCCGCGACCTCCGAGAAGTCCGCCGCAAGCGCGAGCGCGGCGGGCGGCGCGGCAAAAGACGCGACGCGATCGTCGGCCGCCGGAGGCGTGCGCGATGGGGGTGCCGACCGGTCGGCCACGCCGCCGCCACCTGCGCGCCGCGGCGGCATCGGGCCGCTGCTTGGCGGCATCATCGGCGCGCTGATCGCGCTGTTTGCCGCCGCCGCCCTGCAATGGTTCGGTGCGTTGCCTTCGGTCGGCCAGGGAGCCGAACCATTCGACTCCACGCCGATCGAACAGAACATCGCCGATCTGGAAGCACGGATCGCCGAATTGGGCGAACAGCAGCAGACGGGTACCGGCGAAGCGGGTCTGTCCGCCGAGGCGCGCGCGGAGATCGATGCGGCCGTCGAGGCGGCCCGCCAGCAGGGCGCCGAGGCGATGGACGCGATCGAATCGGTTTCCGCCGAGCTTCAATCGCTGCAATCGGCCGTCTCATCGGGCGAAGCGGGCGATGGCGCCGCCGCGCAGGCCCTGTCGGAACGGCTCGAGGCGCTCGAGGGCGAGATCGCCGACGCGCTCGGCGGCGAGGACAGCATCGCCGCGCTGCAGGACCGCCTCGCCGCGATCGAGACCGACCTTGGCGACGATGGCGGCCAGGCGCTCGGCGACGTGCCCGCCGCGCTGGAGGGGATCCGGAACGATCTGGGCGCGCTCGGCGAGGAGGTGGAGGCCATTGCCGGCGAGATCGCGCCGCTCGGCCAGTCCGTCGAGGCGTTGCGGGCGCGGCTCGACGAGGAACTGGCGGCGCTGCGCGACCGGGTTGCGAGCGCCGAGGAGACGATCGCCGAGGGCGGCGCGGACTCGGCCTCGGTCGCCCGCGCGGTCGCGGCGGCCGGCCTGAAGTCGGCGATCGACCGGGGCAGCGCGTTCGCCACCGAACTTGAAGCCTATGCCTCCGTCGCCGGCGAGGACGAGACCGTTGCCGCGCTGCGCGACTATGCCGCCTCGGGCGTGCCGACGGTGCCGCAGCTTGCCGATTCGTTCGGCCCGGTCGCCAACCGCATCGTCGCCACCGGTCAGGGGCTGGATGAGAACGCCTCGATCGCCGACCGGCTGATGGCGAGCGCGCGCGGCCTGGTGCAGGTGCGTCCGGTCGGCGAGGTCGAGGGCGACACGCCCGGCGCGATCGCCGCGCGCATGGAGGCGCGGCTGAAGGAAGGCGATCTCGACGCGACGCTGGCCGAGTGGGAGACGCTGCCCGAAGCGGCGCGCGCGGCGTCCGAGGACTTCATCGACCAGGTGCGCGCCCGCCGGACGGTCGACCAGCTCGTCGCCGACGCGCTGTCGTCGGCGATGGCGGCCGCCGGTCCCGAAGAAGCCGGCCAGTAAGGGAGACCGGACATGATCAAGATCCTGATCTTCATCGCGCTCGTCTTCGCGCTCGGCTTCGGTTTCGCATGGCTGGCCGACATGCCCGGCGACGTCGCGATCACGGTGGGCGACCAGCTCATCAACGTCTCGCTGATGGTCGCCGCCGTCGCGATCGTCTCGATCGTCGCGCTGATCATGTTCACCTGGTGGCTGATCCGCGTCGTCTTCACATCGCCCGAGCGGGTCAATCGCTATTTCCGCGCCCGCAAGCGCGATCGGGGCTACCAGTCGCTGTCGACGGGCATCATCGCGGCCGGCGCCGGCGACAGCACCACCTCGCGCAAGATGCTCAAGCAGGCCGGCGGGCTGCTCAATGAGACGACCGAACCGCTGATCCAGCTTCTGGACGCGCAGACGACGCTGCTGGAAGGCAAGCACGCCGAGGCGCGCGGCAAGTTCGAGGCGATGCTCGACGATCCCGAACTGCGCATGCTCGGCCTGCGCGGGCTCTACATGGAGGCGCAGCGGCTCGGCGATCGCGAGGCACAGAAGCACTATGCCGAAAAGGCCGCCGAACTGGGGCCGCAGCTCGTCTGGGCCGGCAAGGCGGCGATCGATCTGAAGACCGCCTCGGGCGACTGGGACGGCGCGATCAAGCTCGTCGACAAGCAGAAGCAGGCCAAGCAGATCGCCAAGGAGGACGCCGACCGCAAGCGGGCGGTGCTGCTGACCGCGCTCGCCATGGACAATGCCGAAAGCGATCCGCAGAAGACCAGGCAGGCCGCGCTCGAGGCCCACAAGCTGGCGCCGGGCTTCGCGCCGGCGGCGGTGACGGCGGCCGAGGCGTGCTTCCGGCTCAACGAGATGCGGCGTGGCGTCAAGGTGCTGGAGACCTGCTGGCGCAAGCAGCCGCACCCGGACGTCGCCCTGGCCTACGTCAATGCGCGGCCGGGCGATTCGGCGCTCGACCGGCTCAAGCGCGCGCAGCGGCTCGAATCGATCAAGCCCAACACGGCCGAGAGCTGGCTGATCGTGGCCCGCATGGCGCTCGAGGCGGGCGAGTTCGAAAAGGCGCGCAAGACCGCCGGCGCGCTGCTGCGCAACGAGCCCCGCGAGAGCGCCTTCATGCTGATGGCCGACATCGAGGACGCCGAGACCGGCGATCAGGGCAAGGTGCGCGAGTGGCTGTCGCGGGCGGTGCGCGCGGCGCGCGACCCGGCCTGGACGGCGGACGGCATCGTCGCCGAGAAATGGGCGCCCTTCTCGCCGGTGACGGGGCGGATCGACGCGTTCGAATGGAAGGTGCCCGTCGAGCGCACCGGCGCGCTGATCGAGAACGATCTCGATCCGATGGAGCCGGGCCGGCCCCGCCGCGACGCACGGCCGGACGATGACGGGGACGACAGCGTCGTGCCGGCGCTTCCGGCGGCCGATGCGGTGATGCGCGCCAAGGACGACGTGGTCGACGCGCAGGCCGAACCGGTCAAGCCGAAGGGCGAGCCGGTCGATCTGAAGGCCCGGGTCGAGGCCTCCCGGCGCGCGCGGGAGGCCGAACGGTCGGGCGCCGATCCCGATATCGAGATGGCCGCCGAAGCGGTCGCCGCCGACGCGGAGGATGCGACACCGGCGTCCGCCGACGCTTCCGAACCGGCGCCGACCGGGACGGCCAACACGGCAGAGGCCCCCGACGCCGAAGAAAGACCGTCCGCATCCGAGCCGAAGCCGCCTGCGCCGCCCGCGCCTGCCGCAGACCCGCCGGCGGGCAATGGCGAAACCGGCGGCGACGCGCCCGAAAAGCCGTCCGAAGCCCCGAAGCCGGACGCCGCCGGGGCGACGACGGTCGGAGACGAGGCCGCGCGGAACGGCTCGGGGCGCGGGTCGGACGGCGCCAGGGACGATGAACGGAGCGACCGGCCGCCGATCCCCGACGATCCGGGCATTGACCCGGATGCGGAGACCGAGCCCGACAAGCCCCGGCGCTTCCGGTTGTTTTGACGGCGTGGCGGCATAGATTGATTTGCGTGATCAACGCGCCGCGCCGCAGGCGGCCAGGATGGGGGTGGCAGCATGCTTGACCGTTTCCGGTCGTTCGTCAGGGAGCTTGCCGGCGAGGCGGGCGCCCCGTCCGGCCAGGCGCCGGACAGCCCGCAACTGGCCGCCGCCGCGCTCATGTACCATGTGATCCAGGCCGACGGCGTGCTGCGGCCGGTCGAGCGCGAGCGCTTCGCCCAGGTGCTCGCGGAGGAGTATGCGCTCGGCAAGGGCGAACTGCAGGCGCTGATCGAGCAGGCGCGACTGGCTGACGGCGAGGCGGTCGATCTCTACCGGTTCACCTCGGTGCTGATGGATTCGATGAGCGAGGCCGAACGGATCGGCTTCATCGAGATCCTCTGGGAGATGGTCTATGCGGACGGCATCCGGCACGAGCTGGAGGACAATGTGGTCTGGCGCATCTCCGAGCTTCTTGGCGTGAGCGGACGGGACCGCGTGCACATGCGTCAGCGCGTGCAGGAACGGCTGGGCATCGACGGCGGCGGGGAGGCATGAAGGCAGACACCGCAGTGACGACGATGGCCGGCATGCGCGCGCCGCGGGATGCGGCGAAGAAGCCGGTGCTGGTCATCCTGCATCAGGCGACCTCGTCGCCCGGACGCGTGGGCCAGATGCTCGAGGCGCGCGGCCATGCGCTCGACATTCGCCGGCCGCCGCTCGGCGACCCTCTGCCCGAAACGCTCGAGCACCATGCCGGCGCGGTGATGTTCGGCGGGCCGATGAGCGCCAACGATCCGGACGAATTCGTCAAGCGCGAGACCGACTGGCTGGCCGTGCCGCTCAGGGAGAACAAGCCGTTCTTCGGCATTTGCCTGGGCGCGCAGATGCTGGTCAATCATCTGGGCGGGTCGGTCGAAAGCCACGAGGAAGGGCAGGTCGAGGTCGGCTGGTACCCGCTGCGGCCGACCGAGGAGGGCGCCGCGCTGATGGACTGGCCGGAGATGATCTACCAGTTCCACCGCGAAGGATTCACGCTGCCCACGGGCGCCACGCATCTTGCGACCGCCGACATCTATCCCAACCAGGCGTTCCGCTATGGCGAGAACGCTTGGGGGGTGCAGTTCCACGCCGAACTGACACAGGTGATGATGCAGCGCTGGGTGGTGCGCGGCGCGCACCGGTTCGATCTGCCCGGCGCGCAGAAGGGACGCGAGCATCTTCAAGGCCGGCTTCACTATGACGACCGGGTCCGCCAGTGGCTCGCCGATTTCCTCGACATCGTGTTCGAGCGCGAGGCGGTGGCCGGCGGCTGATCGTCGGCGCGGGCCGTGCCGGCGGCGCCGTGACGATAATGCTGGCCATCGTCCCGCTTGCCGCCTATATGCGCCGCAACACCCCTGACCTCCGAGACAATCCATGTCCCTTCGCAACATCGCGATCATCGCGCATGTCGACCACGGCAAGACCACGCTCGTCGACGAACTCCTCAAACAATCCGGCGTCTACCGGGAGAACGAGCGCGTCGCCGAACGCGCCCTCGATTCCGGCGACATCGAAAAGGAGCGCGGCATCACCATCCTCGCCAAGGCGACCTCGGTCACCTGGGGCGACACGCGCATCAACATCGTCGACACGCCCGGCCACGCCGATTTCGGCGGCGAGGTCGAGCGCATCCTGAACATGGTCGACGGCGCGGTGCTGCTGGTCGATGCCGCCGAAGGTCCGATGCCGCAGACCAAGTTCGTCGTCGGCAAGGCGCTCAAGGTCGGGCTCCGCCCGATCGTCGCCGTCAACAAGATCGACCGGCCGGACGCGCGCGCCGACGAGGTCGTCAACGAGGTGTTCGACCTGTTCGCCGCGCTCGACGCCGACGAGGACCAGCTCGACTTTCCGATCCTGTACGGGTCCGGCCGTGACGGCTGGATGGCGCCCGAACCCGACCGGCCCGACGAGGCGTCGCTCGCGCCCCTGTTCGATCTGGTGCTCGACCATGTGCCCGCGCCCGCCGTCGCCGACGGCCCGTTCCGCATGATCGGCACGATCCTCGAGGCCGACCCGTTCCTGGGCCGCATCATCACCGGCCGTATCCATTCGGGCACGGTCCGGCCGAACCAGACCGTCAAGGTGATGGACCGCGACGGCAAGACGCTGGAGACCGGGCGCGTCTCCAAGATCCTCGCCTTCCGCGGCCTCGAACGCCAGCCGATCGAGGAGGGCGCGGCCGGCGACATCGTCGCCATTGCGGGCCTTTCCAAGGGCACGGTCGCCGACACGTTCTGCGATCCGCAGGTCGACGAGCCGCTCGCTGCCCAGCCGATCGACCCGCCGACGGTGACGATGAGCTTCATCGTCAACGATTCCCCGCTCGCCGGCACCGAGGGCGACAAGGTGACCAGCCGCGTCATCCGCGACCGCCTGATGAAGGAGGCCGAGGGCAATGTGGCGCTAAAAATCGAGGATTCCGACCAGAAGGACGCCTTCCACGTCTCGGGCCGGGGCGAACTCCAGCTTGCTGTGCTGATCGAGACGATGCGCCGCGAAGGGTTCGAACTGGCCGTCTCGCGGCCGCGCGTGGTCATGCAGAAGGACGAGGACGGCACGCTGCTCGAGCCGATCGAGGAAGTGGTCATCGACGTCGACGAGGAGCATTCGGGCGCCGTCGTCCAGAAGATGAGCGAGCGCAAGGGCGAAATGGCCGAACTCAAGCCGTCCGGCGGCGACCGGGTTCGGCTCGTCTTCCATGCGCCCACGCGCGGGCTGATCGGCTACCAGTCCGAACTGCTCACCGACACGCGCGGCACGGCGATCATGAACCGGCTGTTCCACGGCTATGCACCCTACAAGGGCCCGATCGCCGGCCGCACGAACGGCGTGCTGATCGCCAACGAGCCCGGCGAGGCGGTCGCCTATGCGCTGTTCAACCTCGAGGATCGCGGGCCGATGGTGATCGACCCGGGCGCCAAGGTCTATCAGGGCATGATCATCGGCATCCACAGCCGCGACAACGATCTGGAAGTCAACGTGCTCAAGGGCAAAAAGCTGACCAACGTGCGCGCCGCAGGCAAGGACGATGCGGTCAAGCTGACCCCGCCGGTGCGGATGACGCTCGAGCGCGCGCTTTCGTGGATCCAGGACGACGAGCTGGTCGAGGTGACGCCCAAATCGATCCGCCTGCGCAAGCTGCATCTGGACCCGCACGAGCGCAAGCGCTTCGAAAAGGCCCGCGCCAGCGCCTGATCGCGCCGGGGCGGGGCCGCTCTCAACAGAATGTGAAATTGACCCGGGCCGGCCGAAAACGGGCTTGCCCGCGCGGCGTCGCTGGGCGATGGTTAACAAATCATGACCGCCCTGACGATCGACATACGCCCCGCAGACCCGCGCGATGCGCCCGGGATCGCAGAGGTGCACGAGGCGGCCTGGCAGAACGCCTATGCCGGGATCATTCCCTACAAGGCATTGCGCACGATGATCGGTCGGCGCGACCATCGCTGGTGGCAACGCGCGATCCGGCGCGGCACCTCGGTGATGGTTCTCGACCTTGGCGGGCTGATCGCCGGCTACGTCACCTACGGGCTCAATCGGGCCCGCGCCTTGCCGCAGGACGGCGAGGTCTACGAGATCTACCTGCGGCCCGAATATCAGGGCGTCGGCTTCGGCACCCGCCTGTTCGCGGCCGCGCGCGGGCGGCTGACGAGCCATGGCTGCAAGGGGCTGGTCGTCTGGGCGCTGGCCGACAATGACGGCGCCGTCGACTTCTATCGCGGCCAGGGCGGCCGCGCCGTCGCCGAGGGCGCCGAGAATTTCGACGGCCGCAAACTGGCCAAGATCGCCTTCGTCTGGGACTGATCCCGGCGGAAACCACTCACGCCCTTCGGACCCGCGTGTCCTGCTGTCGGTCCCTGCCGTGCCGCAAGGACCCATCACGGCGCGGGGCTCAGCCTTCCCGAGCGAGTGCTCGTTCGAATGCGGCGGTGATCATGTCGATCAGTTCGGCATGGATCGCGGCACGCGAACGCCCCCCGCCATCGTCACAGATCGGGTCCTCGATACCCATCTCCAGAGCTGTTCCTGCGGCGACGGGCTTGCACTCACCGAACATGGAAAAGTGGCCGGCGTCCTCGATGACCGTGTAGCGGGCGCCGGCGATGGCGTCCGCCATGGCCGATGCGCGCGCGGTCTCGGGAATGCCGCTCTTCGTGCCGAGGTTCACGAGCGCGACGGGAACCGAAATCCCGGAAAACGTCTCCGGGGCGAAGATGTCGGCGGGAACCGGGTCGATCGCCATCGCGAACCGGACCCGGTCGTCGCGATTATCCCGGCCGACGAGGGATTTATCGAACGCGTGCAGATCGACGCCACTCATGCGGACCCAGTCGCAAAGCGAGGCATTCCGGTCGGCGCTGTCGCAATAGGCCGCGAAACGCTCCGGATGAAGACGCGCCCCGACGACGGACAGGGCGCTGCCGCCGCCCATCGAAAGACCCAGAGCGCCAATGGAACCGGCATCGATGTGATCCGCGAACGTGGTGTCCTGTACGATGGCGTCGATGGCCGCCGAAAGATCGGCCGGCCTCAGCCAGAGCTTCATCGTTTCTTCCGCCGACCGGTCCGGGCCCGTGTTGCCGGGATGGGTGGGGGCGACGACGATGAACCCCGCTTCGGCCAATGGCGCGGCGAGCCAACTCGCCGCCTCGGCCCGCCCGCCAAGGCCGGCGCCGTGAGACAGCACGACGAGCGGGAACCGGCCTGCCGCGACCGGCGCATCGCGTATCGCCGGCGTTCCCTTGAAGAACAAGGTCTCGCCGATCGTGAGGGTCTCGCCGCCGGACGAAGCCGGATACCAGACGGTCACGTCGAGATCGGTGCCACGCTCGGGCGCGGGGGCCGCGATCCGCGCCACGCCGGCCGCCTGATCCCCGGCGGTCGCCGGGAACGCGAACAGCATGGTGATGGCAGCGGCGATCGCCGCCAGTGCATTTGTCCGAAAGTGCATGTTGGTCCTCGTTGAGCTGGCACCCGGCGTCCGACGGCTTTACAGCCATGACCCGACGCATCGCCCCACGCTCTAGAACGGTCCATCTCCGGATGGAAGATGAACCGTTCCGGCACCATTGGTCCGGAACGGTGAAGCGAGACAGTCGCAAGCCCCGCTCGGGGCCGTGCGGGCCAGGTCAGTTGCGGTTGTAGCGCCTGAGCGCCGGGCCCGACATGATCATCGCCGAGGGTTCCTGGACGGTCGTCGGCAGCGGCGACTCGGCCGTGCACTGCGCGCAGCCGCAGGCCGAATAGCCCGGCCAGGCGGGCGGCGCCTCGTTGGTCCATGACCCGACCCAGCCACCGCTGTTGGCGCACAGCGGCCTGCAGATCGCCGGGGCCTCGGCGGTCGAGCCGGGGAAGGTCGTGCTTTCCAGATCGCAGCTTCCGGTGAACGCTCCGCGCACGGCCGTCTCCACCGTACCGCCGAAATTGTGGAAGGCGTCGCGGTCGGTGGTCGGCATGGTAACGAGCACAGAATCGGCCCCGTTCAGCACGGCCGCCATCTGCGTATAGAGCGGGTCCTGTGCGCTGAGCGCGTTGAGCACGCTGTTGCGGGCCGGGAACAGGTAGGACAGTTCGCCCGAGGGCGGCGCGATCGCGTCCTGGACGACGGCCTGCTCGGTCATCAGATTGGCCAGGGTGAAGGGCAGCGTGCCGCCGCCGTTCAGGAAGGTCGAGGCGTTGTTCACGCCGACGACGTCGGAATAGAACATGTTGGGCGCGTTGGCCGTGTCGGTCCACGGGAAGGCCCTCAGCTTGAGCCCGGCGCGCGTGGCATCGGACATCTGCGACATGCTCTCGGAGAAGCCGATCGAGGTGCGGCCATAGCCCTCGCTGAAATAGCCGGCGCGCACATACTGGTCCTCGACGCCGGGCAGGGAGGGGATGGCGCCGGTGAGCGCGTTGTACCAGCTCGCCCGCTCGGCGATCTGCGCCATCGCGTCGATGATGGACTGGTCGAGCGGGTTCATCGACGGCCATGAGCCGTTGTCGAGCAGACCCTTGACCATGTAGTCGACGGCGATCGTGGTCTTGCCGGACATGTTCATCATCGCGCCGGTCCGGTCGAACGGCACCGGACTGATATAGACGCCGGCCGGGTTGACCGACAGGAAGTCGGACAGGCTGGTCACGCCGTCCATGCCGCTGTCATCGTCGTGGTAGAACATGATGTTGGTGCAGCCGAGCATGGGCAGGGCCAGCATGCTGCCATCGTTCTGCGTCAGCGCCTTGCTCGCATAGGAGACGAAATCGGACGCATCGGAGATCGCGCTGGCCGGCACCGGCGTCGTCTGCGTCTGCCAGTATTGCAGATACATCGCATCGTAGACGAACACGTCGATCGGCACCTGCGTGCCGCTGCCGTTGGTGTAGACGGGATCGGACGAGTAGCCGCCGTCCCAGACGTTCTCGTCGGCGATCAGGTAGAGCTTTTCGGTCTGGCCGGCCGCCGTCCATGCCGAACAGATCGCCGAGGCGAACGCCTCGGTGTCGGGCACGTAGGGATAGAGCCCGGCGGCGATGCACGTCTCGCCATCGGTGCAGATCGTGCTGCAATCCTGGGCGAACGCCTTCTGGGGCGCCGCGAACAGGATCAGTGCAAGGACGAGCCCGCAGGCTCTTGCGAGTATCTTCACGGCAAACCCTCCCGTCTTCCGCCCGCGATGCGGACGCAATGGAATTTTTCTACCTCATGCAACCGGAACTATTGGTATGCATGGCTATTTCAGGTCAGGATATACTCGGCAAGCGTGTCACAGAATCAATATCATGAAAAGCACGCATTTCACGAAAAGGCGATTCTCATCACGGTGTGCCGGAAATACTGCGAATAATTCCAATCATGTCGGGACGTCGTTTGCGGGCGTGCCGGAGGAACCCACTGGCCTGCCCCCGCCCAATGGCTGTGTTGCGGCGCAACGCCATGGCCGCTATCACCCGCCCAGCACCAGCCCGGAGAGCCCCATGCGCATCGACGCCATTTCCATCGGCGAGAACCCGCCCGAGGACGTCAACGTCATCATCGAAGTGCCGCTCGGCGGCCAGCCGATCAAGTACGAACTGGACAAGGAGGCCGGCACGCTCGTTGTCGACCGGTTCCTCCATACGCCCATGTCCTATCCGGGAAACTACGGGTTCGTGCCCCACACCCTGTCCGAGGACGGCGATCCGATCGACGTTCTGGTGTGCAACACGCGCCCGCTCGTGCCCGGCTGCGTGATCAATGTGCGGCCGATCGGCGTGATGCTGATGGAGGACAATTCGGGCCAGGACGAAAAGGTGATCGCCGTGCCCTCGCACGCGCTGACCAAGCGCTACGACGCGGTGACGAACTACACCGACCTGCCCGAGATCACCCTGCAGCAGATCGAGCATTTCTTCGAGCACTACAAGGATCTCGAGCCCGGCAAGTGGGTCAAGCTGGGCGGCTGGCAGGACAAGGCGACCGCCGAACGGCTGATCCTGGAGGCGATCGACCGCGCCAAGGGGTAGGCCCCGCCAACGTCCGGCGACCGATCGCCTTGCGCGCGTCAGACCGGCTTCAAGTGCCGAGCCGCCGCCAGATGTCGAGGCCCGACCAGTCCTGGACGAACCCGTAGGGATAGGACGGCAGGCCCTGCGCGGAGACACTGGTCAGCGTCTCCATGTCCCCGGGATCGAGCGAAAGATCGACCGCGTCCAGATTGTCGGCGAGTTGCTCCGCCGTGCGTGCGCCGAGCAGAACCGCGGCGACGCCGGGACGCGCGAGCAGCCAGGCGATCGCCACGTGCGCGGGCGGGCGGCCATGACGCCCGGCGACCGTGCGTACGGCATCGACGATCGCATGGGTGCGCTCCGTGTTGCGGCGGTCATAGGCCTCGACGCCCCTGTCGGGATCCTCGCCGAGACGTGTCGCCCCGGTGGGGCGCGCGTCCGCGCCGTATTTGCCGGTCAGCCAGCCGCCGCCGAGCGGCGACCAGGGCGTCAGCGCGATTCCGGCCTCCAGACAGCAGGGCAGCAGTTCGATCTCCGCGCCGCGCTCGAGCAAATTGTATTGCAGCTGCACGGCGACCGGCACCGGATAGCCGCCGGCGCGCGCCGTCGAGACGATCTTCTGCAACTGCCAACCGGTCAGGTTCGACCAGGCGATGTTGTGGATGCGTCCGGCGGCGACCAGATCGCCGAGCGTCGAGAGGGTCTCCTCGATCTCGGTGTGTCGGTCCCAGCCATGGATGAAATACAGATCGACCGCCTCGACCTGCAGCCGGTTCAGGCTGGCGTCGAGACAGCGCCTGATCGCCCGGCGCGAGGCGCCGCGACTGCCCGGCGGCGGCCCGAAGCGCGCCTTGGTGGCGACGACCAGATCGTCCATGCCGCCGCGTGCGCGGCCCCAGCGGCCGATGATCGCCTCGGATGCGCCCGCGGCGTAGACATCGGCGGTGTCGATCAGCGTGCCGCCGCGTTCGACGAACAGGTCGAGCTGCGCGCAGGCCTCCGGTTCGTCGGTCTCGGCGCCGAACGTCATCGTTCCAAGGGCAAGCTGCGAGATCAGCGGGCCGTTGGCGCCGAGCGGGCGCGTCGGCATCGTCGTTTCATCGGGTTTGTCTGACACGGGGGCTCCTGTTCATGCGCGATTGCGCATGACCATAGCCGCCGCGTCGCGCCCCGCCTACGCGAGGGAACGAAAGGCGCCTTTCACCGATGAAAAGCGCCCCGGCCCCTCTTACGCGCTCATCTTCATGCGGATGCCGTTCTCCGAGGCCTTGGTCGGCACCAGCGCCTTGACGAGGTCCTTCATCTTCAGCGTGCCGACCGGTTCGCCGTCCTTGGTGACCCGGTAGTTCTTGGAGATGTCGCCTTCGGAGATGCTGATCACGTCCTCGAGCGTCGCCTCCTGGTCGATCTCGCCGGCGACGTCCTTGCCCGAGGGGCCGCCGTCGCGGGTCATCACCGAGCGCACCTTGAGCACGCGCGCGCGGTTGATGTCGGAGACGAAGTCCTCGATGTAGGGATCGGCCGGATGCAGCAGGATGTGCTGCGGCTCGCCCTGCTGGACCACTTCGCCCTCGTTGAGGATGACCAGATGGTCGGCCAGCTTGAGCGCCTCGTCGAGGTCGTGCGTGATGAACACGACCGTCTTCTGCAGTTCGGCCTGCAATTCGACCAGCAGGTCCTGCATGTCGGTGCGGATAAGCGGATCGAGCGCCGAAAACGCCTCGTCCATCAGCATGACCTCGGAATTGGAGACGAGCGCCCGCGCGATGCCGACGCGCTGCTGCATGCCGCCCGAGAGCTGGTGCGGATAGAGATTGGCGTTGCCTTCCAGCCCGACCCGGTCGAGCCATTTGTTGGCTTCCTTCTCATAGTCGGCCCGATCGACGCCGCTGACGGCCAGCGCCATCGCGGCGTTCTCCAGAACGGTGCGGTGCGGCAGCAGCGCAAACTTCTGGAACACCATCGACATGCGCCGGCGCCTGAGGTCGCGCAGTTGCGAGGGCCCGTATTCGAGAATGTCCTCGCCGTCGACGAGAACCTCGCCGGCGGTCGGTTCGATCAGCCGGTTCAGGTGCCGGATCAGCGTCGACTTTCCCGAGCCCGAAAGGCCCATGATGACGGTCGTCAAACCGTCCTTGATGTCGACATTGATGTCGGAAAGCCCGAGCACGTGGTTGGTCTCGCGCAGCAGTTCGGGCTTGCCCATGCCGCCCCGGACGGCCTCCAGGGCCGTCGCCGGGTCCTCGCCGAAGATCTTGTAGAGGTTGCGGATGCGGATCTTGACGTCGTCGCTCATCGGTCAGCCTCCCGCCTTCTGCGCCGCGTTCACGCGGGCAAGGGACGCCTTGGTGACCCGATCGAGGATGATCGCCAGAAGCACGATCCCCAGACCGGCGACAAGGCCGACGCCCAGTTCGAGGTTGCGGATGCCGCGCAGCACCAGCACGCCAAGGCCCGGCGCCGAGACCAGCGAGGCGATCACGACCATGGCGAGGCTCATCATGATCGTCTGGTTGACGCCGGCCATGATGTTGGGCAGCGCCAGCGGGATCTGCACGCCGAACAGCTTCTGCCGGTCGGTCATGCCGAACGCGTCGGCCGCCTCGATCACGGCCGGATCGACCAGCCGGATGCCGAGGTCGGTCAGGCGGATCACCGGCACGATGGCGTAAAGGATGATGGCGATGCCGTAGAGCTTGGGTTCAGTGACGCTGAACAGGAAGATAAGCGGAATGAGATAGACAAAGGGCGGCAGCGTCTGCAGCATGTCGAGGATCGGGATGACCCCGCGCTGCATCGCGTCCGAGCGCGACATGCCGATGCCGATGGGAACACCCAGGAGCACGCACAGGAAGGCGCACACGAAGATGATCGCCAGCGTCTGCATGGCGTAGTCGTAATGGTCGATGAAGGCGAGAAAGCCGATGCACACGCCGACGAAGACGACCAGCTTCCAGGAGCGGGCGACGAAGAAGGTGACGGCCAGCAGGAACGGAATGACGATCCACCAGGGCGTGTTGAGGATCGTGTAGAGCGCGCCGCTCAGCATCCAGCTCAGGGGCTGCGTCAGCGGGTCGAGAACCAGCGACAGCGCGTCCTTGACGTCGAGAAAGCCCTGCTCGAGGCCCTGGGTCAGGTCGCGGGACTGCGGAACGCGCCCGCACGCCTCGTTAAGGGCGTCGAGCGAGGGAAAGGGAAGCTCCCACAAGGAGGGAGCCGGCGCATCGGCGCCCTGGGCCTGTGCGAGCAGATCGGCCATCGAGGCTGGAGCCTGTGAGGCGCCCGCGTCGCACCACCCGCGCAAGCCAAGCGCGTCGAAAACGAAATCATATGTTGCCATCAATCAGGCGCCGGCCGCTTCGGCCCGGCGCTCCCCGTTTCAAACAAAAGCGAACAGGGCCGAAGCCGGCCCTGTCCATGGTGTCGGGATGCGCAAGTGCGCCCTTACAGGAGACCCGAGAGGTTCTGGCGCGCTGCGTCGTTGATCCAGCCCGACCATGCTTCGGTGTTGTTCTGCAGGAAGTAGACCGCAGCTTCCTCGGCGGAAGCGTTGTTCTCGTCCTGCCAGGCCAGAAGCGCGCTCATCGTGTCGGTCTGGAACGTCATGTTCGACAGGAACTCGACCACGTCCGGCTCACGTTCGCGGAAGTCGCTGGTCACGACCGTCAGGATCGGCGCGGCCGGGAAGTCGGAGACCTGCGGATCGGGCGTGTCGGGGTTGCCGTTGGCCGCATGCACGTCCGGCTTGACTTCGCCGAGGTCCACCCGGGTCATGTCGTACTTGCCGAGCGGCACGGTCGGGCCCCAGTAATAGCCGAACCAGGGTTCTTCGCTCTCGACGGCCGAAGCCATCGACGTGGCGAGCGTCTCGCCCGAACCGTGGTTGAACACTTCGATGCCCTCGTCCTCGACGCCGATCGCGCGGATCAGATTGTCGTTGACGATGCGGCAGCCCCAGCCGTCCGGGCAGTTGTTGAACGTGCCGCCAACGGCTTCGGGGTTGTTCAGAATGCCCTCGAGGGTGGTCAGTTCGGGGTTCTGCTCGGCGAGGTAGGTCGGGATCCACCAGCCTTCGAGGCCGCCCGGATCGAGCACGTCGGCGACGACCTCGATCTTGCCGTCCTCGATCATGGTCTCGTAGACCTCGCCGGTCGAGTTGGGCCACAGCTCGGTCAGGATGTCGGGCTCACCGTTCTCGGCGACGGATGTCACCGCCGGGGTGGTGTCGGAGGGAACGATGGTGACGTCGCATCCATAGCCCTGTTCCATGATGAAGTTGGCGACCTGCGTGACGATGGCGGCCGATGCCCAGTTCATCTCGGTGATCGACACCTCGCCGCATTCGCCGTCCTGGGCGAAGGCAGCGGCCGGCAGCATGGCCGCGCCGATAAACGTACTAACTGCGAGTTTTCGCATTTTGATCTCCGGTTGAGGTTGAAACGTGCCGGCACCTGCGCTCAAGCGCGACCAGCCAGTCGTGCGGAAGGTCTGCGCGGCGGGCGCCGCTGGGGAAACGCTAGAGTGCCGGTGGTCGTTCCACCGGAAGCGCGAGATTCGACCGGAAACGCCGCGCCGGTCGAATCCGGCGCAACACCTTCTGTTCGGTCGTGCGAGTGATACGCGCTCCGTTGCCCATGCCTTAAGCATGTCAGCCCGGACGCTGAGGTCAACCCCTGTCGGCCGATCGGTGGCCCGGGAGGCGGCGCGGGCCCGTGGCACGGCAGGTCGCGCGCCCGCGACCGCAGCGGATCGCGGCTGCCGGCGGCGCGACAATCGGTCGCCCGTCGTCGCCCGTTGGATGCCGGTGTGCGGCCCGCGCGATGGACCGTCTCAGAGGATGGCGGGGGCGAACACGTTCACGATCACCTGGCGCAGGAAGTAGATGCCGATGAACAGGACGATCGGCGAGATGTCGATGCCGCCCAGGTCGGGAAGCACGCGCCGGATCGGCCGCAGCAGCGGTTCGGTCGCCTTGTAGAAGAACTCGCCCAGAAGTCCGACGAAACGGTTGGACGTGTTGACGACGTTGAACGCGTAGAGCCAGGAGAAGATGACCGCGCCGATCACGATGAAGACGTAGATGTCGAGCGCAAACAGGATGGTGTTGATGATCGCAAGGCCCACGCGACTGCTCCGATTGGCTGAAACCGCCCTGACATAGGCAGCCGCGCCCGGCTCGGCAAGCCGTTCGCGCCACGCTTGTGTCATGAGCGCGGCGCGCGGAGCGCACAAAGGCTTTGTGCGCCGGTCGCAAAGAGCCTATCGCAGGCGCCATGAGTCAGACCCCGCACGACGAAGACGGTCCCGCCGACGACCGGTTCGAGGCGTTCCGCTACCCGGCCTATGCCAAATACTGGACGGCGCGCTTCGCATCGACCTTCGCCGGCAACATGGTGATCGTCGCGGTCGGCTGGCAGCTCTACGACCTGACGCGCGATCCGCTCGATCTGGGCATTGCCGGGCTGGTGCAGTTCATTCCGCTGGTCCTGTTCATGCTCGTGACCGGCTCGGTCGCCGACCGGTTCGGCCGGCGCACGGTGATGGCATGGTCGGTCGCCGCCGAGATCGTCTTCACGCTGGCGATCATCGCCTTCACGCTGCGCGGGCTCCTATCGCCGCTGCCCGTCTTCGCCGCGCTGTTCGGGTTCGGCATCGCGCGGGCCTTCTTCGGTCCCGCCTCGCAGTCGCTGGTGGTCAATCTGGTGCCGGCGAAGGTGTTTCCGAACGCGGTCGCCTGGAACTCCTCGGCCTGGCAGGTCGCCTCGATCGTCGGGCCGGTCGCGGGCGGGCTGATCTACGGGCTCGGCGCCTCGGTCGCCTATGGCGCGGCCGCCCTGATGTTCGTGGCGTCGCTGGTGCTGGTGATGATGATCCCGAAACCGGCCGAGCGCGCCGACACGGCCAAGGTGACCTTTTCGTCGCTGTTTGACGGGCTGCGCTACATTCGCGACCAGAAGGTGGTGCTCGGAGCGATCTCGCTCGATCTGTTTGCCGTGTTCCTCGGTTCGGCCGTCGCGCTGCTGCCGGTCTTTGCGCGCGACGTGCTGGACGCCGGGCCCTGGGCGCTGGGCATGCTGCGCGCCGCGCCCGGCGTCGGCGCGGTGCTGATGGCGGTGTTCCTGGCCGCTTCGCCGGTGCGCGACCATGCCGGCCGTATCCTGCTCGTCTCGGTGGGCCTGTTCGGCCTGTTCACCGTCGTCTTCGGCCTGTCGAGCCTTGCCTGGCTGTCGGTGATCGCGCTGGCCATGATCGGCGCGTTCGACATGATCAGCGTCTATATCCGCGAGACGGTGCTGCAGCTGTGGACGCCCGACCATGTGCGCGGACGTGTCAACGCGGTCAACATGGTCTTCCTTGGCGCTTCGAACGAACTGGGCGACTTCCGGGCCGGGCTGGTCGCCGCCTGGATCGGGGCGGTGCCGGCGGTGGTGATCGGCGGCGCCAGCGCCATGGCGATCGCGGCCGGCTGGGCGTTCCTGTTCCCGCAACTGCGCGACGTCAGGCGGCTCGACCGGTAGGCGTAGCGCGCGCCGGCTCAGGAAGAAGGGGCGATGCCGCCTTCGGCGACCCGGTCGATTTCTGGTCTCAGCTTGCGTTCGAGGATGTCGGCGCTGATCGGGCCGACATGCTTGTATTCGATCGTCCCGTCGGGGCCGACGATGAAGGTCTCGGGCACGCCGTAGACGCCCCACTCGATCGCGGTGCGGCCGGTTCCGTCGGCGCCGACCGCGTCGAACGGGTTGCCGAGCTGGCGCAGGAAGCGGATCGCGTTCTGCGGCTCGTCCTTGTAGTTGATGCCGACGATCCGGATGCGCGGGTCTTCGGCGAGCTCCATCAGGTAGGGATGCTCCTCGCGGCATGGCGCGCACCAGGAGCCCCAGACATTGACCAGCGAGACGTTGCCCTGAAAGGCCGACGGATCGAAGCCGGGCATCGGCGCGCCCTCCTCGGTCGTCATCCCGTCGACCGCCGGCAGCGTGGTCTGCGGGGCCTGCCGCCCGATCAGCGCCGAGGGGATGGTGGAGGCGACCCGGTCGGGCAGCACGAGCATGTAGGCGAACACGCCGAACAGGGCGAGCACGACCAGCGCCGAGATCATGATCGGCCAGGAGATGCGGCGCGGTCGCGCCGGCCGGGTGTCGGACGCGCTCATCGCAGGGTCTCGTCGGCGCTTTCGGAGCGCCGCCTGAAGCCGGCCTGTTCGAGCCGTTCGAGTTCGCGCCTGGTCGCCGCGCGGTCGACCAGCAGCCAGCCGATCACCGCCGCGAGAACGGCGAGGGCAGCGCCGTAGCTGAGCAGGACGAAGGCCGTGTGGCTGAGCATGGCGTCAGCCCTCCAGAACGGCGGTTGCCGGCGCCGAGGCCGGCCCGCGCGCGCCGGCCCTGCGAAGCGCGGCGGCGCGGCGACGGCGGATCTCGTTGCGCATCGCGGTCAAGTGCATGGCGAAGAACAGCACCATGAAGCCGATCGCCGTGACCAGCAGCGGCCACAGCATCGAGGCGTGGATCGTCGGCCCGTCGAGCCGGATCACCGAGGCGGGCTGGTGCAGCGTGTTCCAGATGTCGACGGAGAACTTGATGATGGGAATGTTGACCGAGCCGACCAGAACCAGGACGGCGACAGGGCGGGCCGCCCTTGCCGGATCGTCCATCGCGCGCTGCAGCGCCATGATGCCCAGATACATCAACATCAGCACGAACACCGACGTCAGCCGCGCGTCCCACACCCACCAGGTGCCCCACATGGGCCGGCCCCACAGCGAGCCGGTGATCAGGCAGATCAGCGTGAAGGCGGCGCCGATTGGCGCGGCGGCGCGGATCGACACGTCGGCCAGCGGATGGCGCCAGATCAGAACGCCGAGCGCCGAGACCGTCATCACCGCATAGGCGAACATGGAAAGCCAGGCCGCGGGCACATGGATATACATGATCCGGACGGTGATGCCCTGCTGATAGTCCTGCGGCGCGTTCCACGCCCAGACCAGTCCGCCGAGCGTGACGATCGCGGCGATCGCCCACAGCCACGGCAGCATGGCGGCCGACAGGCCCATGAAGCGGGTCGGATTGGCCAGGCGCGAGAAGAACCCCGGCTTGCGGGCGGCGGCATCGTTCATGAGCGCGGATATAGTCCGGCAAATGTGGCGGGGCAATTGATCTCGGACAAGCCGATGCGCACGGAACCGTTATCCGCCGCGGTCGAAGCCGCTGGCGACCAGTTTGCGCCAGCGGCGCTGGCGGTGGCCGTAGAAGATGCGGGCGAACAGGACGACGGCCGGCGTCAGCCAGCCGGCCTCGATCGTCACGCGATCGGTATAGCGCGTGCCCTCGCCCTCGGGCGCGACCTCGATGACGTGGTCCCAGGTGCGGATCAGCGCGCCATGGCCGTTGTCGCGGATCGACCAAGTCTCGCCTTCGGCGGGCCGCATCTCGATGCCGACCACCTGCCAGCCGATCGGCACGACGCCGAAAAGGTGCATGGCGACCTTGTAGCGGTCCTGCTTCCAGACCTCGGGCAGGGCCGGCGGATCGATCGGCGTGAAGCGGATCAGCGGGCGCGAGACGTGGACCAGCACCGCCGGGCGCATGATCTGTTCGCGCACCATGGCCGGATCGGCGGGCAGGTGGGTGGATAGTTCGACCGTGGTCATCGCTGGTCGATGCGCGCTGGAGCGGGGCCGGCAGCACTTGTCTGTTGAAATTGGTACGGCAATGCCGTATTTTCTTCAGGAATGCACACGGTTGTCACGACGTCGGTCTTCGAGCGGCACGCAAAGGCGGCTGGCCTTTCCGAAGAGGAGTTGAGCGGCATCATTGCATATCTTGCCGACAACCCGAAAGCGGGATCGGTGATTCCTGGGACAGGCGGTGCGCGGAAAGTGCGCTTTGCGGGCGCCGGCAAGGGCAAGCGCGGTGGTTACCGCACGATCCACTATTTCGCGGCCGATGACGTGCCGATTTTCCTGCTGGCGCTCGTCAAGAAGGGCGACAGAGCCGATATCAGCCAGGCCGAGCGTGACGCGCTTGCCGCGACCTTGCCCAGGATCGCGGAGGCATACCGGACAGGGTCGGGCGCCAGAAGAAGATGATCTGCAAGGAGGCATGGATGAGCAAGTTTGGCCGGGAACTGGTCGAGAGCGCCGAGGAAGCATTGGCCATCGCCAAGGCCGAAAAGGCCCCATCCCGCATGGTCGTACCCGCCAAGACCGACGTGGCCGCGTTGCGGCGGCGCCTCGGGCTGACGCAGGCCGGCTTTGCCGCCCGCTATGGCCTGAACGTTGCCACCGTCCGTGACTGGGAACAGAACCGCCGGCAACCCGACCAGCCGGCCCGCGTGCTGCTGAAGGTCATCGAAAACGATCCGGAAGCCGTCGAGCGGGCGCTCGCCTAGTAGAACTGCCGGTCCGCCTCAATCCTGCAATCCCTTCAGCGCGACGGCGGCCGCGAACGGGCCGAGCACGGCGAAGAACAGGGTCAGGGCGGACAGGAAGGCGAGCGGCTGGACGAAGGGCGCGAACGGTTCGACCGCGCCGAGCGTCGCCATCACGCCGAAGATCAGCACCGGAATCGTGAACGGCAGCACGATCACCGAGACGAGCAGTCCGCCGCGCGGCAGCGACACGGCGATCGCCGCGCCGGCCGCGCCGATGAAGGTGATCGCCGGCGTGCCGATGGCGAGCGTCAGCGCGGTGGCGCCGATCGCCGCGGCGCTCATGTTCAGGAGCAGGCCGAGCAGCGGCGTGACCAGCACCAGCGGCAGGCCGGTCACCAGCCAGTGGGCGACGCATTTGGCGAAGACGGTCAGCGCCAGCGGCGTCTCGTGCCGGGCGATGACGAGAAGATCGAGCGAACCGTCCTCATGGTCGATGCGGAACAGGCGTTCGAGACCCAGAAGCGAGGCGAGCAGGGCGCCGGTCCACAGGATCGCCGGGCCGATGCGCGCCAGAAGGTTCAGATCCGGCCCCATGGCGAACGGGGCGACCGTGACCACGGCGAGATAGAACAGGATGCCGATCAGCGCGCCGCCCCCTGCGCGGACGCCGAGCCGCACATCCCGGACGATCAGCGCGATCATGTGTCGGCTCCGTCGGTGAAGCGCAGCCGCTTCATGCCGGGCACGTCGATGGGCAGATGGGTGGCGGCGATGGCGATGCCGCCTTCGGCGATATGCTCTGCGATCAGGCCGGCGAAGGCCGTCTCGGCGCGCGCGTCCAGGCCCGATGTCGGCTCGTCGAGCAGCCAGACCGGCTTTTTCGTCACGAACAGCCGGGCGATGGCGACGCGGCGGCGCTGGCCGGTCGAAAGATCGGAGAAGGGCACGTCGATCACATGGTCGAGGCCGACTTTTTCGAGCGCCTGTTCGGGCGTCAGCGACGGCGTGTCGCCGAAGCCGCGCCAGAAGGCGAGGTTCTCGCGCACGGTCAGCGCCGGTTTCATCGCGTTGAGCGGCGACAGGAAATGGCAATGGGCGGCGATCTCGGCCGGCCCGTCGCCGATCCCCTCGATCCGGGCGTGGCCCGCATGCGGCCTGAGGAAGCCCGCCAGGACCCGCAGCAGGGTCGACTTGCCGGCCCCGTTCGGGCCGGTCACGGCCATCGCCTGGCCCGAGCCGAGCCGGAAGCCGATGTTCTCGAACACCAGTTCGCTGCCGCGCCGGGCGGCCAGACCGTCGGCGACAAGCTGCATGGTCATCCCCTTTGTCGGCAGGCCCATGGCACGAATGGGGCGGCGGGCGCAATCGCGGTGACGATTTGACCTTGGTTGGTCTGGAAACAGCGCCCATTTAAATCTATTGCAGGCGCGCAAGCCGCGATTGCTGCAATGCGCAATCGCCAATGATTCCGTCCGCCCGATCGGGAAGGGGCGGCGCCCGGCCCAGAGCGCCGGGCCAACCGGAGGTCCGATATCGTGTCCAGCATCGACAGCTACAATTGCCGCAAGACGCTTGAGGTCAATGGCAAGTCCTACACCTATTTCAGCCTCGCCGAGGCCGAGAAGAACGGGCTCGACGGCATCTCCCGCCTGCCCTTCTCGATGAAGGTGCTGCTGGAGAACCTGCTCAGGAACGAGGACGGCCGCTCGGTAACCAAGGCCGACATCCAGGCCGTGGCCAACTGGCTGAACGACAAGGGCACGGCCGGCTACGAGATCGCCTATCGTCCCGCGCGCGTGCTGATGCAGGACTTCACCGGCGTGCCGGCGGTCGTCGACCTCGCCGCGATGCGCGATGCCATGGTCCATCTGGGCGGCGATCCCGAGAAGATCAATCCGCTGGTGCCGGTGGATCTGGTCATCGACCATTCGGTGATCGTCGACGAGTTCGGCACGCCGCTGGCCTTCGAGCGGAACGTGGAGCTCGAGTATGAACGCAACGGCGAGCGCTACCGCTTCCTCAAATGGGGTCAGAACGCGTTCGACAATTTCCGCGTCGTGCCGCCGGGCACCGGCATCTGCCACCAGGTGAACCTCGAATATCTCGGCCAGTGCGTGTGGACCAGGGACGCCGACGGCGAGACGATCGCCTATCCCGACACGTGCGTCGGCACCGATTCGCACACCACCATGATCAACGGCCTTGGCGTGCTCGGCTGGGGCGTGGGCGGCATCGAGGCCGAGGCCGCCATGCTCGGCCAGCCGATCTCGATGCTGCTGCCCGAGGTGATCGGCTTCAAGCTGACCGGCGCGCTGAAGGAAGGCGTCACCGCCACGGACCTGGTGCTGACCGTCACGCAGATGCTGCGCCAGAAGGGCGTTGTCGGCAAGTTCGTCGAGTTCTTCGGCGACGGGCTCGATTCGATGACGCTGGCGGACGCCGCCACGATCGGCAACATGAGCCCCGAATATGGCGCGACCTGCGGCTTCTTCCCGATCGATTCCGAGACGCTGAACTACCTGACCATGACCGGCCGGGACGCCGACCGGATCGCGCTGGTCGAGGCCTATGCGAAGGACCAGGGCATGTTCCGCCAGACCGGCATGGAGCATCCGGTGTTCACCGACACGCTGGAACTGGACCTCGGCGACGTCGTGCCCTCGATGGCCGGCCCGAAGCGCCCCGAGGGCCGCGTCGCGCTCAACCGGATCGGCGAGAAGTTCGCCGAGGCGTTTACCGCCGAGTACAAGAAGGATGCCGGCCAGATCGACAGCCGCTATCCGGTCGAGGGCGAGGACTACGATCTCGGCCATGGCGATGTGGCGATCGCGGCGATCACCTCGTGCACAAACACCTCCAACCCGTCGGTGCTGATCGGCGCGGGCCTGCTCGCCCGCAACGCCAATCGTCTCGGCATCAGGCAGAAGCCCTGGGTGAAGACCTCGCTGGCGCCGGGTTCGCAGGTGGTGGCCGAATATCTCGATAACTCCGGCCTGCAAAAAGAGCTCGACCAGATCGGCTTCAACCTCGTCGGCTTCGGCTGCACCACCTGCATCGGCAATTCCGGCCCGCTGCCCGAGCCGATCTCGAAGACCATCAACGACAAGGGGCTGATCGCGGCGGGCGTGCTGTCCGGCAACCGCAATTTCGAGGGCCGCATCTCGCCGGACGTGCAGGCCAACTATCTCGCCTCGCCCCCGCTGGTGGTCGCCTATGCGCTGGCCGGCACGGTCAAGATTGATCTGGAAAGCGAGCCGATCGGCCAGGACAGGGACGGCAACGACGTCTACCTCAAGGACATCTGGCCCTCGCCGCAGGAGATCCAGGAGTTCATCGGCAAGTATGTCACGCGCGACCTGTTCGCGACCAAATATGCCGACGTCTTCAAGGGTGATGAGCGCTGGCGCGCCGTCGAGGTGCCCGAGGGCAAGACCTATGCGTGGGATGACAACTCCACCTACGTGCAGAACCCGCCCTACTTCACCGGCATGGACGCCTCGCCGGAGGCGATCGAGGACATCAGGGGCGCGCGCATCCTGGGCCTGTTCGGCGACAAGATCACCACCGACCACATCTCGCCGGCAGGCTCGATCAAGGCGCAGTCCCCGGCCGGCTCCTACCTGATGGATCACGGCGTGGGCGTCGCCGACTTCAACCAGTACGGCACGCGGCGCGGCAATCATGAGGTGATGATGCGCGGCACCTTCGCCAACATCCGCATCCGCAACCACATGCTGGGCGAGAACGGCCGCGAGGGCGGCTACACGATCCACTATCCGTCCAAGGAAGAGCTGCCGATCTACGACGCGGCGATGCGCTACCGTGAGGAAGGCGTGCCGCTGGTCGTCTTCGCCGGCGGCGAATATGGCAACGGGTCCTCGCGCGACTGGGCGGCCAAGGGCACCAATCTTCTCGGCGTCAAGGCGGTGATCGCGCAAAGCTTCGAGCGCATCCACCGGTCGAACCTTGTTGGCATGGGCGTGGTGCCGTTCACCTTCGACGAGGGCGTCTCATGGGCCTCGCTCGGCCTGAAGGGCGACGAGACCGTGACGATCGAGGGCCTTGCCGACGTCAAGCCGCGCGACAAGGTGATCGCCAGGGTCACCTATGCCGACGGGACGACCAGGGACGTGCCGCTGATCTGCCGCATCGATACGGCGGACGAGCTCGATTACGTCAACAATGGCGGGATTTTGCACTACGTGCTGCGGGATCTGGCGGCGTAGCAATAGTCGCAGACTTACCGTTTACCGAGATTCTCAAAAAACCCGGCGTCATCGCCGGGTTTTTTGGAGAAGGCGTTCTTATCCGCTTGATTCAAGAGTTTCTTGAAATGAATCGACTTGTTCACCGATCCCATATATATATTTGTTCAAGGCCATCGCAGCGATTGGTTTTGCCGACATCAGATGCGGTACCATTCTGTCTGGATCCTTCAATTGAATCGCTACAAGTAAGACAGATTCTTTATCGTTCCACGGTCTGATCAGTAAGCTCAACGCTCTTGATCTCAGATGAATAAAAACTGCTATGTTCAGATGCGCGAATTTGGCAGTGACGGGTGGGGCGCCTTCCTGCCGGCTCTCTTGCTGGCCGACAGGGTCGATACCTGGCTCCCGTCGGGTGATCACCTCCGTGAGGCACACGAAAAAAGGAGGTTTCCTTTCTCCGAGGAGGAAGTAATCGAGCTCTTTAAGCTCGGCGTATTTCGGATAGGAGGACGCCTCGGAAATTTTGTTGGTGACGACAGAAAATTTTACACGCTGGGTGACAGTAAACTCGATCGTTACATTTCACGTCGGTTCGACTCTCTTGTTTCAGACGGTTCTCTGGTGATTCATGAACATGATAGCCACGCAAAGATAGCTCTCGATGAATTTTTGAAGGCCGAAGATTCGCAGCATTACAACAAAGCTCGATTTCTGCTGAATCAACACAAGTCGGGAAATTCATTGATTCCTGATATTGTGCTTGATAGACATAGAAGGTTTTTTCTTCAAATGGACAAGAATGATATTAGCGATGATTCAATTCGTCGTTTTTATACTAATATAAATGAAAACATAGGAGATTTCGATCGACGCGAAGAATCAAGTATTATTTATCAGATGATCCGACTTTCATTTGAGCATAGGAATGTTAAGGATAATTTCAATTGTGAAATACATTTAGGTCACGGAACACATGCAAACTCATTTCAATTTGTTTCAAGCATAGATGGATCTATTTTACATTCAGGGCAGGAAGGGAATGAAGGATTAGACGTCTTGGTTGAGCTTATTCAATTTCTTTCAGAGCGCAATAAAATCAATAGTATTGATTCGCTGCTTGATCGAAAAGAAATGATGAAACCATTTAGGGAATCTATTTGGCGCTGTTTTTCGAGAGCCGACTCCGATGTCCTCGAAGAGATTGGATGGCAAGTCCGGGCCTACAGCGACCTTCGCAGGCCGTTTTTCGATCAGTCGAGCGGCCGCGGGATTGACGCCACCATTTCGAGTGGTGTCTTGGTAGCGAGTTTGGCGGTTCTGATTGGTCAGATGGTTGCGTCAGGTTTTTCAAATGCGCTGCCGGTTTTCACTATTCCTTGGGGCGGGTTTCGGCTTGGTCGCAGTTACTATGAAAGACAAAAGAGTGAGGCGGTTCATCCAGGAAAGTGGCCTGTGCTTATTGTTGCAGAGAGACCAAATGCACCGACCGCCAGTGACATAGAGACGGCAATTGGCGATATCGAATACTTTACGAAGCAGACGAACAATCGTGACCCGCTCAGCAGACCGAGCAAGGTTTGATGTCACGCCCACATAGAGCGTGCCGCCCTTTTTCGATGCAAGCATGTAAACGTAGCCCTTGCGCATGCCCGCAACGGTCTCAGGAATGGATCCCTGTGCTTGCCTGCAACCGCAACGCGTGCGGTTGCAGGCAAGCACAGGGATGACGGCGCGGGGTTTGACCCTTGGCGCGAGATCGCAGGATCAAGCACTTCGGCCTCTCCTCCGTCATCGTCGAGCTTGACCCGAGGATCCATTCCGTTCCGTCGAGCATACGCTTTTTCCGTCATTCCGGGGCGGCGCGGCCGAACCCGGAATCCAGAGCCGAGGCGTCGGCCATCACGCAACTGGATTCCGGATCATGCTGCGCATGTCCGGAATGACGTGGATAAAACGCCCCTCCTCCCCCTTGAGGGGAGGCACGCGATTGGTCCAGCGACGCTGGGCCAGAGCGGGTGGGGGTGGCAAGTAAACTCGAGGTGAGCCACGCCCCCCACCCGGCTCCGACGCGCTGCGCGCGCCAGTCGCCGACCTCCCCTCAGGGGGGAGGTGGAAGCGAGTCCAAAAAACTTATCCCCCAACCTCTCCGCTCCCCCATACTCCTGCCACCGCGCCCTTCGGAACGTCGGATGGCCACCTACCTTCGGCGGGCGCGGCGGTGGACCGGTTGGGCGCGGCAGAGGTGTCGCGCCCGGGCGATGAGCCCCCAAGCCGGTGCGGAATGAAGGTGGAGTGCGTGCGCGCGATCCGGTACCGGCAATGTCCTGCCGCTGCCACGGGATCGCAAGCCGATCCGGAGCGGCCGAGATTCGGCGCGGCGGTCATGCCGCGCGGCAGATGAAGGTGCCACAACGCTCCGGGACAGCGGCTTCGGCCGGCGCATTGCATGGCGATCACCGCAAGCCCACCGGACGGGCGGTCTGGCGACCGCAGCAAAAAAACTTCGGATCGCGGCTCTCCAGACCGCCCGTTGTTCTGGTCTCTCTTGCGCTCACGCCAGTCCCGCTGGCGCGGGACGGCTGCGCGTGCGCGCCGAAAAGTCGGCGGCGACGGGGTCCCCGCCAGCGAGCGCGGCAGCGCGACGCTTAAGGGCGGGGCAGAGGAGATCGGCCTTGCGGGCTGCGCCCGGAGTAGAAGAGAGCCAACTCGGGGAAAGCGGTCGGCCTTGCGGGCTTTGGCGGAGGAAGCGGAAACGGGTGCCAACGTGACCCTGCCCGCCGCAATCGTGATGGACCGGCCGTTGAACCGGCGGGCGGGGGCGCTAGCTGACCGCTCGGAACCCAACCACCGGAGGACACATGATGAAACGCCTGACCCTGTCGCTCGCCGCCGCCGCGAGCCTTTGCGCCACCACCGCCTCGGCGGAAATCGTCGGCGAGAGCTTCACCTACGAGGTCGGCGGCGAGACGTTCGAGGGTTACGTCGCCCGCAACACCAATGCCGAGCCGCGCGGTTCGGTGATGCTGGTGCATGACTGGGACGGCATGACCGATTACGAGATGCGCCGCGCCGACATGCTGGCCGCGCTCGGCTACACCGCGTTCGCGCTCGACGTCTATGGCGCCGACACCGACCCGCAATCGGTCGACGAATACCGGGCGCTGTCCGGCGCGCTCTATGGCGATCGCGAGCGCTTCCGCACCCTGCTTCAGGGCTCGCTCGACGCGGCGGCCGAAAACATCGAGGGATGGACCGACGATGTGGTCGTCGCCGGCTACTGCTTCGGCGGCGCGGCGGTGCTGGAGATGGCCCGCGCCGGCGCCGACGTCGACGGCTTCGTCAGCTTCCATGGCGGGCTCGGCACGCCGGAAGGCCAGGATTACAGCGCCGCCAGCGCGCCGGTGCTGCTGCTGCACGGTTCGGCCGATCCGGTCTCGGGGATGAGCGATCTGGCATCGCTGCTCGACCAGTTGCAGGGCGCCGGCGTGCCGCACGCCGCACAGGTCTTCGGCGGCGCGCGCCATTCGTTCACCGTGTTCGGCTCGGGCGATTATGACCTTGCCGCCGACCGGGGCGCATGGGACGCGTTCGAGGCGTTTCTGGCGGAAAACCTCTGAGGCCGATCACAGCCCGGTCAGATCGAGCCGGCCGCGCGGCCGCCAGCCGAGCGCCGTCAGGCGCGCGCAATCCATCGCGTTGAAGGCGGCCGCGTCGGCGCGCGGCGGCAGGGGCCGGTCGATGCCGGCCCTTTCGGCGTATGCGGAAAGAAGATCGCGCCGGTCGAGCAGGAGATCGGAAACGTTGAAGACCGGCGCCGCGCCGAGGGCGACGAGCCGCTCGGCCGGGATCGTCGCCAGCAGGCGCACCGCGTTCGCCAGATCGTCGCCATGCACCTCGGTGCCGATGCGCGGTGCGATCTCTTCGCCACCCGAAAAGGCCTCGAACAAGCGGGCCCATTTGTGCGCCCGGCCCGGCCCGGCCGGCCCGTAGATGCCCGTGGCGCGGATCGAGACGGGAAGGAAGCGCACATCGGCCATGGCGGCGAGCGCCGTTTCGACCGCCAGCTTGGTTTCGCCATAGAGCGTATCGGGCGCGCAGGGCGTGTCCTCGACCAGCACCGTTCCCGGCGGTTTCGGCCCGTACACCGCGCGTGAGGACAGGAAGATCGCGCGCGATACGCCCACGTGCCTGGCCGCCGCCATCAGCGCCAGCGTGCCGTCGACATTGGCGCGCACGAAGGCGGCCGGATCGTCGCCCTCTCCGCCACGATATCTGCCCGGCAGGTGGGCGAAGGCGCAGTGCACGAAGATGTCCGCCCCCGCGAAGACCGTGTCATGATCGGCATCGGGATCGAGCGATCCGGCCATCCACCGGACGGGTCTCGAGAAGAAACCGGACGGCGGCGGCGTGCGCGACAGGGCGATGACGTCGTGGCGGTCAGCAAGAAAGGCTTCGGCGATGAAGCGCCCGGCGTAACCGGTTGCCCCGGAGATGAGGATGGTGGTCATGCGGGCTGACACTTGCAGCATTCCCCCCACCCCTCACCCCTCCCGCATAAATGTGGGAGGGGCGACTTCGGCGCCGTCACCAATGATGCATTGGTGGCGCCGGGCGCAGGTGGCGGAGCCAAGGATGCTCCGCGTGACGGCTCCCCTCCCGCGCTTGCGGGGGAGGGGTAAGGGGTGGGGGCTTGAGCGCGATCGCCGCTCACTTCGCCGGACCGGCGAGCGTGTCGGTATCGGCAATGCCCTCGTCCGTCCGGTACGCCCGCCAAAGGTCGATCAGCGGCTGAAGCTGCGCGCGCCTGGGATGGTCGGTCTGCCAGGGTTTTTCGTACTGGTAGTGGATGACGTGCACGCTCTTCCAGTCCCACAGATCCGGCAGGTTGAACCAGACATATTGCAGCATGTTGAAGGTCACCGGCAGGCCGTGCCAGTCGGGGAAGAAGGTCTCCAGGAAGGTCTGGTCGGTGCGCCGCCAGAACGCGTCCGGCACGTCGAGCCGCGCCATCATCGCATCGAACGTCGCCTGCGACGGGCGCGCGGTGAACACGCCCGAGTTGAGCCGGTGGAAATCGGCAAGGCTCTCATAGACGTTCGGCGCGGCGCAGAATTCGGGATAGGCGAACAGCTTGTCGATGTTGCGCACGACGAGCGTGTCGGCATCCAGAAACACGACCGACCCGTACTCCTCCATTTGCCACAGACGAAGCTTGGCGAAATTGTCGAGCGGTGTGTGGAATGCCGGCTTGTTGCCCTTGGTGAAGGGTGCGTCGGCATGCAGCTTCGCCCGGGCGTGGCGTTCGTTGAATTCGGGCGATGTGTCGAGCAGGTCGACCGGGGCGAGGCGCGCGCCCATGTCGGCGAGCGGGGCGAGATCGGCCTCGGCCACGCCGCCGGTGTGCATGACGACGATGTCGGCCCCCGTGCCCGTCAGCTTCAGCGAGCGCACGAGCGCGACCGCCGCGCCGGCATAGTCGGCGTTGGTGACGAGCGTGACATAGGCGTTGCTGGCCATGGCGGGGACGCGGGCGGTTGGGGCGGGGTCTGTCGGCGGCCGCTACTCGGCCGGCTCGGTGTCGGAGCCTTCAAGCGCGGTGATCCGGTCCTCGTGATCGCTGACGAGACCGGCCAGGAAGTTCAGGATCAGTGTGTTGCCGTCGATGCGCGTGGTCAGATCGAGGCGCATGTCGTCCATCTCCTCGCGCATGATCTGCTGTTCCCGGCGCATCGCCTGCTGGTCGTCACGGATCTGGCGCAGCAGTTCCAGGACCATGTTGTCGGGCTCGTCGGCCATAACGGTTCACCCCTTTGCGCCCGGACCATAGCACAGCCGGTCCGGGCGGGGAATGTTGGCCCTCAGCGCCTAGGACACGCTCTTGAGGCGCTTGCCTTCGGGATCGGTCTCGACCGTCTTGGCAATGTTCTTGGTCCAGGCAGACACCGCCGGCACGCGCGAGCGGTCGACGCGGTAGGCGAACTTCCTGGCCACCTCGACCACCTCCTCGAGCAGGCCCTCGGCGAGCGTCGTCGGCTCGAGCCCCAGCGCCAGGAACTGTTCGTTGCGGACGACGAGATCGTTCTCGGCGGCTTCCTTGCGCGGATTGGGCAGGTAGGCGACCTCGGCCCCGGTCATCCTGGCGATCAGTTCGGCCAGATCGCGCACCCGGTGCGTCTCGGTCATCTGGTTGAAGATCTTGACCTTGTCGCCGCGCGCGGGCGCATCGGAAAGCGCCAGTTCGATGCAGCGCACCGAATCCTGGATGTGGATGAAGGCGCGCGTCTGCCCGCCGGTGCCATGCACGGTCAGCGGGTAGCCGATCGCCGCCTGGATCAGGAAGCGGTTGAGCACCGTGCCGTAGTCGCCGTCATAGTCGAACCGGTTGATGAGTTGCGGATGCAGCCTGGTCTCGGCGGTGTGCGTCCCCCAGACGATGCCCTGATGCAGGTCGGTGATCCTGAGGCCGTCATTCTTGGCGTAGAACTGGAACAGGAGCTGATCGAGACACTTGGTCATGTGGTAGATCGAGCCGGGATTGGCCGGATAGAGGATGTCCTGGCTGACCGTCTCGCCGTCCATCGTCTCGATGCCGACGGGCAGATAGCCCTCCGGGATCGCCGCGCCGACCGTCGAATAGCCGTAGACGCCCATCGTGCCCAGATGGACGAGATGCGCGTCCAGATCGATCTCCACCATCGCGTTGAGCAGGTTGTGCGTGGCGTTGACGTTGTTGTTGACCGTGTAGTTCTTGTGCCGGTCGGTCTTCATCGAATAGGGCGCGGCGCGCTGTTCGGCGAAATGGACGATCGCGTCGGGTCGGTGCTCGGCCAGCCAGTTCTTGAGGACATCATAGTCCCGCGCCAGGTCGATCAGGTGGAAATGGATGCGCCGGCCGGTCTCGGCATGCCAGATGCGGGTGCGCTCCTGGATCGAATCCATCGGCGTCAGCGACTGCACGCCCAGTTCGGTGTCGATCCAGCGGCGCGACAGATTGTCGATCACGTGCACGTCGTGGCCGCGCGCGGACAGGTGGAGCGAGGTGGGCCAGCCGACGAAGCCGTCGCCGCCGAGAACTGCAATTTTCATGGTCGTGGTCCCGAATCAGTGTACCGGCAAAGCCCTAAGGACCGAATGTGACAATTGCGACAAACCGGTCCCGGCCGTGCCCGGGGCGGGTCATACTGGCTGACGAGCGGCTTGGCCAGCCTTCAGCGGAGGCGTGGCAGCGTGCCGCCCGTGTCAAGCGAAAGTGAGTTTGCGGTGACGGCGGTTGTTTGTACGTTTGGAGCCATGGACGTTCGCCCCGCAGCACCGGCAATCGCACGCCGGACCTTTCTTGCCGGCACGGCGGCCGGCTTCGCCGCGGCGGCATGGCCGGCCGGTGCGGCGGCCAGCAGGCCCACCGGCGTGATCGAACTGTTCACCAGCCAGGGCTGCAGTTCGTGCCCGCCGGCCGACGCGGCGCTCGTCGATTTCGCCGCCGATCCGGACGTTCTCGCGCTCGGCTACCATGTCGACTACTGGGACTATCTGGGCTGGAAGGACACGCTTGCGAGCCCGGAGAACACGGCACGCCAGCGCGCCTATGCCAAGACCCTCGGCAGCCGCACGGTCTACACGCCGCAGGCCGTCATCAACGGAAGGGCGCACATGAACGGTGGCGACCGGCGCGCGATCCGCAGCGCCCTGAGGACGCACCGGGCGTCGGGGGACGGGCTGTCCGTGCCGGTCTCGGTCGACGTGACGAACGACAGGCTTTCGGTGTCGGTCGGCGACGGACGCAAGCCGGCGGGTGCCGACACGCTCCTGACGATCGCCTATTTCCGCCAGCGCAGCGCGGTCGAGATCGAGCGGGGCGAGAACGCCGGCAGGACGCTCGTTTATGCCAACGCCGTCACGGCGCAGCGGACGCTCGGCATGTGGGACGGCGGGCCGATGAGCATCGATCTTCCCAAGAGCAAGGTTGCCGAGCATGCCGCCGACGGCTGCGCGGTGCTGCTGCAGATGGCGATCGACGGAGCGCCCGGCCCGGTGCTCGGCGCGGCCAACCTGACCGGCCTCGAACGCGCCTGACGTCTCTTCGGGAACGCGGATGTCTTGACTATGAGGGTTTTGGCCGGACCCGGGCGGCATCGGGGCTGGGGGCAACAGATTGTCCAATCACCACCCCGGTCCGGCCACGCGGCCGGCTGCGTAGGCAGGCCGGCCGCTTGCGCGGTCAGGCTGGCCGGGCTTGATGCCATCCGCCGCGCACCCCGATAGTGTCAGACCAATGCGGGCCGCGGTGTGGAGGAGATGCGGCGAAAAAGCGGCACGCGATCACGCTTGACCCGCCTGTTTTCGACAGTGTGAGCGCGCCGTTTACGATCTGTTAACGGTCCGCGCGCGGCTTGCATGGCCGACCGATTCACGCCACGATGCCGGGTCGACACCAGCACCAGAGGAGGCGAACCATCACCGGTTCCGATGATGAGAACGCGCAGCACAGGCCGGGCGGCGCGTCGTCCGGCAATGTGATCGCGCTGGGGCAGGTACGCCGTCAGGCGCCGCCCGTGGAAGTCCGGTTCGACCGGCGCGAACTCGACCAGATCCTGAGGGTCTACAGCTTCATGGTGGCCGGCGGCGAATGGCGCGACTACGGCATTTCGCACCTGAAGGACCGGGCCGTGTTCTCGGTGTTCCGCCGGACATCCGAGATGCCCCTCTACCGGATCGAGAAGACCCCCAAGCTTGCCCGCAAGCAGGGCGCCTACGCGGTGATCAACGCCTCGGGCGTCGTGCTCAAGCGCGGTCACGAACTGGCGCAGGTGCTCAGGATGTTCGACCGGCAGATCCGGCTCGTCCAGTCGAACTGAACCGCTCTCAGCGCGCCGGGTAGAGCGTGCCGGGATAGGTCCCCGGATCGGGCGCGGTCCCGCTGCCGGCGCCGAGCGGGCGTTGCATCAGGACCGAATCGAGCCAGCGCCCGTGCTTGAAGCCGGTGGCCGGAAGCAGCCCGGCATGGGCAAAGCCGAGCCTTTCGTGCAGGCGGATCGAGGCCGCGTGGTCGGCGCCGCCGATCACCGCGACCATCTGCCGGAAGCCGAGCGCCTCGCAGCGGGCGATGATCTCGGTGAGCAGAATGCGTCCGACGCCGCGTCCCATCGCGTCGGGGGCGATGTAGACCGAATCCTCGACCGTCCAGCGATAGGCCGGCCGGGCGCGATAGCTGCCGGCATAGGCATAGCCGAGCAGCGTGCCGGCGCCGTCTGTTGCGGCGATGTAGGGATAGCCCTTGTCGACGAGCGCGGCCATGCGCGCGGCCATCTCGGCCTCGTCGGGCGCATCGAGTTCGAAGCTTGCCGTGCCGTTGCGCACCGCGTCGGCATAGATCGTGGTGATCGCCGGAACGTCGTTGCGGGTGGCATCGCGCAGGATGGGGGTTTCGATCATGGCATCGAACATGCGGTGGACGATGCCTCAAAGCAGAACGCGGCGGAAAAGAAAAGGGCGGCCCGAAGGCCGCCTGTTCCCTGTCTCGGTTCTGCCTGCCGTCACTCGCGCTGGCCGAGGAAGTACAGCAGGAACTGGAACATGTTGATGAAGTCCAGATAAAGCGCCAGCGCGCCCATGATGGCCTTCTTCTCGGCAACGGCGGTGCCGTCGCCCTCATAGTACATTTCCTTGATCTTCTGCGTGTCGTAGGCGGTCAGACCGGCGAAGATCAGCACGCCGATCGCCGAGATGGCGAACTGCAGCGCGGGCGATGCCAGGAACAGGTTGACGATCATCACCAGGATCAGGCCGACCAGTCCGATGAACAGGAACGATCCCATCGCCGTCAGGTCACGCTTGGTGGTGTAGCCGTAAAGCGACAGCGCACCGAATGCCGTGGCGGTGATGAAGAAGGTCTGCACGATCGAGGCCGAGGTGTAGACCAGGAAGATCGACGACAGCGAGATGCCGAGCAGCGCCGCGAAGGCCCAGAACGCCATCTGCGCCGTGCCGGGCTGGATGCGGTCGATCCGGAAGCTCATGAAGAACACGATCGCCAGCGGAGCCAGGAAGAACACCCAGCGCAGCGGCGAGCCGTAGATAACCGTGCCAAGACCGGTCAGCATCGTGCCGTTGGGCAGCGATGCGGCGGCGGCGGCCGGGTTGTTGGTGGTCGCCAGCAGCACCGTGCCGGCCGCGAACAGGGCGGTGATGCCCAGCGCCAGCGCCATCAGGTTGTAGACGCGGACCATGTAGGCGCGCAGGCCCTGATCGATGCTCGCGTCATAGGTGCGGGCGCCATAGCCCGCCTGTGATTGAACGTTGCGGAGTTCAGCCATTTCGTCCTCGTAAGAACCTTGCCGTCCCGTCGGGTGTCCGGCGGCGCAGTTCGCGCACCATCCGAGGCGCCGCTGGCGGGACCTCCAGCATGCCTGCGCGTAATATGAGGCGGCAAGGCAGGTTTTACAAGGAATTCCGGTCCCGAACGGGGGCAAAGCCGACCGCTTTTGCTCGCCCCGCGCAAAAACGCTTTGCCCCGGTTAACCGATGCCTAACCGCTCAAAGATTGCGCAGCACGGGCGCCGCCTTCTGGCCGAGCACCCGCCACGTGCCCAGAAGGCCGAACCCGACCGTGCACACGAGCGCGGCGAGCACCGTGAAGGCGGCGATCTCGGGCCGGAAAGTCCAGGGCAGGGTCATGATCTGGCTGACCACGAACCAGGCCGCGACCCCGCCGGCGACGAGAGCGAAGACCGCCGTGGCGAAGCCCAGGATCGCATATTCGGTCACGAAGGTGCGGATCAGGGTCTTGCGGGTCGCTCCAAGCGTCTTCAGGACGACCGCGTCATGGGTGCGGGCGCGATTGCCGGCGGCGAGCGCGCCGGCGAGCACCAGCACCGACGCGATCAGCGCCACGGCGGCCGCCACCCGCACGGCTGTGGCGAGTTGGCCGACGACGCGGTTGACCAGATCGATGGCGTCCTTGACGCGCACCGACGTGACCGAGGGAAAGGCGCGCGTGACGGCGGACAGGATCTGCGCCTCCTGTTCGAACGTCGCCTCGGGCATGGTCAATGTGGCAAGCCAGGAATGGGGCGCGCCGGCGAAGGTGTTGGGCGAAAAGACCATGACGAAGTTGATGGCCAGCGATTCCCACTCGACCTGGCGCAGATTGGCGATCGTCGCGGTGACGTTGCGGCCCAGAACGTTGACCGTGACCGTGTCGCCGATCTCAAGGCCGATCTCGGCCGCTTCCTCGGCCGAAAACGACACCAGCGGTTCGCCCGCATGGTCGGCGGGCCACCACTGACCCGCGCTCAGGGTCGAATTCTCGGGCACGTTTTCGGCATAGGTGATGCCGCGATCGCCGCGCAGCACCCAGGCGCCCTCGGGCGGCAGTTCCATCTCGGCGACGTTCTGGCCGTTCAGTTCGACGATGCGGCCGCGCAGCATCGGCACGCGCACCAGCTTGCCGGCGTCGCCGGCCTCGCCCTCGACGAGCGTGGCGAAGTCCTCGACCACGTCCGACTGGATGTCGACGAAGAAGAAGTTCGGCGCCCGTTCGGGCAGGTTGCCGGCGATCTGCTGGCGCAGATTGGTGTCGATCAGGGCGAGCGCGACGAGCAGGGTCAGGCCGAGGCCGAGCGCGAGCACGACCGAGGGCGTCAGCGCGCCGGGCCGGTGGATGTTGCCGATCGCCATGCGCAGCGACGTGCCGCGCACGCCACGCACGCGGCGGGCCAGCGCCTGCACGCCACCGGCGACCAGCCGCAGGATGACGAAGGCGATGGCGACGCCGGCGAGGAATCCGCTCGCGAGCGCGCGCTCCTCGGAGAACCAGACGGCAAGCCCGGCGAGCAGCAGCGCGGCGGCGGCGGCGGCGATCACATAGGGCGCGCGCGGCAGGCCGCGATGGGCCATCGTCTGGTTGCGGAACAGGTTGGAGGCGGGAATGTCGCGGGCGCGGCCGAGCGGGATCAGCGCGAAGACGAGGATCGTCAGCAGCGCGAACAGCACCGCAAGCCCGAGCGCTGTGGGATAAAGGCCGGCGGGCGGCAGCGGCACGATGCCGGCGAGCGCCCAGGTGGCCGCGAACGGGGCGAGCGCGGCCAGAACCAGCCCGGCGGCGATGCCGACCGCGCCGACCATGACGATCTGGAACAGATAGATCAGCGTGACGAGACGGCCGGGCGCGCCAAGGCACTTGAAGGTGGCGATCACGTCGCGCTTGGCGTCGAGGAAGGCGCGCACGGCGTTGGCGACGCCGACCCCTCCGGTAACCAGCGCGGTCAGCCCGACCAGCGTCAGGAACTGCGCAAAGCGCTCCACATTGGCGGCCAGCGCGGGCGCGGCGTTCGACCGGGTGCGCACCGACCAGCCGGCGGTCGGATGCGCTTGGTTGGCGGTCTCGATCGCCGCGTCGATCTCGGTGTTGGTGGCGCCTTGAGCCATGCGGATCTTGTAGACGCGCTCGACCAGCGAGCCGGGCTGGATCAGCCCCGAGGCCTCAAGCGCCTCAAGCGACATGATCACGCGCGGGGCAAGGCCGATACCGTCCGACAGCGCGTCGGGCTCGGAGCGGATCATCGCGCGGATCGCAAAGCGCGAGTCGCCGATCAGCAGGGTGTCGCCGACCGCAAGGCCGAGCCGTTCGAGCAGGATCGGCTGGACCGCAATCCCCCAGGCGCCGTCGCGCTCGGAATAATCGGCCCGCGCGAGCGGCGGCTCGGTGACGAACTCGCCATAGAGCGGATAGAGATCGTCGACCGCCTTGATCTCGACGAGCGTCTGGTCGGACTGGTCGGCGAGGCGGGCCATCGAGCGCGTGTTGGCGCTTTGGGCGACCGTGCCGAAGCCTTCGAGCGTTGCCAGTTCCTCGGGCGTCGTGGTGCGGTGGATCAGTTCGAACCGGACATCGCCGCCGAGAATGGAGCGGCCCTCGGACTGGATGCCCTGGGTGATCGCCTGGGCGACGGCGTTGACGCCGCCGATCGCGGCCGTGCCGAGCGCGATGCAGGCCAGAAAGACGTAAAAGCCCGAAAGGCCGCCGCGCACCTCGCGCAGGGCGAACCGGAAGGCCAGCGCGATCTGGTCGGACAGCGTCGCCATCACTCGGCCGCCATCGCCGCCGCGTCGCCTTCGAACACTTCGCCGGAGCGCACGCGCACCTGCCGGTCACAGCGGGCGGCAAGGCCTGCATCGTGGGTGACGAGCACGAAGGTGGTGCCGCGCCGCTTCTGCGTTTCGAAGATCAGGTCGGCGATCTGGCGGCCGGTCTCCTGGTCGAGATTGCCGGTCGGCTCGTCGGCGATCAGGATCGCCGGCTCTGGCGCCAGCGCGCGGGCGATGGCGACGCGCTGCTGTTCGCCGCCGGACAGTTGCCCCGGATAATGGGTCAGCCGGTCGCTGAGGCCGACCGCTTCGAGTTCGGCCCGGGCGCGGCCGAAGGCATCGTCGGCACCGGCCAGTTCGAGCGGAACGGCGACGTTTTCGAGCGCGGTCATGTTGGCGATCAGGTGGAAGGACTGGAAGACGAACCCGATATTGCTGCCGCGAAATTTCGCGATCGCGTCCTCGCTCATCGTGTCGAGGCGGGCGCCGGCGACGGACACCGCGCCCGAGTCGGGCCGTTCGAGCCCGGCCAGCACCATCAGCAGCGTCGTCTTGCCCGAGCCGGACGGGCCGACCACGCCGACCGCCTCGCCGCCGGGCACGGACAGGCTGACGCCCTTGAGCACCTGCACCCGGCTTGCGGCGGCGCCGAGCGCCAGATTGACGTTGTCAAGTTCGATGACGGGTTCAGTCACGGCGATCGGCACCTATATGCGAGTGGCAGTTGCGGCTAGATGGGCAGGATGAAGCGAATGTTCAAAGGCTTGGTACGTGTTTTTGCGGCGGTCGGTTTGCTTGCCGCTGCGTTTGCGAGCCCGACAGCGGCCGAAACTGTGCGCGGCGTCGGCTTCGGGGACAGCCTGATGGCGGGCTACCAGTTGCCGCCCGGGGCCGGTTTTCCCGATCAGCTCGAGCAGGCCCTGCGCGACGAGGGCTATGACGTGACCATCGCCGATGCCGGCTTTTCCGGCGACACGACGGCGGGCGGGCTGTCGCGGCTCGACTGGTCGGTGCCCGACGGTACCGATTTCGTCATCCTGGAACTTGGCGGCAACGACGCGCTGCGCGGCCTTCCGCCGGAGGTGACGCGCGACAATCTCGACCGGATGATCACGCGGCTGAAGGCGCGCGGGATCGACGTGCTGCTCGCCGGGATCCGCGCGCCACCGAACATGGGCGCCGACTATCGCGCGCGCTTCGACACGATCTTCCCCGATCTGGCCGACAAGCACGATGTTCCGCTGTACCCGTTCTTCCTCGATGGCGCGATCACGATCAACGCCGACGGCGAGGCGGTGCGCGAGAAGATGATGGCCGACGGCATCCACCCGACGGCCGAAGGGGTCGCCGCGATGGTCGAGCGCTTCATGCCGCTGATGCGCGACTATCTGTCCCGAAAGGGGATGGAGCGATGATCGAATGTTAACCGTTGGTCAAGCGACAATGGTCTTGCGCATCGCGCGCTTGCGTGATTCGCTGACATCAAGGCGGGGGTGATTTGCTGTCCGCGCGATGGCCGTGCCCACCGCTCAACATGAGGGGACCTGTCATGCCGCGCCTGTTTGCCGCTCTCGAAATCCCTCACCATGCCGCAACCCACCTGTCGATGCTGCGCGGAGGCCTGTCGGGCGCCCGCTGGATCGACATGGAGAACTACCACCTCACATTGCGGTTCATCGGTGACATCGAACATCACATGGCCGACGAGGTCGCGCATGCGCTCGAACGCGTGCATCGCCGGCCGTTCATGATGGGCTTTTCCGGGCTTGGCGCCTTCGGAGGCAAGAAACCGCACAGCGTGTTCGCGGTGCCGACCGGCTGCCCGGACCTCTATGACCTGCAGGCCGAGATCGCCGGCATCTGCCGGCGGCTCGGTCTTGCGCCCGATCCGCGCAAGTTCACTCCGCACGTGACGCTGGCGCGGCTGCGCAACGCCTCGCCGGGCGCGGTCGCCAACTATCTGTCGGTGCGCGGCGGCTTCTATGTTCCGCCGTTCAGGGTCGACCGGTTCGTGCTGATGAGTTCGCGCGATTCGGTCGGCGGCGGGCCCTACCTCGTCGAGGAAAGCTATCCGCTGTCGCGCGAGACGGGCATGGCGAGACCGGCGGCAAGCGCCTCGGCGCCGGCCTTTATGTCGTCATAGGCGGTCTGGAAACCGGCTGCCTCGCCGAAATAGGGATCGGCCACGTCGCGCCGTTCGCCGGTCGCGCGGGCGAGAAACAGATCGATCTCGGCGGTGCCGTCATGGGCGGCCATGCGGGTGAGATGGTTTACGTTGGCGTGGTCCATGCCGAGGATCAGGTCGAAGGCGTGGAAGTCCTCCCGCCGGATCTGCCGGGCACGCTGGCCCGAGATGTCGATGCCGTACCGTGCGGCCACCGTGATCGCGCGCGGGTCGGGCGCTTCGCCGCAATGCCAGTCGCCGGTTCCGGCGGAATCCACCGCGACGCGGTCGCCGAGGCCGGCCTGCGCGGCGGCATGCCGGAAGAGACCTTCGGCAAGCGGCGACCGGCAGATGTTGCCGAGGCAGACGAACAGAATGCGCATGGGCGTCTTTTCCTCTCCGATCGCCTCGCTATGTTCGCGGCAACCGACAACGCGAGTAAAGGAGGCCGGACGATGCCCAAACCCTGCCTGACCGACGAGGAACTGACAACCGCGCTGGCCGATCTGGATGGCTGGACGCTTGAAGAGGGCGGCAAGGCGATCACGGCCGGCTTCAAGTTCGCCGATTTTCCGGCCGCGTTCGGCTTCATGGCGACGTGCGCGCCGACCGCCGAGAAGATGGACCATCATCCGGAATGGTCGAACGTCTACAACAGCGTTGACGTGCGCCTGACCACGCACGATTCGGGCGGCGTCACCGAACTCGACATCAAGCTGGCCAGGGCGATGAACAAGGCGGCCGGCTGACCGGCCTTGCTTGAAAGGCGCCGATCCTCGCCCCATCTGCTGTCGAGGAGGCAGACGATGGACGATGTGAAGATCGGCGAGATACTCGAGCCGGGCAGCGAGGAAGAGCAGGGCAGGCGCGAAAAGCGCGTGCGCAACCGGTTCTGGCCGAAGGTCAAGCGCTATGCGCGCATGATCCCGTTCATCGACGAGGTCGTCGCGGGCTACTATTGCGCGATGGATCCGGAGACGCCGCCGCGTGTTCGCGGCATCCTTCTGGCGGCGCTCGCCTATTTCATTCTGCCCCTCGACTCCATTCCCGACTTCCTTATCGGCTTCGGCTTCGGCGACGACATCGCCGTGCTGACGGCGGCGTTCGCGGCCGTGCGCGGCAACATCACCGAGGCGCATCGGGCGGCCGCCCGCAAAGCGCTTGCCGAAGAGGACATCAGGACCGGCGATGGCGGCGAGGACGACTCGCCGATCATCGACGGCGAGGCGACGCGCGGCTGAGGTCGCGCCGGCCCTCGCATTCCCGCAAGCATTGGCTTATGGCAGCGCTGTGCCCGTTCCGCGGCCTTGCGTGATTTCCTATGCTCGCCATTCTGCAGACCATTCTGCCCGTCTTCATCCTGATCGGGGTCGGCTATGGCGCGATCCGCACGGGCTATCTCAAGGATGATTTTGCCGATGCGCTGAACACGTTCGCGGTGCGGATCGCCGTGCCGGTGCTGCTGTTCCGCGCGATGGCCGGGATCGATCTCGGTCAGGCCTTTCTTCCGCCGCTGCTGATCAGCTTCTATACGGGCGTGTTCTTCTGCTTCGCCGCCGGCATCATCGTCGCACGCAGGGTCTTCAAGCGTCGGCCCGGCGAAGCCGTCGCCGTCGGTTTCGCCGGCACCTTCTCGAACTCGGTCCTGCTCGGGCTGCCGATCGTCGAGCGCGCCTATGGCGAAGCGACGATGACGATGGCGTTCGGCATCATCGCCCTGCACGCGCCGCTGATCTACACGGTCGGCATGATCACCATGGAACTGATGCGCCGCGACGGCCGGACGCTGGGCGAAACGCTGCGCAGGGCCGGCCGGTCGATCATCGCCAATCCGCTGATGGCCGGCATTCTGGCCGGCCTTGCCGTCAACGCATCGGGCCTTGTGCTGCCGGAACCGCTTCAGGCGAGCGTCGACATGCTGGCGGCGGCGGCGATTCCGGTCGCGCTGGTCGGGATCGGCGCGGCGCTGACCCGCTACAGGCTGACCGCCGCGCTGCCCGAGACGCTGACCGCGTCGGCCTTTTCGCTGATCGTCCATCCGGCGATCGCCTTCGTGCTCTCGCACTACGTCTTCGGCCTTTCGAGCGTCGCCGTGCATGCGGCCGTGGCGCTCGCCGCCATGCCGCCGGGGGTGAACATCTACATCTTCGCCACGCTCTATGACCGGGCGGTGAACCTGGCCGCCTCGACGCTGCTGCTCGCCACGGCGCTATCGGTGGTAACGATCTCGATCTGGCTCTACGTGGTGGACACGCTGCTGCCGCTTTGACCGGCGGCGGTCATCCGGCCCGGCTGCCACGCCGGCGCTCGGGGGAGGCGACCTGATCGGGTGCCGTGCGCACGGCGTTGCGGCCGGCGCGCTTGGCCGCATAGAGCGCCCGGTCGGCGTCGATCAGGGCCGATGCGACATCGCGGTCGACGATCGGCGCGACGCCCAGGCTGGCGGTGACGGAGACCCCTTCGGCAACCACCCCGTCCAGTTCGATCGCGATCGCGCTGCGCAGAGACTGCGCCAGTGCCCTTGCCGTCGCCGTTTCGGTGCGCTGGGCGATGATCGCGAACTCCTCGCCGCCGAGCCGGCCGCTCAGGTGCGGCCGCGGCGCGGCGCGGGCGATGATCGCGGCGACGGCGACGAGCACCCGGTCGCCGGCGTCATGGCCGTGGCCGTCATTGATCGTCTTGAACCGGTCGATGTCGACCATGATCAGGTGCGCGGGCGTGGCGATCTGCTCGGCGGCCGCATCGAGGAAGCCGCGCCGATTGAGCAGACCGGTGAGCGCGTCGGTGATCGAGGCGTTCCGGTAGCCGTGCGCGAGATCGCTCATCACGTGGAAGAACACGCCGGCGGCGATGCCGAACATGGCGACCAGGAAGGGTATCGAGACGAGCGCGCCGTAGATCTCGACCTGGCGGGCGTGGTCGAGCGCGGGGTTGGCCGTGATCAGCACCGAAAAGGCGGGCCGCACCAGCACCGCAAGCGCCGCGACCAGCACGAAGGCGCCGAGCACCCGCATGATCGTGCGTCCCTCGGGCGCCCGCCAAAGGACAAGGCCGATCACGGTCGGCGCGACGGCATGCCACACGCTGACCGGGATAAGGCGCGTCAGCGCCAGCTCGCCGATCAGGGCGAGGGCGGGAACGAGCACGAGCCCGACGGACATCCAGGCCGCCATCGCGCGCCACGGTATATCGAGCGCGAAGGCGCGTGCGAAACCGACGCCGAGCAGGGCGAAGCCGGCCCCCGTGAACAGATCGTCGATGATCAGGAAGGGCGCGGTCAACGGCGTCAGGCTCGACAGCAGGAACGCCACGCCGCTGACGATGAAGGCGACCGTCGCCGCCAGATACCAGACGATGTGGCCCGACGTGCGGTCGAGCGCGTAGGCGGCCACGAACAGCCCGATGAAGTTCAGGCCGAACAGCACACCCAGTGACGCGACAATGCCGGCGGTTGTCAGTTCCACGCTCATTCCCCGTTCACGGCGGGCATAACCCGCGCGCGCTTAAGGGAGCGTGAAAGCCCGGACCCGGAACCGCGGCAAAATGCGGATTTCGAGGGCCGCGCTCAGAGCTTGCGCACGTCGACGAAGCGGCCGGCGATGGCCGCCGCCGCCGCCATGGCGGGCGAGACCAGATGGGTGCGGCCCTTGTAGCCCTGCCGGCCCTCGAAGTTCCGGTTCGAGGTCGACGCGCACCGCTCGCCGGGCTTGAGCCGGTCATCGTTCATGGCAAGGCACATCGAGCAGCCCGGCTCGCGCCAGTCGAAACCGGCCGCCTTGAAGATGACGTCCAGCCCCTCGGCCTCGGCCTGCGCCTTGACCAGCCCGGAGCCGGGCACGATCATCGCGTCGACGCGCTCATGCACGCGCTTGCCCTCGACGACCTTTGCGACGGCGCGCAGATCCTCGATGCGGCCGTTGGTGCACGAGCCGATGAAGGCGCGGTCGATCTCGATGTCGGTGATCTTCGTTCCGGGCCTGAGATCCATATAGTCGAGCGCCCGCCATTTCGAGGCGCGCTTGTTGGCGTCCTCGATGTCGTCGGGGTTGGGCACGACGCCATCGACGGCGATGACGTCCTCGGGCGACGAACCCCAGGAGACGATCGGCGGCAGATCGGCCGCGTCGAGTGTGACGATTTTGTCGAAGCGTGCGCCCTCGTCGGTGTGGAGCGTCTTCCAGTACTCCATCGCCATGTCCCAGGCGGCGCCCTTGGGCGCGCGCGGCCGGTCCTTGATGTAGGCGAATGTGGTCTCGTCGGGCGCGATCATGCCGGCGCGGGCGCCGCCCTCGATCGACATGTTGCAGACCGTCATGCGCCCTTCCATGGACAGGGCGCGGATCGCCTCGCCCGCATATTCGATGACATGGCCGGTGCCGCCGGCGGTGCCGATCTGACCGATGATGGCGAGGATGATGTCCTTGGCGGTCACGCCCTCGGGCGCGGTGCCGTTGACCTCCACCAGCATGTTCTTCGCCTTGGACTGGATCAGCGTCTGCGTCGCCAGGACATGTTCGACCTCGGACGTGCCGATGCCGTGCGCCAGCGCGCCGAAGGCGCCGTGCGTGGAGGTATGACTGTCGCCGCAGACGATCGTCATGCCGGGCAGGGTGAAGCCCTGTTCGGGGCCGACGATATGGACGATGCCCTGTCGGCGGTCGCTTTCCGAATAGTACTCGATGCCGAAATCGGCGGCGTTCCTGGCCAGCGCCTCGACCTGGATGCGGCTTTCCTCGTTCTTGATGCCCTCGTGCCGGTCGGGCGAAGTGGGCACGTTGTGGTCGACGACGGCGAGCGTCTTTTCGGGCTGCCGGACGGCGCGGCCCGCCATGCGCAGACCCTCGAAGGCCTGCGGGCTGGTCACCTCGTGCACCAGATGCCGGTCGATGTAGATCAGCGACGTGCCGTCCTCGGCGTCGTGGACCAGATGGTCGTCCCAGATCTTGTCATAGAGCGTGCGCGGCGCGGCCATGGCGGCGTGTCCCGTTCGAATGTGGTGAATGCGGTCACGCCGATATGCACATGGCGGGCGGGAGGGTCAAGGACGGGCGGAGCGCCTAGGGCCGCACGATCTCGAACCGGCAGGCCTCGCCGCCCCAGCCGACGCATTCGGTCTCGTGGACGGTGATGGCCGGGTCCACCAGCGTGGTGAAGAGCCGGCGGAACACCGCCGCGTGCCAGACGCAGGACGAAAAGCCGACCTTGCCCAGACAGATCGGGTTTTCGTGAATGGCGATGAAGTCAGGGCCAGTCTCGATCCGGGCATGGCCGGCAAACGTCCAGGCGTTCCTGGCGATCGCAGCCATCAGCAGGCGTTGCGCCAACGCGCGCGGCAAGCGCCTGAGCAGCCATTGCGCCGGTTTCGGGATGCGATTGGCGAGGATGTAATCGCCGGTCATCTCGCCCGCCCGTTTTATCACGGCGTGGGCGGTCTCCGGGTCGAGCCGGGCGGCGATCTCGTAATTGAGGGCGTTGACGATGCGCGCCTCGACCATGCCGTCCGGATCGTGGTCGGCAAAGGCGCCATGGCCGGACGTCCCGAAGATCGCCCGGCGGCGACCGATGCCGACGATCTCGTCGAGCGCGGCCCGCGTCTGGATGATCGCGTTCGGCCCGACCGTGTGGCGGCCGGCGCTCATGCCGTCGCCGGCGGTGCCCGCGAAGGGGCGTGCATCGAGGGTTCCGGCGTCGGGCATGGCGCTCATCGGTTACTCCTCCTGCCAGCCCGCGACGAAGGCGCGGCTATTGGGCCGGCTCCTGGTACTCGTCGGTCGGCAGCTTGACCTTCGGCGGGCGCTTGGGCCGACGGGTGGAGGTCGGCAGGCCGGAATAGTCCTCCATCTGCTCGGTGCCGCCGCCGCAGGCCATCGGCACGCCGTCCTCGTTTGTCTCGATGCGCTTGCGGGCTTCGGCCAATGCGATCTTCTTGTCGTGGATCGCGGCCCAGTCGTCCATCTGCGCCTTGGCGATGGTGCGCGTGTCGTCGAAATGGAAGTCGACCTTCCCCTTCGATTGCGGGCCCCAATAATTGTGCTTGCCCAGGTCATAGAACTTGCGCTGGAAGCCGGCTTTCAGGAACGCCTTCAGGCAGCCCAGAAGATAGCGTCGCCTGAAGCCGGTGCCGCGCCAGGGATAGTGGAACAGCGCCTTCTTCGAATAGAAACGCCGGTAGTTGTTCATTACCCGGTCGAGAAGCTCATCGCGGTCCATCGCCTGCGGCTTCATGATCGGGGTGACGAAATTGTACTTGGAGAAGTCGAACACCTCGACCTTGTCGCCCAGCTCCTGGAACAGCGGCGTGAACGGCCAGGGCGTGTACATGGCCCAGTTGGCAAGGTCGGGCTGCCAGTCCCAAGCCATGCGGTAGGTTTCCTCGAGCGTCTCGGCGGTCTCGTTGTCGAGGCCGACGATGAACTGCGCCTCGACGAAGATGTCGGCATCGCGCAGCAGCTTGATCGCGCGCTTGTTGTCCTCGACCTTGGTCTCCTTGTTGAACTGGTCGAGCTTGAGCTGGGCGGCCGCCTCGGTGCCGAGCGAGACGTGCACCAGGCCGGCCTTGCGGTAGAGCGGCAGCAGCTCCTCGTCGCGCAGAATGTCGGTGACGCGCGTGTTGATGCCCCACTTGATCTTGTCGGGCAGGCCGCGCGCGATCAGTTCCTCGCAGAACTGGATGAACTTCTTGCGGTTGATGGTCGGCTCCTCGTCGGCGAGGATGAAGAAGCCGACACCGTGATCGTTGACCAGCTTCTCGATCTCGTCGACCACCGCATTGGGATCGCGCACGCGGTAATCGCGCCAGAACTTCCACTGCGAGCAGAACGAACAGGTGAAGGGGCAACCGCGCGCCATGTTCGGGATCGCGACCTTCACGCCGAGCGGGACGTAGATGTACTTGTCCCATTCGAGCAGCGACCAGTCCGGATCGATCGCCTCGAGATCCTTGACGGTGGGCGCGGCGGGCGTCGCGATGATCTCGTCGCCGTCGATGAAGGCCAGGCCCCTGATCGCCTCGCGATCGGCCGGCCAGCGCCCTTCGGCGATGCAGGTGACCAGTTCGGCGAAGATCTCCTCGCCCTCGCCGCGCACGATCACGTCGACCCAGGGCGCCTCGGACAGCACCTGCTTGTACATGAAGGTGGCGTGGATGCCGCCGAGCACGCGCACCGCGTTCGGGCAGACCTGCTGCGCAATCCTCAACACGTTCTCGGCGACGTAGATCGACGGGGTGATCGCCGTGGTGCCGACGATGTCGGGCTGCAGGTCGGCCAGGCGCTTGCCCAGGTCGACATCGTCGATGTCGTTGGTCATCGCGTCGATGAAGGTGACCTTGTCGAAACCGGCCTTTCGCAGCGAGCCGGCCAGATAGGCGACCCAGGCCGGCGGCCAGTTGCCGGCGATCTCCGCCCCGCCCGAGTGATAGTTGGGGTGGACGAGTACGACATGCATGGCGGGCCTCCCGGGATCGTTCCCGGACAGGCTATGCCCTCGCTGTCAATTGAACTTGACATAGGTCAACGTCATCGCGCGTTGGCGGACGGCCGCCTTTTCTCATACTGAGGTGCGCGCAGCCACCACCCTCGTCCTTCGAGGCTCGCTGCGCTCGCACCTCAGGATGAGGGGGTGGTGGCGGCTATCCCTTCTGGCTGCGTCTGAGCCGCTTTTCGAGTTGCCGCAGGCCGATCGACAGCGAGATCGTCAGGATCAGGTAGATGTAGGCGACGATCGAATAGGTCTCGAAGAAGCGGAAGGAACCGGACGCGTAGACCTTGCCCATCTGCGTGATGTCGGCGACGCCGAGCACCGAGACGAGCGAGGAATCCTTGACCATGGCGACGAAATCGTTGCCGAGCGGCGGCAGGATCGTCTTGATCGCCTGCGGGAAGACGATGAAGCGGAAGCGCTGGAAGCGCGACAGGCCGAGCGCCTCGGCCGCCTCGATCTGGCCCTTGTCGACGGCGAGGATACCCGCGCGGAAGACTTCGGCGATGAAGGCCGAATAGCCGATCATCAGCGCCAGGACCGCACGCCACAGAAGCGAGATGTCGCGCACCTGCCAGGGCTCGGAAAGCCCCATCTGCTGCAGCGGCCAGGTCAGCCAGTTGATGGCGACGACCAGCGCCGGCGCGCCGACGAAGGCGATGTAGAACAGCAGAACGATGATCGGCACGCCGCGGATGACCTCGACGTAGAAGCGCGAGACCTGGCGCAGGATCAGCGAGTTCGAAAGCGCCATCAGCGCGAAGACGAGGCCGACCAGGCTTGCCATGGCGAAGCCGACCAGCGTGACGAAGACGGTGATCTGAACGCCGCGCGAAACCGTGCGGAAGACCTGCGTGTAGAGGTCGTTGGTGGCGATGACGACGGCCAGAACGACGCCGATGACGACGATCGCCACCAGCCACCAGGGAAAGTCGCGTTCGGGTGACGGTCGCGACGGCTCGGGCGGCAGCATGGTCATGGGATTTGCCAGCGGCTTCGCGATTTCATAGAGCCCGTTGGCGTGCGGAGGGAAAAGACGTGTCCAAGATCGTTTGGGTGATCATCGCGTTCGGCATTTTCTATTTGTTCTACGGCGCGAAGGTCTTTTCGCCACGATGGCATCTGGATCAGGTCAAACGCATGGCGCGCAACGAGCCGACATTTTCGTCCCTGGTCACGATCACACTGGCGCTCGTGATCGCGTTCGTGCTGGTGACCTATGCTCGCACCGTCTTCGGGTAACCCCGATTGCCGGTTCGCAAGCAGGCGCGCGGGGACAAAATGCGCGCCTGCTCGCATGAAATGCGCGTCGACAGGGCCCCTTGGCGCTACTGTCCCAGCTTGTATTCGAGGAACCACTTCCGGTTGAGCGCATCGAGCGTGCCGTCCGCTTCCATCGAGGCGATGGCGGCATTGACCGGCTCGACCAGGTCGGAGCCCTTGGGGAAGATGAAGCCGAAATCCTCGGTGCCGAGCGGTTCGCCGACGAGTTTCAGTGCGCCGTCGGAAGCATCGACATAGCCCTGGCCGGCAGTGCCGTCGGTCAGCACCATGTCGACATCGCCGGTGCGCAGCGCCTGCACGCCAGCGCCGAAGGTCTCGAACAGCTTGATGCGCGCATTGCCCTCGTCGCCGTCGAGCACGTCGTAAACCGCGACATAGAACGGCGTCGTGCCGGGCTGGGCGCCGACAAGGAGGTTCTCGTCGGCGGCAAAGCTCTCGGCGTCGTTGAAGCGATCCTCGTCGCCGCGCACCAGCATGAACATCTCGCTGGTCATGTATTTGTCCGAGAAGTCGACTTTCTCGGCACGGTCCTCGCGGATGGTGATGCCGGTCATGCCGATATCGTACTGGCCGTCGGAAACCGCCTGGATCATCGCGTCCCAAGAGATGTTCTGGTACTCGATCTCGGCGTTCAGGCGCTCGGCGATCTCGGCCATGGCGTCATATTCCCAGCCGATCTGCTCGCCGGTTTCCGGGTCGAGGAACTGCAGCGGCGGGTAGGCATTCTCGGTGACCACGGTGATCGTGCGCCCTTCAAGATCGGGCAGGTCCTGCGCGGCGGCGGCGGTGACGGTCACGAGGGCGGCGGCGGCCGCCAGAACGGGGGCGAGACGGGCTCTCGGCATGACGATACTCTCCTTTGAGAACGCTGGTCCCGGCACGTCCGGGCCAGACGACACAGTGCCGCGCCGCAGCGTGCCGCGCAAGGGCGTACGGCGGCGGCCGGAGACCCGGGCACGAAAAAGGGCGGCTCCGAACGGGCCGCCCCCTATCGTCGACCGGCGTTCGCCGGGGTGCGTTACGCGTTGTTGTCGGCGTTCTCGCCTTCGGCCGCCTTTGCGGCTTCCGCCGCTTCCTCGGCTGCCTTTTCGGCGGCCAGCGCCTCGGCGGCGGCGACCTTCTCGGCCTCGATGCGGGCACGCTCGTCGGCCAGCGCCTTGCGCTCGGCCTCGTTCAGCTTGCGGGCGCGCACGCCGGTGTTCTCGGCGATACGGGCCTTCTTGCCGCGCAGCGCGCGCATGTAATAGAGCTTGGCCCGGCGCACCTTGCCGCGGCGGACGACTTCAACCTGCTCGACCAGCGGCGAGAACACGGGGAACACGCGCTCGACGCCTTCGCCATAGGAAATCTTGCGCACGGTGAAGTTCTCGTTCAGGCCCGAGCCGGCGCGCGCGATGCACACGCCCTCGAAGGCCTGCAGACGGGTGCGCTTGCCTTCGGTCACGCGAACCTGCACGCGCAGCGTGTCGCCCGGCGAGAAATCGGGAAAGGTGCGTTTATCGGCGATCTTCTGGGCCTGTTCGGCCTCGAGTTGACGGATCACGTCCATCGGTCTGTCCTCATTGTTCTTTTGAGCCGCCAGAGCGCTCGCCGGGGCGCACAATCGTCGAAGGATCGACCGCATCGTGCCGCCTGGTTCAAGATCATTCCCGAACCGGAGCGTTGGTCCTGCCCGTAATTGCTGCAAAGACTTCGGCAGGGCCGAAATTCCGCGCGCTCATACAGGAGATTGACATCATTGTCACCTCTCCGGCGGCGGTTTTTTGGCCGTGTATGCCGCCCACAGATCGGGCCGCCGCTCGCGCGTCAGCGCCTCGGCCCGTTCCCGGCGCCACGCCTCGATGCGTGCATGATTGCCGGAGGTCAGGACCTCGGGGATCGAACGGCCCTCCCATTCGGCCGGCCGCGTGTAGTGCGGGTGCTCGAGCAGGCCGGTCTCGAAGCTTTCGGTCTCACCCGACACCTGGTTGCCCATGACGCCCGGCAGCAGGCGGATGGCCGCGTCGAGCACGATCTGGGCGGCGACCTCGCCGCCCGACAGCACATAATCGCCGATCGAAACCTCGGTCAGGCCTCGGGCTTCGATGACCCGCTCGTCGACTCCCTCGAAGCGGCCGCAGACGATCACGGCGCCGGGGCCGGCGGCGAGATCGCGGGCCATCGCCTGGTCGAACGGCCGGCCGCGCGGGCTCATCAGAAGGCGCGGGCGCGGGTCATCGGCCGGCGAAACATGGTCGATCGCGCGGGCAAGGATGTCGGCGCGCAGCACCATGCCGGCGCCGCCACCGGCCGGCGTGTCGTCGACGCTGCGGTGCCGGTCGGTGGCGAAATCGCGGATCTGGGTGACCTCGAGCGACCACAGCCCGTCGGCCAGCGCCTTGCCGGCCAGCGCCTGCCCGAGCGTGCCCGGAAACATGTCCGGGTAAAGGGTCAGCACCGAAGCGCGGAAGGTCACGGCGTTTCGTCCTCTTCGGGCCTTGCGAAGATTTCGCCGGGCGGGACCAGCGTCAGCCTGCCCGCGTCGAGGTCGATCTCGGGCACGACGGCGCGTGTGAACGGGTAGAGTTCGGTGCGGCCGCCGCGTTCGGGCCTGAGTTCGATCACGTCGCCGCCGCCGAAATCGTGCACGGCGATGACCTGGCCGAGCGCAGCGCCGTCCGCGCTCACGGCGGTCAGCCCGATCAGGTCCTCGATGAAGAACTCGTCCTCGTCGAGTTCTTCATCGGGAAGCTGGCTCCGGTCGACGAACAGTTCGGTGCCACCCAGCGCCTCGGCCGCATCGCGGCCCGTCACGCCTGCGAAGGTGACGATGACGACGCCCTTGGCCGGCCGGATGTCGGCGACCTCGTAACGGCGGCCGGCGGTGTCGAAAAGCGGGCCGTAGTCGCCCAGCGCCAGCGGATCGCCGGTATGGGACCGGACCCGCACCTGTCCGCGCACGCCGTGCGGCGCGCCGATCACGCCCATCAGGACCGGATTGGTCGGCTTGTCGTTCATGAGACGCCGATAGCCGGTTCTGTCCGCCGGGCCAAGCGCGCCGTCAAGCAAGCGGTAACGATGCCGGTCTAGGTTTGGTGCATGAGGGAAACGCTGCTGCCCGCCCGGCCCGATCTGCTCGCCGCCCGCAAGGCCTGGCTCGACAAGCTGGCCGGCGAGCGGCGGCTGGCGGCCAACACGCTGGAAGCTTATGAGCGCGACACGCGTCAGTTCCTGAATTTCCTGGCCGATCATCAGGGCGGGCCGCCCGGCCTGAAGGATATCGCCGGTCTCAGGCCGATGGACCTGCGCGCATTCCTGACGCGCCGGCGCGGGCAGGGAGCGGGCGTGCGCACGATCGGGCGCTGTCTTGCCGGCGTGCGATCCTTCCTGAAGCATCTCGAACGCGAGGGGCTTGCGAACGCGGCCGCCGCGACGGCGATGCGCGCGCCCCGCCAGCCCCAATCGCTGCCCAAGCCGCTGACCGCGGTCGATGCGAGTCGGGTCGTCGAGGCGGGCGAACAGCTCAACGCGGCGCCCTGGATGCGGGCCCGCAACGCGGCGGTGCTGACGCTGCTTTACGGCTGCGGCCTCAGGATCGGCGAGGCGCTGGCGCTCGACGGCGCCGATCTGCGCGACCGGTCGGCGCGCTCGATCGCGGTAACCGGAAAGGGCGGCAAGACGCGCACCGTGCCGTTGCTGCCGGTGGTGTTCGAGGCGATCGATGCCTACCGGGACCTGTGCCCCTACGATCTGGCGCCCGGCACGGCGCTGTTCCGGGGCGCGCGCGGCGGGGCGCTGCAGCCGGCGGTGCTCCAGCGCGACATGCGGGCGCTGCGCGGGGCGCTCGGCCTGCCGGAGACGGCGACGCCGCACGCGCTGCGCCATTCCTTCGCCACCCACCTTCTTGGGTCGGGCGGCGATCTGCGCACGATCCAGGAACTGCTCGGCCATGCCAGCCTGTCGACGACGCAGGTCTATACGGGCGTCGATTCGCAGCGTCTGCTGGATGCCTGGCGTGCCGCCCACCCGCGTGCGTGACAATTTACGATATCGCTTAACCGATTGGTCGCAACGCCGCCCTATGGTGAACGGATGACACGGATCGCACAAATTTCATCCGCCGCAGTCGACCGCTGGTCCGGCGTGGCGCTCAGGCTGATCGCCCTGATCAACACGCTGTTCGTGGCGATGGTGCTGCTGACGGCGCTTGCCGTATCGGCGCGGGCCGAACAACCGGCCTCGGCGGCCTGCACCGGCGAGAACCTTCTTGCCGAACTGGCCGAGACCGAACCGGAAACGCATGCGCGCGTGCTCGCCGAGGGCGCGGACGTGATCCATGGCGATGCCATACTCTACCGGATCGAACGCGACGGCGTGGCGCCGTCGTTCCTGTTCGGCACGATGCACATGACCGATCCGCGCGTCACCGAACTTCCGCCGTTCGCCGAAGCGGCCTTTACCGCCGCCAACACGGTGGTGATCGAGACGACCGAGATCCTCGATCCTTCCAAGGCGCAGATGGCGCTGATGAGCCGGCCCGAACTGACCATGTTCACCGGCGACGAGCGCATCAGCGACTATCTCAGCGATGCCGACCGGGCGCGCCTTCAGGAAGGGCTGTCGGAGCGGGGGTTGCAACTGGCGCTGGTCGACCGGATGAAGCCGTGGCTCGTCGCCGCGATGGTGGCGCTGCCCGAGTGCGAGACGGCGCGCAAGCAGGCAGGGCTCGAAATCCTCGACATCGCACTTGCCCGGCGCGCCGAAGCGTCCGGCAAGGACCTTGTCGGGCTCGAGACGGTCATCGAGCAGCTCGAGGCGATGGCCTCGCTTCCGATGGAGTTCCATGTCAGCGGGCTGGTCGAGACGGTCGCGCTCGGTGAGCGCATCGACGACGTGATCGAAACGATGATCGCGCTCTACGAGGACGGCCGCACCGGCACGGTCTGGCCGACCCTGCGCGTTCTGACGCCAGAGGCGACCGGCGACGAGGGCGGCTATGCTGCATTCGAGCGGACGATGATCACCTCGCGCAACCGAACCATGGCCGAACGCGTGACGCCCCTGCTGGAACAGGGCGGCGCGTTCGTCGCCGTGGGCGCGCTGCACCTGCCGGGCGAAGAGGGTCTGGCAAAGCTGCTCGAGGACGCCGGCTACACGGTCACACCGGTCTACGAGTGACCGCCGGTGGCATCGCGGCCGCGCGCCGTGCCCCAGTCGCCCGCCCGACGTCCCGCCACCGCCCAGTAGACGATTCCCGCAGCCAGACCGGCGGTCGATCCCATCACCAGTTCGATGGCGCTCGTCGACGGACCGATCAGGACGATCGCGCCGAGCCCGGTGAGCACGGCAAGCACGACGTAGACACCGGCCGCGCGGACGCGATTGCGTTCGAGCAGCGGCACCAGCACGAGGGCGGGAAGAAGCGCGATCAGGGCGACGAAGGGCGCGATGATGATTGCACCTGAGGCCACCGCCCTGGCGAGCCCGGCGGGAACCGGTTCGGTCAACGGGCCGCTCGTCCAGACCGTCGTGGACATCGCGATGCCGGCGGCGACCGATGCGAGCAGATAGCCGAGCGCGATCACCCCGAGCCGGCGCAGGGCCGGCATATCAGTCGCCGTGGCCGGCGATCATCGCCGCCTCGTAGGCGAGACGCTCGGTCTTCTTCATGCGTTCCGATTCCGACTTGAGCTGGCCGCAGGCGGCAAGGATGTCCTGGCCGCGCGGCGTGCGAATCGGCGAAGCGTAGCCCTGCGCATTGATGAAGTCGGCGAACTTCTCGATCTGGTCCCAGTCCGAACATTCATAGTCCGAGCCGGGCCACTTGTTGAACGGGATCAGGTTGATCTTGGCCGGAATGCCGCGCAGCAGCCGGACCAGTTCCTTCGCGTCGGCCATGGAATCGTTGACGCCCTTGAGCATCACATATTCGAAGGTGATGCGCCGGGCGTTCGACAGGCCCGGATAGGCGCGGCAGGCATCGAGCAGGTCGGCGAGCGGATACTTCCTGTTGATCGGCACAAGCACGTCGCGCAACTCGTCGTTGACCGCGTGCAGCGAGATCGCCAGCATCGCGCCGGTCTCTTCGCCGATGGGAACGATCTTCGGGACCACGCCCGAAGTGGACAGCGTCACGCGGCGCTTGGAGAGCGACAGGCCCTCGCCGTCGGTGAACACCTTGATGGCGTCGCGCACGTGATCGTAATTGTAGAGCGGCTCGCCCATGCCCATCATGACGATGTTGGAGACCTTGCGCCCCTCGGCGGGGACGATCGCGCCCTGCGGCGTGTCGGCATCGGGAAAATCGCCGAGCCGCCGGCGGGCGAGCAGAACCTGTGCGACGATTTCGCCGGCGGTCAGGTTGCGCACGAGCCTCTGCGTGCCGGTGTGGCAGAAGGTGCAGGTCAGCGTGCAGCCGACCTGGCTCGAGACGCAAAGCGTGCCTCGGCCTTCCTCGGGAATGTAGACGGTTTCCACCTCGACGGGACGGCCGGCGCCACGGGGCGGAAAGCGCAGCAGCCATTTGCGCGTTCCGTCGGCGGACACCTGCTCCTCGACGATCTCGGGGCCGGCGATCGTGAAGCGCTCGGCGAGTGCCGTCTTGAGGTCCTTGGAGACGTTGCTCATGGCGGCGAATTCGCCGACGCCGCGCACATAGAGCCAATGCCAGAGCTGGCTGACGCGCATCCTGATCTGACGGTCGGGCACGCCGATCTCGCGCAGCGCGTCGCCGAGCCCTTCGCGGGTCAGGCCGACGAGCGAGGGCCGTTCGTCGACGCGCGCCGTCTGCGCGGCGGAAAGCGCCGCGCGTACGGTGTCATCGCGCATGTCGAGCGTTGCGGCCATTTCGGTGCGTTTCCGCCTGCATTCGGTATCAGGCGCATATGTGCCATGAAGGCCCGTAACGCAAGGACGGGCCGGCTCGCCCGGCCCGCAGGGGCGCGCGGAACAGTGCGGCTACTGGCAGGAGCCGATGGCGTCGAGCGCGGCGGTGACGCCCGAAAGCGAGTATTCGTAGGTGGTGTCGGTGCCGCGCCGGGACGTCGCCTCGACCACCATGCGGGCGCCGGCCCTCATGGCCGCGACCAGGGCGGGATCCTCGGCGGCGTTGTCGGTCCAGGCCGCATTGTCCTTGGTGAAGAAGGAGAAGGGTCTGCCGTCGACGGTGACGGTCACCTTGGAGCCCTCGCGCAGCGCGTATCCGGCGATGAACTGCGGCTCGAAGGTCACGTTCTGGCCGCGCCGCTGGGTCACCACGAAGAAGTTGTCGCCGTGGTTGACGTTGCTCGGCTGCTTGGTCAGCGGCACGGACACCACGTAGCAGACCTTGCCGTTCGGCGACTGATAGCTGATCGCGCCCCAATCGTTGAACTGGCCGATGCGCTCCTGCGATTGCGCCTGCGCGGCAATCGTGCCCAGCAGCACCATCATGGCCGTGATGGTCGCGGTCGTAACTCGTTGTGCGTGAAGCATAGTCCCTACCAGGTTTTCGGAGGGCGCCGCATCGACGTGAAGGCATCGCCGTTGCGCGCCCGGTTCAACCGTTCGCCTTTGCCGTCCAGCATGGCCAAAAGATGGTTACCAAATCTTAAACGGTTCCACCAAGGCCCGGCCCGAAACGGCTTGTCGGCATTGAAAGATCGCCGCAAGTCGGGCCGTGTCCGCCCCCGGTCACGGCCCGTGCCGGCGCTTGTCGTGAACGAAAACGGCAACAGTTTGACTTTGTTCGGCAAATTGGTTGAATGTCGGCTGAGCGCGCCGAGCGGGCGGTCGCCGCCGCCCGATACCGCCGCGCGGGTCCACCTGACCGGAACCAGAACCGTCCTATGAGCGAACAGCACAGACACTTTGCCGCGCTCGCCGCGCGCGTGGCGAACGACCGCGACAGGTTGGCGTTCACCGAGCTGTTCGACTTCTTCGCCCCCAGGATCAAGGCCTATCTGCGCCGGCTCGGCCTCGGCGACGAAGCGGCCGAGGACATCGCGCAGGAGGTCATGATCGTGCTGTGGCACAAGGCGCACCTGTTCGATCCGGCCAAGTCGTCGCTGTCGACCTGGCTGTTCCGGGTGGCGCGGAACCGGCGGATCGATGCGGTCCGGCGCGACAAGAGCGGCTTGCTCGATCCGGACGATCCGATGCTGCAGCCGGCCGAGCCGGTGCTGCCGGACGCGACCATGGATGACGAACAGCGCGACGAGCGTGTCCGCGAGGCGATGGCCGAATTGCCCGAGGAGCAGGTGGGCCTGGTCCGGATGGCGTTCTTCCTGGGCTATTCGCACAGCCGCATCGCCGAGGAGACGGGCCTGCCGCTCGGAACGGTGAAGTCGCGCATCCGCCTCGCCTTCGGCCGGCTGCGGCGGGCGCTCGAGCAGGACGCCAGGGTCGATACCGATTTCTGAGAGGGCGCATCGGCTTGCCGTGCCCGGTTGCGTGGCGTAATCAGCGCCCATGGCTACGATTCGTGTTTTCCTGACCGCCGCCGCGCTCGCCGCAACCGTGCCGCTCGCCGCCTGCGTCGGCGGTGGCGATGTCGGTGTCACCCAGGGCAGCCAGCCGCGGCTCGCCAACTGGTCGTGCACCAAGGGCGTCCAACTGACGATCCGCCGCACCGGCAGCGGCATCGAGGTGGACGACAGCCGCGGTTTCACCGTGTCGCTGCCGCCCGATCCGCCCGGCCAGCGCGAACGCTACGCCAAGACGGGCTATGCGCTGGTCTTCGCCGGCCGCACGGCGAGCTGGTTCGCGCAGGGCTCGGGCGGCGCACCGACCGACTGCCGCCGCTGATTGGCGCATCCGCGACGCGGGGCGCTCTACAATCGATTGAAAGAAAAACGCTTTCGGCGCCTTTCCGCGCTTGAGACCAATTGCCCATGGCATCGTGACGCAGGGCCTTTGACGCAGTGCGAAACGCGCTCTAGAACGAGCCTCAAACAGAAGCGGCGCGCCCCGGGGCAGCGCCGTCGCGCAATCGGGACGATCAAGGGGAAAGCCGTGTCCTCGACAAGCTCATCGGCCGGCGCAGGCCAGGCCGGCACGAAAAACGCCAGACCCAGGCCGCTGTCGCCGCACCTGAGCGTCTACCGTTTCATTCCCACGATGGTCGCCTCCATCCTGCATCGCGCCACCGGTGCGGCGCTCTATTTCGGCACCTTGCTGATCGCATGGTGGCTGGTCGCGGCCGCCGCGGGGCCGGGCGCATTCGCCTGGGCGAACGGGTTCCTGAGTTCGTGGTTCGGCCTTCTGATCCTGTTCGGCTACACGTGGGTGCTGATGCATCACATGCTGGGAGGCGTGCGGCATTTCCTTTGGGACATGGGCCTCTTCGACAGCAAGCCGGTCTCGACCCGGCTCGCCTACGCCACCTTCGTCGGATCGGCCGCGCTGACCGTCCTGATCTGGCTGATCGCCCTGATCGCACGCTGAGGAGACCGCCCATGTCGATCATGACACCGCTCAAGCGCGCCAGGGGCCTTGGCTCGGCCAAGGACGGCACCGAGCATTTCTGGCGGCAGCGCCTGACCGGCCTTGCCAACGTGCCGCTGCTGATCGCCTTCGTCTTCATCCTGATGTCGCTGGTCGGACGCGACCACGCCTCGGTCACCGCCGCCTTCGGCAATCCGTTCGTCGCGGTCGTCATGCTCGCCGTGGTGGTCTCGGCGCTCTACCACGCCAAGCTCGGCATGCAGGTGATCATCGAGGACTATTTCCACGGCGAAGCGCTGAAGTTCACGCTGCTGTTCGCCAACATCGCCTTCACCATCATCGTCGCGCTGACGGCGATCTTCGCCATACTGAAAATGGGTTTCGGAAGCTGACATGAGCACCAACGGCAACGGCGCGGCGGGCGCGAACGGCCGCGCCTACACGTTCGAGGACCACAAGTTCGACGTCGTCGTGGTCGGCGCCGGCGGGGCGGGCCTGCGGGCGACGCTCGGCATGGCCGAACAGGGGCTTCGCACCGCCTGCATCACCAAGGTCTTTCCGACGCGCTCGCACACGGTCGCCGCGCAGGGCGGCATTGCCGCGAGCCTTCAGAACATGACGCCCGACAGCTGGCAGTGGCACATGTACGACACCGTCAAGGGCTCGGACTGGCTCGGCGATGTCGACGCCATGCAGTATCTGGCGATGGAAGCGCCCAAGGCCGTCTACGAGCTCGAACATTACGGCGTGCCGTTCTCGCGCACCGAGGACGGGCGCATCTATCAGCGGCCGTTCGGCGGCCACATGCAGAATTACGGCGAAGGCCCGCCCGTGCAGCGCACCTGCGCGGCCGCCGACCGCACGGGCCATGCCATCCTGCACACGCTCTACGGCCAGAGCCTGAAGAACAACGCGCAGTTCTTCATCGAGTATTTTGCCATCGACCTGATCATGGACGATGAGGGTGCCTGCACGGGCGTTGTCGCCTGGAACCTCGACGACGGCACGATCCACCGCTTTTCGGCCAAGATGGTGGTGCTGGCGACCGGCGGCTATGGCCGCGCCTATTTCTCGGCGACCTCTGCGCACACCTGCACCGGCGACGGCAACGGCATGATCGCCCGCGCCGGCCTGCCCTTGCAGGACATGGAGTTCGTGCAGTTCCACCCGACCGGCATCTATGGCGCGGGCTGCCTGATCACCGAGGGCGCGCGTGGCGAGGGCGGATATCTGGTCAATTCGGAAGGCGAGCGCTTCATGGAGCGCTATGCCCCTTCGGCCAAGGATCTGGCTTCGCGTGACGTCGTCTCGCGCTGCATGACGATGGAAATCCGCGAAGGCCGGGGCGTCGGCAAGAACGCCGATCACATCTTCCTGCACCTCGACCATCTCGATCCGGCGGTTCTGGCCGAGCGGCTTCCCGGCATTTCCGAAAGCGCCAAGATCTTCGCCGGCGTCGACGTCACCAAGGATCCCATCCCGGTGCTGCCGACGGTCCACTACAATATGGGCGGCATCCCTACCAACTATTGGGGCGAGGTGCTCAACCCGACCGAGGGCGAGCCCGACCGGATCGCCCCCGGCCTGATGGCCGTCGGGGAAGCCGGCTGCGCCTCGGTGCACGGCGCCAACCGGCTGGGGTCGAACTCGCTGATCGATCTTGTCGTCTTCGGCCGCGCCGCCGCGATCCGCGCCGGCGAGGTGATCGACCGCGAGGCTCCGGTGCCGGCCATCAACGAGGCGGCGTGCGAGAAGATCATGGACCGCTTCGACCGGTTGCGGCACGCCTCGGGCGGCACGCCGACGGCGGAACTGCGCGAGAAGATGCAGAAGATCATGCAGGAGGACGCCGCCGTCTTCCGCACCCAGGAGACGCTCGAACAGGGCTGCCGACGCATGGACGCCGCCTTTCAGGGACTGGCCGACCTCAACGTCACCGACCGGTCGATGATCTGGAACTCGGACCTGGTCGAGACGCTGGAACTGGAAAACCTGATGGCCTGTGCGATCACCACGGTCTATTCGGCCGAGGCGCGCAAGGAGAGCCGCGGCGCCCATGCCCGCGAGGATTTCAAGGACGGGCCGATGGCCGGGCGCGACGACGAGAACTGGCGCAAGCACACCCTGTCATGGATGAGCGAGACCGGCGCGGTGACGCTCGACTACCGGCCGGTTCACACCGATCTTCTTGCCGAGGGCATCGCGCTCGAAAAGATCGCGCCCAAGGCGCGGGTGTATTGAGCTCGACACGTTCCGCCGTGCTGCCCGACCGCCGGGCAGTTCCGACGAAATCAACGCTCTGTTAGCCATGTCGCGCGTCCGCGACCCGTTGACGGGCGGCGGATGTGCGGTGCCTTAAGCGAAACGAAATGCCTTGCGCGCTCAATGTCGCCGCGTCGACAGGGAGCAAGCCATGAGCGTGGCCGACAAGCAGCGATCGAGAACTCAAGGGCTCTGGATGGGTGCCGTCGCGCTGACGGCGGTCGCGCTTGGCCTGGTCGCACAGAGCCTCTTCGCCATCTCCCTGACGACGGCCAGTATCGGCGTGGCGGCGGTCGTGATGCTGGCGAGCTTTTTCGCGCCCACCGAGCCGAACCGGCTCCCGCTGCGGTTTCTGCCGCCGCTTGTTCTGCTGCCGGTGGTCCTGTTCGCCTTCTGGTATTTCATGACGATGGCGTTCGGGCATTTCGGCATCGGTCCGATCCTGTTCCACATGGAGTACGGCACGCGCGCCAACGGCGTGGTCGGGGCGTTCCTGCAGCAATGGATCTTCGAACTTGGTTCGTGCGTGCTGCTGATCGCCGGTGTCTGGATGATCGCGGCCGTTGATCACCGCTTCCGCAAGTTCGACCGTGTGCTGGTCGCGCCGCTGCTGCTGTTGAACCCGTTCACCTTTGCCACACTCGAATATGTCGGCGATGCGCAGGCGGCCTCCGAGCAACTGATCCAGAGCCGTTTCGTCGACACCGCCGAATTGCCGGCGCCGGGCGGCAAACGCCCGAACCTGATCCATGTCTTTCTTGAGAGCAGCGAGGCCAAGCTGGGCGAGGGGAGCGGTTTCGGCGACGTTCTCGCGCCGCTCGCGCCGTTCGCCGCGCGCGGCATCGAACTTGGCAATCTTCACGAGGCCGCCTTGACCAACTGGACGCTGGCGGGACAGGTGGCCGCCCATTGCGGCACGCCGCTGATGCCGCTCGGCCTGGTCAGCACAAACAGTTTCCACGTGCTCGACCGCAGCTTCCTGCCGGCCGCGACATGCCTTGCGGATCTCTTGTCGCGCGACGGCTACCGGACCACCTTCATGAAGGCGGCGCCGCTGGGATTTGCCGGAACCGACAAGTTCGTGGCCAGTCACGGCTGGACGAACCGGCTCGGCTTTCCCGAACTGCGCCCGGACTTCCCGCTGGGCGGCAATGAATGGGGACTGGACGACGAGGACGTCTATGCGGCCGCCGAGCGCGAGATCGCGCGCATGGACCGGTCCGGCGAGCCGTGGGCGATTTCCGTCACCAACATCGGCGGCCATGCACCGAAGGGTTTCGTGTCGCGCTCGTGCCGCAGTCGGCCGACGGTTGCGCGGCTGGCCGATCCGACTTTGCGGGCCTTCCGCTGCACGCACGAACTTCTGGCCGAGATGCTGACGCGGCTGGAAGCGGGTGGTTATCTCGACGACACCATCGTCGTCGTCCAGAGCGATCATCTGGCGATGCGCAACACCATCTACCGGCAGCTCCAGAACCACGATCGCCGTAACCTGTTCTTCGCCTTCGGTCCCGGCATCGAGCCGCAGGTCATCGAACGCGACATGACGATGATGGACATCTATCCGACGCTGCTCGACCTGATGGGCTACGCGCCCGTCGACGGGCGCGCCGGTGTCGGCGTGTCGGCCTTCGCGGCGGGCCCGACGCTGGTCGAGGAGCACGGGCTCGACGGGCTCGACCGGGCGATCTACGCCGATACCGAACTGCGCAACCGGCTGTGGGCGATCGGACCGGACGTCTGAACGCCGCCATTCGATGCGCCGCCCGTGACATCATGCCCCGGCCGATTGACCGGAACGTGCCGCCGCCCCAATCTCCTGCCAGATCGCACCCGGTGACGGCACCTTGGTCCAACTTGATCGATCGGCCATGGTCGCCTATCACCGCAGCGCATTGCACCGCAGCACGAGAACTCCATGGCTGAACTGACGCTTCCCAAGAACTCTACGATCGAGCCCGGCCGGACCTGGGCGCGGCCCCAGGGCGCCAACAACATCAAGGAGTTCCGCATCTATCGCTGGTCGCCCGACGATGATGCCAATCCGCGGCTCGATACCTACCATGTCGACCTCGACGATTGCGGGCCGATGGTTCTCGATGGCCTGTTGTGGATCAAGAACAAGATCGACCCAACGCTGACGCTGCGCCGGTCCTGCCGCGAGGGCATTTGCGGCTCTTGCGCGATGAACATCGACGGCACGAACACGCTCGCCTGCACCAAGGGCATGGACGAGGTCGACGGCGCGGTGAAGGTCTACCCGCTGCCGCACATGCCGGTGGTCAAGGACCTGGTGCCCGACCTGACCCACTTCTTCGCCCAGCACCGGCAGATCGAGCCCTGGCTGAAGACGACGACGCCGGCTCCGGAAAAGGAATGGCGGCAGAGCCACGAGGATCGGGCCAAGCTCGACGGGCTCTATGAATGCATCCTTTGCGCCTGCTGCACGACGGCGTGCCCGTCCTACTGGTGGAACGGCGACCGCTATCTGGGCCCGGCGACGCTGCTGCAGGCCTATCGCTGGCTGATCGACAGCCGCGACGAGGCGACCGGCGACCGGCTCGACCAGCTCGAAGACCCCTTCCGGCTCTATCGCTGCCACACCATCATGAACTGCACCCAGGCCTGCCCGAAGGGCCTGAACCCGGCCAAGGCGATCGCCGAGATCAAGAAGATGATGGTCGAACGGCGGGTGTGACCCTTCACCGGGCTTCGTCGAGACCGCCGATAAACGCGTCGATCGCGTCGAACAGATCGGCGTTTCGACCGACCCAGACATGGCCGCCATCGGCAAAGACGATGAGTTCGGCGTCGCTGGCCGCCTCGGCGAGAGCCCGGGCGCCCTCGTCGGTCCGATAGAGATCGTCCTCGGCGGAAATCGCCAGCGTCGGGACGGTGACGGCGGCGTAATCCAGGCTGATTCCGGAAACGCCGGCGGTGTCGTGAAGCAGGCCCTCGGCACGGGGGCTGACCGGAAGGATTGCGTCGAGAATGGCGGCGACGCGCGCCTGCTCCCCTTCGCTTGCCGCCGCGACAAGGGCCGGCTCGGTGGCAAGGACCGCTTCGGTCACCTGGTCCGGGAACAGGGTGATCGCCGCCCAGAACAGGAAGTCGGACCGCAGCGCGGCTCTGACGAGCTTTTCCTGAAGAGGTGACCATGGCTCGACGGGGGCCTGACCGGGTATGGGTATGGCCGGCACCACGGCGACCAGCGCCCTTGTTCGCTCGGGGTGGTCGATGGCGAACGCGACGGCCGAGATTGCGCCGGCCGAACCGCCCATGACAACCACGTCCTCAAGGCCAAGGGCATCGAGAAGGTCCACGTAGGCGTCCGTCTGGGCCTGCAGTGACGGGTCCTGCGGATAGGGCGTTGCCGGATAGCCGAAGCGCGAGGGCGCGATCACGCGGTATCCGCGCTCGGCAAGCGGCCGCGTCATCGCCAGCCCCTGATCATAGCCGCCGCCCGAGCCGTGGATCATCAGCACTGCCGGCCCCGTCCCCGCCTCGGCATAGGCCAGCGGTCCGCTCCGCGTCTCGATCCGGGTCACATCGTAGGCCGCAAGCCGCGCGCGGGCGGCGCCGATGTCGGACCGGTACGCCATAACGACCGCGACGGCCGCAACGATGACGACCAGCGTGACCAAGACCAGCGCGGCATGCCATATGCGCATAATCGGCACCTTCCGGCTGCAAGGATACCCGACGGGCGCGGGCACCATGCGCCGGCGGTCATGCGATGGCGTTGATCGGGGTCAAATCGGCGAAGGCCGCCTGCAGCCGCGCCGGGCTCACTCGCGCCGCAGAATGCGGTCGACGACGAGGTTGGCGAGGCCGCTCGAATCATGCTCGGCCATCATCGCCTCCTTGTCGTAGTCGGTGCGGAGCCATTCCGTGAACGCGATGCCCGTTTCCCGGTGCGCCCGCGCATAGGTATCGATGAAGCGGTCGAGCACGCCGGTCTTGGCGTGCCGGATGTGCAGATATCGCAGCGACAGTTGTCGCGCGGCCTCCTCGGGCGGACGGCCGGCCCAGAGCATATAGAGCGCGGCGCCGAGGCCCGCCCGGTCCGCGCCGGACTTGCAATGCATCAGCAGCGGTTTTTCGGCGGCCTCGAAGACGGCGAACAGCGATTCCACCTCCTCGACCGAGGGCGGCATGCGCGAGTAGAGCCGGCTGTCGATCAGCCGGATGCCCGCCTCCTCGCACGCGACCCTTTCGAGATGGTAGGTGCCCCAGCTCGACGCGCCGCGCAGATTGACGATCGTGCGGATGCCGCTGCGGCCCAGCGCGGCGATTTGGGTGGGCGAGGGCTGGTTCGAGCGCCACACGCCGGGGGCGAACTCGTCGATGTTGCGCCAGGTCAGCCGCAGGAAGCCGTGATCGAAGATCATCATGTCCCAATGGGCGCGCTGACGGTTGCCGGGCTTGTCGAGGTCGGCAATCCAGACGTCGCGCCATTGTTCCTGGCGTTCGCGAAACGCGGTCTTCAGTCGTGCAAGCAAGGTGCGTGGCCGTTTCGGCATCGTTCGGGCGCGGCCTGAATAGGCACCGCCAGGGGCTTTGACAAGCGGCGCGTGCGGGCGGGCGCACCGGCGCGCCTCACACATTCGTGTGCCGGATTGAGTTGCACGGCCGGGTGCAGGGGATAAGTGGGGATCAGGACAAAGGAGCAGATCATGCCGCTGACATTCCTTCGCACGCTCGCCCTGAGCGGGCTCTTCGCCGTGGCCGCGCTGGTTGCGCCCGCGCAGGCCGAAACGCGCTCGCTGGTCGTCGCCGGCGGCTGTTTCTGGTGCGTGGAAGCCGATTTCGACAAGGTGGCCGGCGTCGTCGGCACCGTCTCCGGCTATGCCGGCGGCGAGATGGACAACCCGACCTACCGCAACCATGGCCGCCACCGCGAGGTCGTCAGGATCGACTACGACCCGTCGGTGACCGACTACAGGACGCTGGTGGGAATCTTCCTGCGCACGATCGATCCGCTCGATGCCGGCGGCCAGTTCTGCGACCGGGGCCGTTCCTACGAGACCGCGATCCATGCCGCCGACGACGCCGAGAAGCAGGCGGCCATCGAAGCGGTCAACGAAGCATCGCAGGTTCTTGGCCAGCCGATCGTGACGCCCGTCGAAGGGCCGGTGACCTTCTGGCAGGCCGAGGACTATCACCAGAACTACTACAAGAGCCAGGAGAGCGTCCTCACCCGGTTCGGGATCATCACGCGCGCCGATGCCTATGTGAAGTACCGCGATGCCTGCGGTCGCGACGAGCGGGTGCGCGAGATCTGGGGCGATCAGGCCTATCGCGGCGTCGAAAAGCAGCAGAGCTGACCGGTCCGGGACCGATTCGGCCATCGCCTGACAAGGTTTTCCAGCGCCGTACACTCAAAGTGAACGGCAGCGTTTTCATGGCCTTGAGACCTGTGTCATAATGCCGATACAATAATCGGCAAGGGACGGTTAATTCCGACCGGACGTCATGGCCATGGAAATCCAGAGCGCGACATCGACCTTCGCGGGTGTCATCAACGGCCGTACCGAGGCGCGCGGTGACGTTACCCATGCGCATATCGTCGACGAACTGATCGCCGAGCGCGGCCAGACGCTCGTCCGGAGCCCGATCTGGCCGCTTCTGCGGCCGGCGCTCTACAAGGTCCTGCATTACGATCAGGCCGTTCGGATGGCCGACGCGGTCGCCGACATGAAGGGGCTGGACTGCTTCGGTTACGTCTCCGACCTCTTGCGCCTCGATGTGCGCGTGACCGGCACCGAGCACCTGCCGCGCGAAGGTGCGTTCATCCTTGTTTCGAACCATCCCACCGGCATCGCCGACGGGATCGCCGTGCACGACATGCTCAAGAGCATCCGTCCGGACTTCATGTTCTTCGCCAACCGCGACGCGATCCGCGTCTCCAAGGGGCTGGCCGACATCATCATCCCCGTGGAATGGCGCGCCGACCAGAAATCGCACTCCAAGAGCCGCGAGACTCTGGTGCGCACCAACCGGGCCTTCAAGGACGGAAGGGCGATCGTCCTGTTTCCGTCGGGCCGCATCGCCTACTGGTCGCACGGCGCCTTGCGCGAGCGGCCCTGGATGGCGACCGGCATCCAGATGGCCAAGCGCTACCATGTGCCGATCGTGCCGATGCACATGACGGCGCGCAACTCATGGCTGTTCTATCTGCTTGCGCACCGCAATCCGGAACTGCGCGACATGACGGTCTTTCACGAACTGCTCAACAAGACGGGCAAGACGTTCGGCATGACGCTCGGCGCGCCGATCGATCCTGAAACGCTCGCCGGCGACGTGCAGGATCTGACCGTCAAGTTGCAGGATCACTGCGAACACCAGCTCAAGGACGATCCGAAGGCCGTCTTCGCGGGTTAGGTGGTCGGTCACGCGCGACCGGCCCGGGTGAGGAGAACATCATGCCGGAGCGGTTTCGCATCGGCACCTACAACGTGCAGAACCTGTTCGACAGGTTCGACGACCCCTATTCGGTCGGCGACGACCGTTACGGGCTGTTCCGTACGGTGCCCAAATCCCGGTCCAAGCTCTACGACATGGGCGTGCGCATTCGCGAGAACGGCGTCGGGAGCCGGCCGATCGATATCGTCGGCCTGCAGGAGATCGAGAGCTTCGGCGCCCTGCTCGACTTCGTGCAGGCGAGCGTCGGACCCGACTATGGCGCCAAGACGGGCGTCGTCTCGCAGCCGTCGAACGACCCGCGCGGCATCGATCTGGGCCTGATCTGCACGCGGCATTTCCGCATCGGGCGGATCACCAGCCACCGCTTCCACAAGTTCCGGCGATCGGACGGCGCGCTCTATCAGTTCGGTCGCGACTGCCTGCAGGTGGAGATCCTCGACGAGGACCGCGAGGAGCTGGTGCTGACCGCCTTCATCTGTCACTTCAAGTCGAAATACACCGGCATCGACCCGTTCTCGGACCCGGCCGGATACGAGGCCGAGCAGGCGCTGAACACGATCAAGCGCAGCGCCGAGGTGAACGAGGTGATCGACATCGTCTCCCGCGCCGTCGATGTCACGCGCGACCGGTTCGTGATCGTCGGCGACTTCAACGACACGCCCGACAGCACGCCGCTGCAGCCGCTTCTGGGCGAAAACAACGTGCTCGGCGTGGTCGACGCGCTGACGGTCATCGATCAGCCGGACGAGGCGCCCGCCTCACCGGTCAGGCGGCCGCGCGACACGCACATGTGGAAGAGGCCGCAGGCGGACGGCAGCCGCGTCGAGGAGTGGGCGCAGATCGACTACATTTTGTGCTCGCAGGCGCTTTGGGCGCTGAGCACCGGCCATGCCGACGTGATCAACTCGCCCAAGGACCAGGGTTCGGACCACTACCTGGCCTACGCCGAATTCTTCGATCCGGCCACGGCGACGGGCTGACGGCCCTTCGGCAGCCGATCTGCCGTCTCGGGTCAGGCGATCGTCTGGCCGGTCTTTTCCCAGTCGGCGAGGAACGCGGCCAGGCCCTTGTCGGTAAGCGGATGCTTGACCAGCGCCTTCAGCGTCGCCGGCGGCACGGTGGCGACGTCGGCGCCGATCATCGCGGCCTGCTTGACGTGGTTGACCGTGCGGATCGAGGCGGCGAGGATCTCGGTCTCGAAGCCGTAATTGTCGTAGATCGTCCTGATCTCCTCGATCAGCTCCATGCCGTCGATCGCCATGTCGTCGAGCCGGCCGATGAAGGGCGAGATGAACGTCGCACCCGCCTTGGCGGCGAGCAGGGCCTGATTGGCCGAAAAGCACAGCGTCACGTTCACCTGCCGGCCGCCCTGGGTGAGCGCCCGGCAGGCCTTCAGCCCGTCAAGGGTCAGCGGCAGCTTGATGCAGACATTGTCGGCGATCTTGCCGAGCACCTCGGCCTCGCGCATCATGCCGTCGAAATCGGTGGCCGTGACCTCTGCCGAGACGGGCCCTTCGACCATGTCGCAGATTTCCTTCGTCACCTCGGCGTAGGGCCGGCCCGCCTTCATGATCAGCGAGGGGTTGGTGGTGACGCCGTCGAGAAGGCCGATATCGTTGAGTTCGCGGATCTCGTTGACGTCCGCCGTGTCGACAAAGAACTTCATGGGTCCCTTTCCCGCCTTTCGTGATGGATGCGGCCGCGCCGCGCATTCGGGTTCCGTTTAGAGCAATCAGGCGGCAAGGTCACGGGCCATGTCCGCCGATTCGTCCACCGCGACGCAAACCGTTCCCGTGCTGGTGCCGACCCCGTCGCCCGAGCCCTATACCTATGCGCTCGGCGAGGGCATGCAGGCCGGGCCCGGCACGATCGTGCAGGTGCCGCTGGGGCCGCGCCAGGTGCCGGGCGTGGTCTGGGACGGGGCGGGCGAGGACGCCGCGGTCGATCCGAAAAAGCTCAGGCCCGTCACCGCCGTCTTCGACTGTCCGCCACTGACCGGCGACATGCGCCGGTTCATCGGCTGGGTGGCGCGCTACACGCTGTCGGCGCCGGGCATGGTGGCGCGCATGGTGCTGCGCGTGCCCGCCGCGTTCGAGCCCGAACCGCCGGTCCCTGGGCTGCAGCTGACCGAGCGGCGCCCCGAGAGGATGACGGCGGCGCGCGAACGCGTGCTGGCGCTGGCCGGCGAGAGCAGCCCGATGGCCTGGACGCGGTCGGGCCTGGCGCATGCGGCGGGCGTGTCGCTGTCGGTCGTCGACGGGCTGACGAAAGCCGGCGCGTTCGAGGAGATCGCGCTGCCGCCGCAGCCGGTCGTCGCGGCGCCCGATCCGGCCTATGGGGCGCCGGATCTGCAAGGCGAGCAGGCGCAGGCGGCGAAGGCGCTCGCGGACGAAGTGGCCGCGCATGCGTTCTCCGTCACGCTGCTCGAGGGGGTGACCGGCGCGGGCAAGACCGAGGTCTATTTCGAGGCGATCGCGGCGGCGCTCGAAGCGGGCCGGCAGGTGCTGGTCATGCTGCCGGAGATCGCGTTGACGCAAAGCTTCATCGACCGGTTCGAGGCGCGGTTCGGCGCGCCGCCGGCGCCCTGGCATTCGGACCTGCCGCCGAAGACACGCGAAAAGGTCTGGCGGCAGGTGGCTGAAGGGTCGGTCCGGGTGGTGGCGGGCGCGCGCTCGGCGCTGTTTCTGCCGTTCGCCGATCTCGGCCTGATCGTCGTCGACGAGGAACATGACGCCGCCTACAAGCAGGAGGATCGCGTCTACTACAATGCCCGCGACATGGCGGTGGTGCGCGCCAAGCTCGCCCATTGCCCTGCGGTGCTGGTCTCGGCGACCCCGTCGGTGGAAACCCGGCACAATGCGCTCGAGGGGCGTTACCGGCATGTGCGCCTGCCACGGCGGTTCGCCGATGCCGCGCTGCCGGACGTCGCGCTCGTCGACATGCGCAAGAGCCCGCCGGCGCGGGGCGGTTTCCTGTCCCCGGTGCTGCTGGAGGCGATGGCCGAAACGCTTCAGCGCGGCGAGCAGTCGCTCCTGTTCCTCAACCGGCGTGGTTACGCGCCGCTGACGCTGTGCCGGGCCTGCGGGCACCGGTTCGCCTGCGAGAACTGTTCGGCTTGGCTGGTCGAGCACCGGTTTCGCGGCCAGCTCCAGTGCCACCATTGCGGCCATCACGAGCCGGTGCCCGAGGCCTGTCCGCAATGCGGCACGTTCGACCATCTGGTCGCCTGCGGGCCGGGGATCGAGCGCATCGCCGAGGAAACGCTGGCGCACTTTCCCGAAGCGCGGGTGATCGTGCTGTCCTCGGACATGGTCGGCGGCGTCAAACGGCTCAGGCTGGAGATGGAGTCGATCGCCAAGGGCGAAGCGGACATCATCATCGGCACGCAACTGGTCGCCAAGGGCCACAATTTTCCGCTGCTGACGCTGGTCGGCGTGGTCGACGCCGATCTGGGCCTTGCCAATGGCGATCCGCGCGCGGCCGAGCGGACCTTCCAGCTCCTGTCGCAGGTCACGGGCCGGGCCGGGCGGACCGGCCGCAAGAGCCATGGCCTGATCCAGACCTACCAGCCCGAGCACCCGGTTCTGAAAGCCTGCGCCGACGGCGACCTTGAAGCCTTCTACGCCGCGCAGATCGCCGAGCGGAAACGTGGCGCGATGCCGCCCTTCGGCCGGCTGGCGGCGATCATCGTGTCGGCCAATGACCGCCAGAGCGCGGAGGCGCACGGTCGGGCGCTGCGCGCCGCCGCGCCCGCCTCGGGCGACATCATGGTGCTGGGACCGGCCGAGGCGCCGCTCGCGCTGGTGCGCGGCCGGCACCGGTTCCGGCTGCTGGTGCATGGCTCGGAGCGGGCCGACATGCAGGCCTATCTGCGCGCCATGATCGCCGCCGCGCCGAACCCGCGCGGCTCGGTGCGCGTTGCGGTCGATGTCGACCCGCAGAGCTTTCTGTAAGAGTGGATGCGACGGCAGGCTCCCATGAACACCTGCCGCTCAGGAGTGGCCATTGGCATTACGCCGCCGGGTCCGTCCACAACAGATGCGGCTCACAGCTCTGCCGCCTCACAGCTTATTCGCAATCCGCTACGCGAGGGTTGTCTCAGGTATGCCACGTCTGAGGTGGGCCGAGATCCCTCAGGGCATCTGCCCTGCTATTCTGCGAACCTCGACCCATCACGACCGAGGCTTTTCATTCACCGCTTGTCCGTGTCCCTTTAATGAGCCTGAGTGATGTGATGCTCAGACATCACGGGTCGGGGTGTAGAAAAACGCTTCCAAGAGAGAACTCCTTTCGGCCGGATTTCTATCGAGTCGAACTATGGCTAACCCGCGTTCCTGGTCAAGACGATATTCGTGGTTTGTTCTTTCTCCCACAGAGAGTTTTGGCTCGGTGCGCGTGGCGGTCGATGTCGACCCGCAGAGTATTCTGTAAGCCGTTTCCTTTGACTTGCGCGGCGGTCTCCCCCATGGCTGCCGCGACCAACGCGTGCGCCAGATGTCCATCGCCAAGCCAACCACCTACGAACAGGCCATGCCGCCGCTCGCGATCGGCATCGCGCTGTTCGCTTTCTTCTGCTTTTCGGTGCTCGACGCGAGCGCCAAATGGCTCGTCACGGGCGGGCAGGCGGTGCTGTTCGTCGTCTGGGTGCGCTTTGCGATCCAGGCGGTGGTCCTGTTCACGGTCTATCGCGGCTGGTCGAACCGGCGCCTTTGGAGCATGCAGCGGCCCGCCCTGCAGATTCTCAGGGGCCTGCTGCTGCCGTCGATGACCGCTTTCAACTTCCTGGCGCTGCAATATCTGCAGCTTGCCGAGACCGTCTCCGTGCTGCTCGCGTCGCCGATCGTCGTGGCGGCGCTCGCCGGGCCGATGCTGGGCGAATGGGCAGGCCCGCGCCGCTGGGCGGCGATCCTCGTCGGGTTCGTCGGGGTTCTGATCGTCCTGCGGCCGGGAACGGCGGTTTTCGACTGGCCGTCTGTCTACATCCTGACCGCGATGATCGCCTACTCGGTCTATCTGATCCTGACGCGGAAGCTCGCGGCGGTCGAAACGCCCGAGAGCCTGATCTTCTATTCGTGCCTGTTCGGCGTGGTCGCGTTCGCTCCGTTCGCCGTCGATCAGGCGATGATGCCGGCCCGGCCGTCGGACTGGATCGCGTTCGTGCTCGCCGGATTTGCCGGGATGATCGGCCACATGGCGCTGATTCGGGCCAGCGCGCTGGCCGACGCCTCCAAGATCACGCCGTTCATCTATTCGCAGATGGTCTGGATGACGCTGATCGGTTTCCTGCTGTTCGCCGACATTCCCGACGGCTGGACGATCACCGGCATGCTGGTCGTCGTCGCCAGCGGGCTCTATCTGATGGCGCGCGAGCGTGAACTCGCCCGTCGCGGCCGGCTCGCCGCGCGTTCCGCTTCCGAGAAGGTTCCCTGATGCTCACTCTCATTCCACCGCAGACGCCCGGCGAATGGCTCGCCTGGACATCGGCGGTCATCACCATCGTCTTCGGCCTGATCTGCTTCTTCGCCCCGCGCGCCACCTACCGGATCCTGCGCCTGCAGACCCGCCCGGACGTGCCCGAGGCGCTGTCGGAAAGCCGGGCGACGATGAGCGGGTTCTATCTGGGCGTCGGGATCGGGGCGATCGTGTTCCAGCAGCCCTTCGTCTGGCTGGTGCTGGGCGCGGGCTGGGCCTTCACCGCGCTCGGACGGTTCGTTTCGATCTTCGCCGACCGGGGCAACACGAGCTTCAACTGGGGCTCGCTCGCCTTCGAAATCGCCCTTGCCGCCGCACCGCTCGCCTATGGGCTCGGTTACCTGCGCTGAACCGGTCAACGGCGCTTTTTGCCCTGCGACAAAAGGGTGACCGGTTCGCCTTGCACCGCCAAAAGCGCTATGCTAGACGGCGCTGAACCGGCCGCCGGAGGGGACGACCGCTTTCCCGGCTGCCCACAAAAAGCATAATCACTTCAATGTGTTGACTTGCCTTCCAGCGGCAGCGCGACACATGCCCAAAGACAGGGATTTCCAGCGCGGTGGCCAGCCTATCTCCGACTTCCTCCGTTGCCGATCGCTATGCCCGCTCGCTGCACGAGCTTGCCGCCGAAGCCGGAAAGGTGGACGCGGTCGAGGCGGCTCTGGGTGACTTCGAGACGCTGATCTCCGAAAGCGCCGAGCTCAAGCGACTGATCGAGAGCCCCGTCTTTTCCGCCGACGAGCAGGCCGCCGCCATGGACGCGATCCTGGCCAAGGCTAAGATGGAACCGCTCGCGTCGAACTTCATGCACGTGGTCGCGGGCAACCGGCGTCTTTTCGCCCTGCCCGCGATGATCAGGGCCTTCCGCGACATCGCCGCGCGCGAGCGTGGCGAGGCGACCGCCGAGGTGACGAGCGCCGCCGAACTGAACGCGACGCAGGAAAAACAGCTCAAGGCGACGCTGAAAGAGGTGGCCGGCAAGGACGTGAAGCTGTCCGTGACGGTCGACCCTTCGATCCTGGGCGGTCTGATCGTCAAGCTGGGCTCGCGCCAGATCGACACGTCGCTGAAAACCAAACTCTCCTCACTCAAGCTTGCACTCAAAGAGGTCGGCTGATGGACATCCGTGCCGCGGAAATTTCCGCAATCCTCAAGGACCAGATCAAGAATTTCGGTGAAGAGGCCGAAGTCTCCGAAATCGGACAGGTGCTGTCGATCGGCGACGGCATTGCCCGCATCTACGGTCTCGACCAGGTTCAGGCCGGCGAGATGGTCGAATTCCCCGGCGGCGTGCGCGGCATGGCGCTGAACCTTGAGAGCGACAATGTCGGCGCGGTGATCTTCGGCTCCGACCGCGACATCAAGGAAGGCGACACCGTCAAGCGTACGGGCGCCATCGTCGACGTACCGGTCGGCAAGGAACTGCTCGGCCGCGTCGTCGACCCGCTCGGCAACCCGATCGACGGCAAGGGCCCGATCAACGCATCCGAGCGCCGCCGCGTCGACGTGAAAGCGCCGGGCATCATTCCGCGCAAGTCGGTGCACGAGCCGATGTCGACGGGCCTGAAGGCGATCGATGCGCTGATCCCGGTCGGCCGCGGTCAGCGCGAACTGGTCATCGGCGACCGCCAGACCGGCAAGACCGCGATCCTGCTCGACACGTTCCTCAACCAGAAGCCGATCCACGACAACGGCCCGGAAAACGAAAAGCTCTATTGCGTCTACGTCGCCGTCGGCCAGAAGCGGTCGACCGTGGCGCAGTTCGTCAAGGTGCTCGAGGAGCGCGGCGCGCTCGACTATTCGATCATCGTCGCCGCGACCGCCTCGGAATCGGCGCCGCTGCAGTTCCTGGCGCCGTTCGCCGGCTGTGCGATGGGCGAATATTTCCGCGACAACGGCATGCATGCGCTGATCGGCTATGACGACCTGTCCAAGCAGGCCGTCGCCTACCGCCAGATGTCGCTGCTGCTTCGCCGCCCGCCGGGCCGCGAAGCCTATCCGGGCGACGTGTTCTACCTGCACTCGCGGCTTCTGGAGCGCGCGGCCAAGCTGAACGAGGACAATGGCGCCGGTTCGCTGACCGCCCTGCCGATCATCGAGACCCAGGGCAACGACGTCTCCGCGTTCATTCCCACCAACGTGATCTCGATTACCGACGGACAGATCTTCCTCGAGACCGACCTGTTCTTCCAGGGCATCCGTCCGGCCGTGAACGTCGGCCTTTCGGTGAGCCGCGTCGGTTCGTCGGCACAGATCAAGGCGATGAAACAGGTTGCCGGTTCGATCAAGGGCGAGCTTGCCCAGTATCGCGAGATGGCCGCCTTCGCCCAGTTCGGTTCGGACCTCGACGCGGCCACGCAGCGTCTGCTCAATCGCGGCGCGCGCCTGACCGAGTTGCTCAAGCAGCCGCAGTTCTCTCCGCTGAAGACCGAAGAGCAGGTGGCGGTGATCTATGCGGGTGTGAAGGGTTACCTGGACAAGCTGCCGGTCGACAAGGTCGGCGAGTTCGAGCAGGGCCTGCTGACGCACATGCGCGGCGAAGGCAAGGACGTGCTCGACGCCATCCGCACCGAGCAGAAGCTCACCGACGAGATCGAGGACAAGCTCAAGGCCGCGATCGACGCGTTTGCCAAGAGCTTTGGCTGACGCAACGAAGGCGCTGCACTCGAAAGGGTTTGACCGATGCCTTCATTGAAGGATCTCCGCAACCGGATCTCCTCCGTCAAGGCGACGCAGAAGATCACCAAGGCGATGCAGATGGTCGCCGCCGCCAAGCTGCGCCGCGCGCAGGAGGCGGCCGAGGCGGCGCGTCCCTATTCGCAGCGCATGGGCGTGGTGCTGGCCAATCTCGCCGCTTCGGTTGATTGCGAGGAAGCGCCGCCGCTGATGGCCGGCACGGGCAAGGACGAAACGCACCTGCTGATCTGCTGCACCGCCGAGCGCGGACTTTGCGGCGGCTTCAACTCCTCGATCGCCAAGAAGACGCGCGAGGATGTGCGCCGGCTGCAGAACGAGGGCAAACAGGTCAAGATCCTGTGCGTGGGCAAGAAGGGCTTTGACATCCTCAAGCGCGAGTTTGCCTCGCTGATCATCGACCGCATCGACCTGCGCGAGGTCAAGAATGTCGGCTTCGCGGATGCTGACGCGATCGGCAAAAAGGTGATCAAGCTGTTCGAGGATGGCGAATTCGACGTCGCCACGCTCTATTATTCCGAATTCAAGTCGGTGATCAGCCAGGTGCCGACCGGCCAGCAGATCATCCCCGCCTCGAGCCAGGAAGAAGCTTCCGCCGAGGGCACCGACGCGATCTACGATTACGAGCCCGATGCGGGCGCGATCCTCGCCGATCTGGTGCCGCGCAACATCTCGGTTCAGATCTTCCGTGCGCTGCTCGAGAACGGTGCGTCCGAGCAGGGCGCGCGGATGACGGCGATGGACAACGCCACGCGCAATGCGGGCGAGATGATCGACAAGCTGACGCTGGACTACAACCGCCAGCGTCAGGCGCAGATCACCAAGGAACTCATTGAGATCATTTCGGGCGCCGAAGCGCTCTAGAAGGAAGGGTCCGACAGATGGCAAAAGCAGCAGCCAAGAAAGCGGCCGAAGGCGCGGTCGGCAAGATCGAACAGGTCATCGGCGCGGTCGTGGACGTCAAGTTCGACGATGCGCTGCCGGAAATCTTCAACGCGCTGGAAACCGACAATATGGGCCAGCGGCTGGTGCTCGAGGTGGCGCAGCATCTGGGCGAGAACATCGTCCGCTGCATCGCCATGGACGGCACCGAGGGTCTTGTGCGCGGCCAAGCGGTGACCGACACGGGCAAGCCGATCTCGGTGCCGGTCGGCCCGCAGCTTCTGGGCCGCATCATCAACGTCGTCGGCGAGCCGATCGACGAGGCCGGCGAGGTCAAGGGCGAGGAAATCCGCGGCATCCACCAGCCGGCGCCCGAATATATCGACCAGTCGACCGAATCCGAAATCCTGGTCACCGGCATCAAGGTGCTCGACCTTCTGGCGCCCTACGCCAAGGGCGGCAAGATCGGCCTGTTCGGCGGCGCCGGCGTCGGCAAGACGGTGCTCATCCAGGAGTTGATCAACAACGTCGCCAAAGCGCACGGCGGCTATTCGGTGTTCGCCGGCGTCGGCGAGCGCACGCGCGAGGGCAACGACCTCTACCACGAGTTCATCGAATCGGGCGTCAACAAGGAAGGCGGCGGCGAGGGCTCGAAGGCGGCTCTCGTCTTCGGCCAGATGAACGAGCCGCCCGGCGCCCGCGCCCGCGTCGGCCTGACGGGTCTGACGATCGCCGAATATTTCCGCGACCAGGGCCAGGACGTGCTGTTCTTCGTCGACAACATCTTCCGCTTCACCCAGGCCGGCTCGGAAGTGTCGGCGCTCCTGGGCCGCATTCCCTCGGCCGTCGGCTATCAGCCGACGCTGGCGACCGACATGGGCGCGCTGCAGGAGCGGATCACCACGACCACCAAGGGTTCGATCACCTCGGTGCAGGCGATCTACGTGCCCGCCGACGACCTGACCGACCCGGCGCCGGCGACCTCGTTCGCGCACCTTGACGCGACCACGGTGCTCAACCGCGCCATCTCGGAAAAGGGCATCTATCCGGCGGTCGACCCGCTCGACTCCACCTCGCGCATGCTCGACCCGCAGGTGGTCGGACAGGAGCATTACGATGTCGCGCGCGCGGTGCAGTCGACGTTGCAGCGCTACAAGTCGCTGCAGGACATCATCGCGATCCTGGGCATGGACGAACTGTCCGAAGAGGACAAGCTGACCGTGGCCCGCGCCCGCAAGGTCGAGCGCTTCCTGTCGCAGCCCTTCTTCGTGGCCGAAGTGTTCACCGGTTCGCCGGGCAAGCTGGTCGACCTCGCCGACACGATCAAGGGCTTCAAGGGCCTGGTCGAGGGCGAATACGATCACCTGCCCGAAGCGGCCTTCTACATGGTCGGCACGATCGAGGAAGCCGTCGAGAAGGCGCAGAAGCTGGCGGCCGAGGCCGCCTGATGCTAGAACCGTGTTCGGCCGCCGATGAGGGCGGCCGGCGTGGAGGAACGAGCCGATGAACATCAACCTGATTGCCCAGCTTGCCTTTGCCGGCGCGCTTGTCGGGTTCCTGATCGGGCCGAACTCGCTCGACGAGTTCGTCGGCATCTTCCCGGACAACAGCGTGGCGATGAACGTGATCGTCGGCGGGCTGATCGGTGCCGCGCTGGGCGTGGTGGGCTCGTTCGCCAAAGAGATTGATTGAGACGATGGCCGAAGGCTTCCAATTCGAACTGGTTTCCCCCGAGCAACTGCTCGTCTCCACCGAGGTGTCCGAGGTGGTGGTGCCGGGCGCGGACGGCTATTTCACCGTGCTCGCCAACCATGCGCCGACCATGTCGACGCTTCAGCCGGGCGTTGCCGAGGTCAAGCAGACAGACGGACAGGCTGACAAGTATGTGGTGTTCGGCGGCTTCGTCGATGTCACGCCCGAAGCCTGCACGGTGCTCGCGGAGTCGGCCGTCCGTGTCTCGGACATCGACCGCTCCGATCTGGAGCAGCGCATCCAGGACGCGCGCGAGGACCTCGACGATGCCAAGGACGATGACAGCCGCAGCAAGGCGCAGGCCTATCTCGATCAGCTGACGACGCTGCAGGGGGCGATCCTTCCCGCCTGAGGACGGCGTCTTCCGTCATCCGATCGATCAGGAGCGGCCGCCGGCCGCTCTTTTCGTTTCAGTCGACAGCGTGGAATTGCGGCGGGTAGGCCATCGACCCGCGATATCCGCCGAGCCCGCCGGGCGCGAGTTCGAGCGCCTGCAGATAGGGGCCCTGATAGGCGCACTGCACCGGTTCGGCGAGCGCGCGCTTGAAACCGAACCGGCCGTAATAGACCGGATCGCCGAGAACGAACGCGCTGCGCCAGCCGTCGCGGCGGGCATGTTCGAGCGCGCGGCGAACCAGTTCGGTTCCGATCTTGAAGTCGCGCCACTCGGGGTCGACCGCAAGCGGTCCGAGTCCCAGTGCGCGGTCCGGCCCGGTCAGTTCCGAAAGGACGACATGGCCGACCACCATGGCGTCGATCTTTGCAACGAGATCGATGGTGACCGTCTCGCTCTCGACCAACGCGATCGCCAGATCGGCCTCGGCGTCCCGGCCGAAGGCGCGCCGGTGCACCGCGCGCACGGCGATACGGTCTTCGGGCGTCGACGGGCGGAAGACGGTCTTGTTGATGATCATGGCCCATCATGTAGCCACGTCCGATGACAATCAAGCAAAGGCAGGCGCGGATGGCGCGCGACGCGGGCGCCTTGTTCAGGCCCGCGTGCCCGCAAGGTGGCCGAACATGGTCACCACCTGCCGGTAGGCATCGCGCTTGAAGTCGACGATGTTGTCGGCGAGCGTTGCCATGTCGGTCCATTTCCAGGCGTCGAACTCCGGCTTGTGGCCGTCCGGCGGCGGGTTGATGCGGATCTCGCTCTCGTCGCCAAGGAAGCGGAACGCGAACCAGTGCTGTTCTTGGCCGCGATACCTGCCCTTCAGGCCGATGCCCATCATGTGCGCCGGCAGGTCGTAGCGGATCACGCGCGGTGCCCGCTCGATCAGTTCGACGGTCTCGATGCCGGTCTCCTCGAACAGTTCGCGGCGCGCGGCCGGTAGCGGATCCTCGCCGGGATCGATGCCGCCCTGCGGCATCTGCCAGAGCAGCGGCGCGCCCGAATATTCGGTGTTGCCTTCCTTCATGCGCCGGCCGATCCAGACCAGCCCGTCCCGATTGAGCACCATCATGCCGGCGCAGGGCCGGTAGGGCAGGGTCTCGGCCGGCACGGGACGGGTTCGTGACGCCATCGATCACCGGTTCTCGCTGGCAAGGGACGCGACGCCGACCAGTTCGAAGCCGCGCTTCTTGGCATCGTTGGCCCAGTCCGCGACGGTGCCGACGGTCAGTTCCAGCGCCGAGCCGCTGCCGACCGCATAGCCGCGCGCGGACGCCAGTTCCTCGAGTGCCTTCAGCCGGGCCTCGATGTCGGCGCGATCGCGCGAGGCGTCGATGACGATGTCGGCCTGCAGATAGGGCACACCGCGCTGGCGGGCCACGTCGGCGAGCATGTCGGTCCCGGCGGCGCCGTCGTTGAAGAACAGGAGGCCGCGGTAGGCGAGGTCGCCCAGAACCGGCGCCATCGCGTCTTCGCTGGCGGCGAAACGGGCGCCCATATAGTTCATCACGCCGGTGTAGTTGGTCAGCCGGCCGAGCGCCCAGTGAAGGTTTTCCAGGTTCGTCTCGGCCGACGAGGCCAGGCGCAGCGTGCGCGGGCCGGGATTGACGTCCGGATAGCCGTGCGGCTCCATCGGCACCTGCACGAGCAGTTCGTGGCCCTTCTTGCGGGCTTCACGCATCCAGCGCTGCAGCGAGTTTCCTGTCGGCGCGAAGGCGAGGGTGATCTCGGGCGGCAGCGCTTCGATGGCGCGGTGGCTGCCGGTCTGCGACAGGCCAAGGCCGCCGATGACGATGGCGATGCGCTTGCCCCTCGTGCCCGACCATGGCCGCGCGTAGATCTCCATCGGCTGGCGACCGTCCTCGGTTCGCACCGGCAACGGCCCGAACGCACTGTCCTCGAGCGCGGCGTCCTCGGGCAGGTGCGCCACCTGCAGCGGCTGGCCGATGTTGGCGGCGGCCGGATCGCGCACGGTGATGATCTTCGGTCCGCCGGGCGAAACCTGGTCTCCGCCATCGTCGAAGGTGGGCAGCGGCAGGTCCGGGGTCCGGTTCACGGTGTTGCTGCCGCCGACTGCCGCCCGATCGCCGCCGGTCTCCTGCCGCGCAGTATTTCGTGCCACGGCGCCCGTCGTCACCTCGGTGTCCGGCGCCGTCGGTTCCGGTTCGGGCAGTCGCAGCAGCGCCGTCTGCGGGGCCGGATCACCGGCGAGAAGCACCGCCAGATTACCCCCGGCCGCGATGAGCAGCAGGACGGCGGCCGCGACGAGGCCGAAGCGCGTCGACCGTGCGCCACGCCGGGGACCCCGCTCGCGGGGCCGCTTCGGTGCTGGCTTGTCGCGGCCCAAGGGCGCGTGAAGGTCGGTCATGCGAGGTTCCGGGATCCGGCCGGGCGAATCAAAAGGGCCACCGCTCGGCGGTGGCCCCGATGATTATGCGCCATGGCGCGTTTGGCAATGGCGGCCGCCGATCAGTTCGGCAGCGCCTTGGACGGATCGGCCGGGAAGGCGGCATGGGCGACCTCGCCGCGCAGCAGCGACAGCGCGTACTGAAGCTGGTCGTCCTCTTCGGCCTCCTGCGGAACGTAGGCGATGGAGCCCGAGCCGTTCTCGTCCTCGGCCTCGCCCTGGATGTGGCCGCGAAGATCCGATTCGCCGCGTGCCAGTTCGTCCTCGCGTCCCTGCAGTTCCTCGGGCAGCGTCTGCTGGACCTCGATGTCCGGCGTGATGCCGGTGCCCTGGATCGAGTTGCCCGACGGCGTGTAGTAGAGCGCCGTGGTCAGACGCAGCGCGCCGGCCTCGCCAAGCGGGATGATGGTCTGCACCGACCCCTTGCCGAAGGACTGGGTGCCGACGACGGTCGCGCGCCGGTGATCCTGAAGGGCGCCGGCGACGATCTCGGAGGCCGATGCGGAGCCGCCATTGATCAGCACGACGATCGGCTTGCCGTCGAGCAGGTCGCCGCCACGAGCCGAGAAGCGCCGGCTGTCGCGATCGTCGCGGCCGCGGGTGGAGACGATCAGACCCTTGTCCATGAAGGCGTCGGAGATGTTGATCGCCTGATCGAGAAGACCGCCCGGGTTGAGCCGCAGATCGAGAACTAGACCCTGCAGGTTGTCCTCGCCGATTTCCTCGGTGATCTGCTCGAGCCCGTCGCGCAGATCGTCATAGGTCTGCTCGGTGAAGGAGATGACCCGCATGTAGCCGATATCGCCTTCGGCGCGGAACTTCACCGCCTGCAGCTTGATGATGTCGCGGATGATGGTGATCTCGAGCGGCTCGTCGACGCCCTCGCGCAGGATGGTCAGGTCGATGGGCGTGTTGACGGGCCCGCGCATCTTCTCGACCGCTTCCTGAAGCGTCAGGCCGCGCACTTCCTCGCCGTCGATGCGCGAGATCAGGTCGCCGGCCAGCACGCCGGCGTCCTCGGCCGGGGTGCCGTACATGGGCGTGATCACCTTGACGAGTTCGTCTTCCATGGTGACCTCGATGCCCAGGCCGCCGAACTCGCCGCGCGTCTGGGTGCGCATGTCCTCGGCGTCCTCGGCGTTGAGGAACGACGAATGCGGATCGAGGGAGGTGAGCATGCCGTTGATGGCGCTCTCGACGAGTTCCTTCTCGTCGGGTTCCTCGACGTAATTGGCGCGCACGCGCTCGAAGATGTCACCGAAGATCGCCAGTTGGCGATAGGTCTCGGTTCCCGCCGCATTCGCCGGCATGAGCGGCTGACCGGCGACCAGAAGCGTCGAGGCGGCGCCGACCAGCGCGCCGGCGAACAAAAGGCTAGCTCTGCGAAACATCTTGGTCATGTCCTTCCTGCGCCGGTCCGTTCCCACCAGGGGGAGGGGTCGACCGGGTTGCCATTCTTCCTGAACTCAACATAGAGCGTCGGACTGTCATTTTCAGCGGCCGCCGCCGTTACGCCGGCAAGGCGGATCGAGCCCATGATGCCGACCGGCTCGCCCGCGGCCACGAACTGGCCCTGGGAAACCTCGATCCGGTCCATGCCTGCCAAAACCATATGGTATCCGCCACCTGCGTCCAGTATCAGAAGGTTACCATAAGCCCGAAACGGGCCGGCATAAAGCACCCATCCGTCGGCCGGAGCCGTCACGATTGCGTTAGCTGTCGTCTGCAACGTATCGCCGCGAGCCCGGCTGCCAAGACCGTCATCGTCACCAAATGCGGTGATTGTGCGGCCCGCCACCGGTCGCTCGAGCGCGCCGGTCAGCTGTGCGAACGGGGTGGAGGGGGCCATGCGCGTCTGCCGTTCGGCCAGTTCCTCGGCACGCTGCCGGCTCGCCTCGAGCCGTTCCCTTGCCACGCGTTCGGCCTCGCGGGCCGCCTCGAGACGTTCCCGGGCGGCGCGCTCCTCGCTTTCGCGCGCCTGGCGCTCGGCCTCGATGCGCGCCTCGCGCGCTTGGCGTTCGGCCTGTTCGGCCTCGATCCGCGCCCGTTCCGCCGCCTCCTGGGCGGACTGGATGTCCTCTTCGAGCGACATGATCAGGGCCTGAAGATCGCGCGCCTGGTCGGCGAGCGCGGCGGCGCGCTGTTCCTGTTCGGCGAGCGCTTCGGCGGTGCGACGTTCGAGCGCACGCTTTTCCTCGACCAGCACGGTCAGCCGCGCCTGTTCGTCGGCCTGGGCCGCCCGCGCCGTTTCCAGCCGCGTGCGTTCTTCCTCGATCGAGCCGGTCAGCCGGGCGAGTTCGGTCAGGTCGTCCGCCAGCCGCGCGGTCTGGTCGCGCATCTCGGGCACCACCGCGCCCAGCAGGATGGAACTGCGCACCGAGGCGAGCGCGTCGTCAGGGGTGACCAGGATCGCCGGCGGCGGGTTCAGCCCCATGCGCTGAAGCGCCGCAAGCACCTCGGCCAGAAGCGCGCGCCGTTCCCAAAGGCTGACGTGCAGATCCTCGGCCTGCGCCTCAAGGCTCTCCAGTTCGTCTTCGAGCGCCAGGATATCGAGCCCGAGCTTGCGCTCGGTCTTGGCCGCCGCGATCAGCGCGGTGGTGATGTCGGCCCGGTCGGAACGGATCGCCTCGATCTCGCGGGCCAGTTCGGCGGCCCGCTCGTCGGCGACGCCGCGCTCGCGCAGGATCGCGTCCAGTTCCTCGACGGACCGGCCAAGGCGCGCTTCCATGTCGGCCGTCACGACATCGCTGTCCGGCGCGCCGACAGGCTGGGCGTGACCGACCACCGGTCCCACGGCAAGCAAGGCGCCAAGGGACACGGCCCGAAGCCGCGCGCGGAAGGCCGGAGAGGCACGCCGACCGGGAGGTATGCGAACCCCTGCCGTCACGATTGCCCGACCGCCTCGCTGATCTCGAACAGGTGGCCGTCCGGATCGCGGAAGAAGCAGCGCACTTCCATGCCCCGGTCACGGGGCGGGGTGAGGAAACGGGCGCCGCGCGCCGACAGTGTCTCGTAGGCGGCGCGGCAATCCGGAACGCGGATGGTCATGGCATGAGCGACGGTGTTCGCGTCGGCCGGCGGCGCCATCGTCACGTCCGGCTTGTCGTCCGTGGGCGCGCCGCCGGTGACCAGAAGGAGCCAGCTTTCGGCGAAACGCAGTACGACGGACGTGCCGCCATACTCGCGGACAACCTCGGCGCCGAGCACATCGCGATAGAAGCTGCGCGATGCGTCGATGTCGCCGACGACGAGAATGTGCGTCATCTCCATGCCGGCGGCGGGGAAGGTTTCGGCCATCGGTTGCCTTTCGGGCGCGTGATTTGCCTGTCTGAGGGCGAATCTAGACCGCTTCGCGGCGGATGTGAATCGCCCGCGTCAGCTTCGATGATAGGGATGGCCGGAGAGGATGGTGACGGCGCGGTAGAGCTGCTCGGCAAGAAGAATGCGGACGATCTGGTGCGGCCATGTCATGCGGCCGAGCGAGAGCGTCAGATCGGCGCGATCGCGCACGGCCGGCGCATGGCCGTCGGGACCGCCGATCGCCAACACCAGACGGCGCGTGCCGTGATCACGCATGTCCGACAGGCGCGTTGCGAAATCGTTCGATGTCAGTGACTTGCCGGTCTCGTCGAGCGCGATCAACGCGGTTCCGCGTTCGGCGCCGAGCGCCAGGCACGGCCCGGCTTCCTCGGTCTTGCGCTGCTCCCCGGTGGCGGCGCGGCTTTCGGCGATCTCGGTGACGCCGCCCCAGGTCAGGCCGACGGCGGGGCCGGCCTTGTCCAGCCGGTCGGCGTAGCGGCCGGTCAGTTCACGCTCAGGGCCCTTCTTCATGCGGCCGACGGCGAACACGATCAGCTGCATGGCGAAATGGCTGCGGCGCGCGGACGGCTGCTCAGTGCAGCGTGTCCGCCTCCGCCTGGTTGTCCTCGGCCCACATCTTCTCGAGCGCGTAGAAGTCACGCACCTCGGGACGGAAGATGTGCACGATCACGTCGCCCGTATCGATGAGCACCCAGTCGGCGCTTGCCTGGCCTTCGACGCGTGCCGCGCCGAACCCGGCATCCTTGAGCGCGCGCAACAGGTGATCGGCCACCGCGCCGACATGGCGGTGCGACCGGCCCGATGTGATGACCATGTAGTCGGCAAGCAGTGACTTGCCCTGGATGTCGAGGGAGACGGTGTTTTCGGCCTTGGAGTCGTCCAGGCTCGCCAGGACGGTCCGAAGGATCTGGTCCGCAACGGCGCGGCCGTCGGGATCAGAGGGCGAAGGCATGGTGTCCGCCTTCTTCAGGGTCTGTGTTCTCAAGAGCTTCCTTTCAATGAACACGGGACACATATGGACGATTCGGCGCCCACACCCACAAAATAGGCACGGGCACCTCACAGTTTCAAGACAAGTTGGTTTACCTTGCGTTAACCGGACGCGACATCGCCGCCGCGGGCGGTCTGCGTGCCGGCGCGGATCGCCGTCGAGGACAGCGGCGAACGCGGTCCGTGGATGAAGGTCCAGGCCGGTGGCCGCAGATGCGCCAGAAGCGCCGCGTCGCTCTCGTCGATGCGGGCATGGGCGAAGGTCTTGGCCATCACCGAGGACAGGAACGACAGCGTCGAGCCCGGCCGGTCGATCACCGCGATCGGAAACGTCATGGCGATGCCGCGCCAGTTCTGCCAGTGGTGGAAGGTGGCCAGATTGTCGGCGCCCATGATCCAGACGAAGCGGACGCCCGGATTGCGCGCCTTGACCAGAGCCAGCGTCTGCGCGGTGTACTGCACGTTGTAGCGCGCCTCGAACGCGGTGATCCTGACGCGCGGGTCCTCGTTCATCCGCTCGCACCAGGCGATCCGGTCGGCGAGCGGCGGCAGCCCGTCATTTCGCTTGAGCGGGTTGCCGGGCGTGACCATCCACCAGACCTGGTCGAGCGCCATGCGTCGCAGCGCCAGTTCTGCGACCAGCAGGTGTCCGTCATGGGGCGGGTTGAACGTGCCGCCGAACAGGCCGACCGCCATGCCCGGTTCGACATGCGGCATGCGCAGGGTCGCGCTGTCCACGCCTTCATGGTCGAACGTCATGGCTGTGGCTGTCCCCTGCGCGCCGGGCCGGCGTCAGTTGATGGTCAGGGCCGCGTCTGGCCGGACCCGCGAACGCGGTAGTTGAACGAGGTGAGCTGCTCGACGCCGACCGGCCCGCGCGCATGCATCTTGCCGGTGGCGATGCCGATCTCGGCGCCCATGCCGAACTCTGCGCCGTCGGCGAACTGGGTCGAGGCGTTGTGCAGAAGGATCGCCGAATCGATCTCGCCCATGAACCGTTCGACGGCGCCCGCGTCCTCGGCGACGATGGCCTCGGTGTGGTTGGACGAATGGCGCGCGATATGGTCGATCGCACCGCCGACCCCGTCGACGAGGGCGACCGATATGATCGCGTCGAGATATTCGGTCGTCCAGTCCGCATCGCTCGCCGGTTCGGCCTTCGGCCACGCGGCGCGCACCTGGGCATCGGCGCGGATCGCGCAGCCGGCCGCATCGAGCGCGTCGAGGATCGGCGCCAGCATGGTGCCCGCCGCCTTGCGGTCGACCAGCAGCGTCTCGGCGGCGCCGCAGATGCCGGTGCGGCGCATCTTCGAGTTGACGACGATGTTCACGGCCATGTCGCGATCGGCGGACGCGTCGACATAGATGTGGCACAGCCCTTCGAGATGGGCGAAGACCGGCACGCGCGCATCGGTCTGAACGCGCTCGACGAGGCCGCGCCCGCCGCGCGGCACGATCACGTCGATCGATCCGCCAAGACCCTTGAGCATTTCGCCGACGGCGGCGCGGTCGGTGACGGGGACGAGCTGGATCGCGTCGGCGGGAAGGCCCGCCTTTTCGAGACCGTCGACAAGGCAGGCATGGATTGCGCGCGAGGAGTGGACCGAATCCGAGCCGCCGCGAAGGATCACCGCGTTGCCCGCCTTCAGGCACAGCGCGCCCGCGTCGGCCGTCACGTTCGGCCGGCTCTCGTAGATGACGCCGATCACGCCGAGCGGGGTGCGCACCCGCTCGATGTGCAGCCCGTTCGGCCGGTCCCAGGCGGCGATGACGCTGCCGACCGGATCGTCGAGCGCGGCGATCGCGCGGACGCCCTCGGCCATGGCGGCGATGCGGTCGGGCGTCAGTTCGAGCCGGTCGAGAAAGGCGCTTGATAGGTTCGCCTCGCGCCCCGCTTCCATGTCGGAACGGTTGGCGGCGAGGATATCGGCCTGGCCGTCCATCAGCGCGTCGGCCATGGCGTTCAGGGCGGCGTTCTTCTGCCCGGTGGTGGCGATCGCCAGTGGCGCGGCGGCGACGCGCGCTCGCGCGCCCATGTCGGCCATCAGGGCCGCGATGTCGATGTTGGCATTGTCCGCGCGGGTCAGCATGGGATCGATCCCCTTTTCCAAGGCCCGTCTTTTACATGGCGCCCCGAACGAGGGCAACGGCGCGATCAGGCGCTGGCGTTCATGACGAGATCGTCGCGGTGCACCATGGCGGCGCGCGGCGCATGGCCGAGGATCGCCTCGATCTCGTCGGTCTTGCGGCCGGCGATGGCGCGCGCCTCGCCGGCATCGTAGGCGGCAAGGCCGCGGGCCACCTCGTCGCCGCCCTCGACCGTGATGGCGACGGTGTCGCCCCGGGCGAAATCGCCCTCCACCCGGCGCACGCCCGCCGGCAGCAGCGACTTGCCCTGCCGGAGCGCCCTGAGCGCCCCGGCATCGACGGTCAGCCGGCCGCGCGGCTCGAGCTTGCCGACGATCCAGCCCTTGCGGGCGGAGACGGGCGCTGGCGAGGGCGCGAACCAGGTGGCGCGCGCGCCCTCTTCGAGCGCCGTGAGCGGATGGTTCAGCGTGCCGCGCGTGATCACCATGGCGGTGCCGGCGCTGGTCGCGATCCGCCCGGCCTCGATCTTGGTGCGCATGCCGCCGCGCGCCGTTTCGGATGCGGAGTCGCCGGCCATGGCCATGATCTCCGGCGTGATGGCGGCGACGTGCGCGATGTGCTCGGCTTCCGGGTCCTGCGAGGGCGGGGCCGAATAGAGACCATCGACGTCCGACAGGAGGACCAGAAGGTCCGAATTCATCATCACGGCGACGCGCGCGGCGAGCCGGTCATTGTCGCCATAGCGGATCTCGCTGGTCGCCACCGTGTCGTTCTCGTTGATCACGGGAATGGCGCCGAACTTCAGGAGCGCGCCGATCGTCGCGCGCGCGTTCAGGTAGCGGCGTCGCGTTTCGGTGTCGTCGAGGGTGACGAGCACCTGGCCGGTGGTGATCGCGTGACGGGCGAGCGAGGCGTTCCAGGCATGGGCGAGGGCGATCTGGCCGGTCGCCGCCGCCGCCTGGCTCTCCTCCAGCTTGAGCGGTCCGCGCGCCAGCGACAGGATCGTCCGTCCGAGCGCGATCGCCCCCGACGAGACGACGAGGATGTCGTGGCCCTTGGCGGCCAGGCTCGCCAGATCGTCGCACAGGCTGTCGAGCCAGCCGGCGCGCAGGCCATGCACGCGGTCGACGAGCAGGGCCGAACCGATCTTGACGGTGATGCGCTTGTGGGCGGCAAGGCTCACGGCTCAGTGCTCCCCGTCGAGCGGCTGCCAGGGCTCGGCCTGCTCCTCGGCCTTGCGATCGGTGTCCCTTGCCTGCTCGATCACCGCCATCAGCGCGCGCAGCGTCTCCTCGACGCCCTCGCGGGTGGCGGAGGACAACAGCAGCGGATCGCGGCCGCTGACGGTCTTGAGCCGGGCGGCCTTTTCGACACGCATCGCCTCGTCGGCAAGGTCGATCTGTGACAGCGCCAGCACCTGGGGCTTTTCGGCAAGGCCGTGGCCATAGGCCTCCAGTTCGTCGCGCACGGTACGATAGGCCGCTTCCACATCGTCCTCGCGCGCCGAGATCAGGTGCAGCAGCACGCGGGTGCGCTCGATATGGCCCAGGAACCGGTCGCCGATACCGGCGCCGCTCGAGGCGCCCTCGATCAGGCCCGGAATGTCGGCCATCACGAATTCGCGTGCATCGATGCGCACGACGCCCAGATTGGGATGCAGCGTGGTGAACGGATAGTCGGCGATCTTCGGCTTGGCCGCCGTCACGGAGGCAAGGAAGGTGGACTTGCCGGCATTGGGCAGGCCGATGATGCCGGCGTCGGCGATCAGCTTGAGCCTGAGCCAGATCCAGCGTTCCTGCCCTTCCTGGCCGGGGTTCGCCCGGCGCGGCGCCTGATTGGTCGAGGACCTGAAATGGGCGTTGCCGAAGCCGCCATTGCCGCCCCGCGCCAGAAGGTGGCGGTCCCCCACCGCGACGAGATCGCAGATCAGCGTCTCGTTGTCCTCTTCCAGAACCTGCGTCCCGGCCGGAACCTTCAGCACCATGTCGGGCGCGCCGGCACCGGTGCGGTTCTTGCCCATGCCGTGCGCGCCGGTCTTGGCCTTGAAATGCTGCTTGTAGCGGTAGTCGATCAGCGTGTTCAGCCCTTCGACCGCTTCCACCCAGACATCGCCGCCACAACCGCCGTCGCCGCCGTCCGGGCCGCCGAACTCGATATACTTCTCGCGACGGAACGATACCGCTCCGGCGCCGCCGTCGCCCGATCGGATGTAAACCTTGGCCTGGTCGAGGAATTTCATCGCAGTGTCACGCTTGCCGCTGTATGGGTCGGCGGGTCGGGCGGGAGCCGGCCACGGACGGCAGTCTGTAGCCGATCGGACCGGCTCTTGCGAGTGTTATCGAACGGGCAACGGGGATGCCATGACGATCAGCGCAGTCAGCTACAACATCCAGTACGGCATCGGACTCGACGGTGGCTTCGACCTCGACCGGATCGTGGCCGCGGTGCGCGCGGCCGACGTGATCTGCCTGCAGGAGGTCACGCGCGGCCACCCCAAGACCGGCGCCATCGACATGGCGGCCGCCATCGCCGAGCGCCTGCCGGAGCATTTCTCCAGCTACCATCCGGCGGCCGATGTCGATGCGGGGAGCGCCATGGAAGACGGGCGCGCGGTGAACCGCCGGTTCCAGTTCGGCAACATGGTGCTGGCGCGCTGGCCGCTGAGAGCGGTCCGGGGCCACCTGCTGCCCCGAACCTGGCGCAAGGACAAGCTGAACCTGCAGCGCGGGGCGCTCGAGGCGCTGATCGACACGCCGGTCGGGCCGATCCGGTTTCATTCGATCCATCTCGACCATGTCGATGCGCGCGAGCGCATGGCCCAGGTCCGTGCCGTCAGGGCGATCGCCGACCACTACGCGCAGACGGGGGGCGCGATCACCGGCGCGCATGTCTACGGGCTGCCGGAGGTGGACGATCGCGGCGATTTCGTGCTGATGGGTGACTTCAACTGCGAACCGGATTCGGACGAGTACGGCTTCATGGTCGAGGACGGATCGGTGGTCGATGCGACCGCCGCCGACCCGGGCTGGAGCTGGCGGCCGATGTACGATCAGCCGGCGGCGGCCAAGCAGCGGCTCGACTATGCCTTCTGCAACCGGGCGCTGGCCGAGCGGGTCTCCGGCGTGCGCATCGATCGCGATGCCGAAGGCTCCGACCATATGCCCGTGTGGATCGAGATCGCCGGCTGAAGCGGGCGACGAGGCCCGTTCAGCCGGTTTCGACCTTGCGGGCCAGCCAGTTTTCCCGGCTCAGCCGATAGCGCTCGATGGCGACGCGCCCGGCGGCGATCGTGTCGATCTCGTCAAGGCCGGTGAACTCGAAGCCCTGCTTGATCAGCACCTGGCGCGAGCGCGGATTGACCGTCCGCGAGCCGGCATAGATGACGTTTGTGCCGGTTACCCGGAAGGCGAGATCGACCACGGCGCTTGCCGCTTCGGATGCATAACCCTGGCCCCACCAGGCGCGGCCGAGCCAGTAGCCGACTTCCAGATCGCCCGAGGGCGGCCGGTTGGTCACCGCGCACATGCCGATCAGGCGGCCGGTCTCGGCGATCGTGACCGCATAGACATAGCCCTCGACCCGGCCGTCATGGACGGCGTTGATGTATTTGACCGCGTCCGCGCGCGTATAGGGATGCGGCATGCGCGCGGTCATTTCCGCGATGTCGCGGCTGTTGGCGATCACCGCCAGTTCGTCCGCATCGTCGAGCACCGGCATGCGCAGAACCAGACGCTCGGTGGTGAGCACCGGCGTATTCAGCGAAAAGGACCGCCGATCGGGCCGAAAGGCGTCTGGCTTGTTTGCGGTACTGATCATGGGTCGTGTCCGAATCAAAAAGGGGAGTTGGTTGCGTCCCAACTCCCCGTTCACGAATGGTGCAATCCCGGGTGTTGGAACGCCGGGTGCCTGGGCTGCCCGGTCAGTCGGCGGCCGCCATCACCGATACGTAGGTGCGGCCGTTGGCCTTGCGGCTGAACTCGACGGCACCGTCGGTGAGGGCGAACAGGGTATGGTCCTTGCCGATGCCCACATTGGTGCCCGGGTGCCATTTGGTGCCGCGCTGGCGCACGATAATGTTGCCTGCGGTCACCGACTGGCCGCCGAATTTCTTCACGCCAAGACGTTTGGACTCCGAATCGCGACCGTTGCGCGACGATCCACCAGCTTTCTTGTGTGCCATGTCTTCAATCTCCTGCCGCGAACGGCTCTTCTTCTTTTCCGAACCGGCACATGCTCCTTATGGGCATTTCCGGCGGGGGGTTCAAGGGCGAAGCTGTTGTGCAGCGCACCTTCGGAGCGGGCCGGTCAGCCGGCCATCTGCTTGGCCTGAGCCTGCCAGTCCTCGATCTGCGCGGCGCTGAACGGCATCGCCTCGTCGATGCGGGCAATGTCGTCGGCGCTGAGCGCGGCGATCTGCGCAAACGTGGTGATGCCCTGCTCGTTGAGCTGGCGCTCGGCGACCGGACCGATGCCCTTGATCTCGGTCAGCTTGTCCTTCTCGCCCTCGGGGGCAGTGAACAGCGGTGCATCGGACGCCGACGTCGCCGTATCGTCCTTGGCGGGTGCCTTGTCGTCCTTGGCGGGTGCCTTGGCCGGGCTTGCCTTTTCGGCCTTCTCGGGTTTGGCGGGCGCGGCGTCGGCGGCCGCTGCAGCCTTCCTGGCTGCCGGCTTCCCGGACGGCTTGGCGCCGCCGGTGAGAATCTCGGAGATGCGCACCGTGGTCAGGTACTGCCGGTGGCCGCGCTTGCGGCGCGAATTCTGCCGGCGGCGCTTCTTGAAGGCGATCACCTTCTTGCCGCGCCCCTGGGTGACCACCTCGGCGGTCACCATGGCGCCGTCGACGCGCGGGCTGCCGATGGTGACGTCGTCACCGTCGCCCACGGCGAGCACTTCATTGAACTCGACCATCTCGCCGGCATCGCCGTCGAGCTTTTCGAGGGTGAGCACATCGTCGGTGGCGACGCGATACTGCTTGCCACCGGTCTTGATGACTGCGAACATCGTTTTTTCCTTTCGTGTTCGGCCCGGCTCTGGCGCGATCGCCGCCCCGATCCTGCGGAGCGCCCGGCACGCCGGCCGTCTTCTTGTTCAGTCGTTCCGGTTGTCGTTCTGTCGTTCCATTGGCGGGGCCCGCCGCTTGTCCGGCCGGGCCGCTGTTCCTATCTGGCGGGCGTAGTCGGTTCGCGCAACCGCGACCCGCGCCGCACCAAAACACAGCGGCGCGGAATGCCCGCGCCACGCTGGCCGTTCCTATGATCGGCGGGCGGCGAAAAGTCAAGCGCCGGCGGCCAACAATGGCCCTGAGCGGTCTTGTTTTCGCCCGTCCTTGGCGCTAGAGAGCGCGGCACCGCGTGCGGAGAGGTGGCTGAGTGGTTGAAAGCGCCGCACTCGAAATGCGGTATAGGGGCAACTCTATCGGGGGTTCGAATCCCTCCCTCTCCGCCATTGCTCGCCGAGTTCACCCGTTTTTTGAAATGGTTATGGGATTGTAATACGGGCGTGCCCCACAGTTTGCCCCACTCGCTAAGACTGTGACTTCGCCCCTTATTCCTCCGCCACAACATCGGGAATATAGGCCTGCCTGAGCGGAATAAGGGTTCGATATCGGGCCGAAAACTTGGCGTAGTTCTCCATGAACAGTCGGACGAGTTGCTCGCCGTCTATCAGCCGGAGTTTGGGTCGGTTGCGTTCCAATGCCCGCGCGGCCCGGCTATATGAGCCAAGCGTGACGAATAGCGCGCACTCCCCTTCGCCTAATGTGCCGAGCAACTGGCTGACTTCAGGCTCGCCAATCTGATCGGTGCGTCGCTTGCATTGGACCTTTATGATCGGAGGTTCGAAACCGAGCTCGTCGGTATGGGCGATCACATCCACTCCGCCATCGCCGGTCTTCTCGGAAACGCGTGCCGTGTAGCCCATGCATTCGAGAAGGTGCGCCGTGAAATGCTCGAATTCGAAACCACTCAACCCATTGTGCAGTCTTCGAACCACGAAATCCTGTGTTGTCTCGACGGCTTGCCGCGACACCGTTCCAGTGACGCTGTCATCATCGGCCGAAGCGACCTCTTCGGCCTCCGCTTGACGCGGGGAAGCCAGAGCAACCTTGGCAAGGAACTCGGCCACGTGCGTCCGCACCGAAAAGAGCGTCAGGAACGATCCGATTTCATAAAGAGCGGATTGCGAGAAATCGCTGCGTGGAAAGTGACCGAGCCATTCGACCCTGCGCCGGTTCGGCATTTCGTCGACAGGCACATGCTCGATTTCGCCTGTGAAGCGGCCGATGTTGACCTGGCGGTCATGCTTTGATGGATAGATGACGACATCGCCGGCCTCGATTTCGTGCACAAAGCGGAAGAGGACGCCGGCGGTAACCGGAATGCTGCCTTCCTTAAGGTCAGGGTAGGCCTCGGCCACCGCCGCCTTCACCGCCTCCCGGCTCGCACCGATTTGGCGCAGATCGCCAAGCTCGGGCCAGCCAATTGCCACAAAGCCCTGTTCCACTGCATCGAAGCCCAAGCTTTCGGGCATGTGCACGCCCCATACTGCGGACATCGATTTCCCCCGTTTGTGACTTTGCGTTGGCCTCTATTGAACGAAGCATAGCGGCATTTCTTGTTTCCAGGCCACATCAACACTTGGCTTGTCCCAAGCTTCCGCGCGCCTGATTGCAATTGCGTCGGTCGCCACCGATCGGCTACGCATTAGCGATGTCCGGGGAAAACGCCACCGTCGATCACGACGCGCTCGAACGGCTGATTGCCGATGTCACCGCCTCCGGTGGCGCGGAGATGGCGAATGCGCAGCCCTTCATCGAGCAGCTGACAGCGGGTGCCGGCAATGGCGGCGGCCGCCGCCGACAGGCTGGGATAGAGCGTGCCATCAAAGCGGAACCCGTCAGCCTCGACGACCACCTCGACCATCGTGCCCTTCCATTGACGCCTGAGGCGGGCACCGATGCCAAGATCGAGCCCCTCGGCCTGAACGGGCCCGCGCTTGCGCAACTGCTTGCGTGCCTTGGCATCAAGACCGCCCAGCTGTGCGGCTTGCAGCCGCCAGGCCAGCGACAGGCGGAGCAGTTCGACCGATCGCAGCTTGGGCGGCGGTCCTTAATGATGGCGCCATCGGGCGCGCAGACCATCGAGATCGGCATCGTCGAGCTCTGCGATGAGGGCGCTCAGCGCATCGGGGTCGTGATGAGGCCTCATGGCGTCACCGCGATCCGGTAGCGGCGGACGCCATCGGTTTTGTCGGAGACGATCTGGTGCCCCTTGCGCTTGAGGCTGCCGGCAAGGGCGCCGCGGACCGAATGGGCCTGCCAACCGGTCAGTGTCATCAACGCTTCAAGACTGGCGCCATTGGGCTTTGAGAGCTGCGGAACGATTCTGTCGAGCTTGGTCGGCTGGCCGGCGGGCCGGGCTTGCCTGCCGCAGAACGTCCGCCGGCCTTGTCAGCGCCGCGATTGCAACGCGGTTCGACGTGATCCGTTCGGGCGTCCGGCCGGTCGGTCTGGGTTTTTGGTGATGGCATGATCTGCTCTCCTCGATTGGGCGGCGAGGGCCGCCGTTACCGAGAAGAGCCCGGCGTGCCAGGCTGTGGACAACTGTGCTCGGCTTGCCGCCAAAGTCCAGCGGGATTTGCCAGCAGATTTTGGCGGCGCGACGGATCGGTCCATGCTGCGGCCAACAAACGAGAAGACACGCAAGAGGCGTGCCCATGACCGTCGGTCACAAAGTGCCATCGGACCTGACCGTCGTCTGTCGACCCCCTCCGAGCTTCGGCCCTTCAAACACAATGCGCGCACCCATCCCAGGCGGCAGATCGACCAGATCGCGGCCTCGATCGAGGCGTTCGGCTCTGTCAATCCGATCCTGATCGACCCTGACGGCGAGATCATCGCCGGCCATGGGCGGCTCCTGGCAGCCAAGCAGATCGACCTTGGCCGCGTGCCGACAATCACGCTTGCCGGTATGTCCGATCGTCAAAAGCGCGCTCTGAGGTTGGCCGACAACAAGATCGGGCTGAACGCGTCCTGGGACACCGAGATGCTGCGGATCGAGCTGGGTGAGCTGTCAGCGCTCGACAGCGAGATCGGTGTCGATCTGACCGGCTTCTCCCCGGGCGAGATCGATGTTGCCCTGACCATGGCGGTCGACCCGGACGATGAGGCCATCCCGCCGGTGCCAGCCGACCCGGTCACGCAACCGGGCGACATCTGGCAGCTGGGCGAACATCGGCTCGGCTGTGGCGATGGCGGTGATCGCGCCTTCCTGCGCGCGGTCATCGGTTCGGACCAGCCGATCGACGCGAGTATCCGCGCGCTGCCGATACGCTGGGCATCAATGTCTATCAGACCCGCTACATCAACGTCACCGTCGCGGGCATGGTCGCCGGTTTCGGCGGGGCATGGTTCACGCTTGGCTCGGTCGGACGGTTTCACGAGAACATGACCGGTGGCCGCGGCTTCATCGGCCTTGCCGCGATGATTTTCGGGCGCTGGCATCCGGTTGGCGCGTTGCTGGCCGCGCTCGTCTTCGGTTTCGCCGACGCCATGCAGCAGAAGCTGGCATTGCTGCAAACACCGATCCCGTCGGAGTTCCTGGCCATGTCGCCCTACATCGCGACGATCATCGTGGTGGCGGGCATTGTCGGCCGCTCACGACCACCCGCCGCGGACGGCCAGCCGTACATCAAGGAATAGGTGCCCGACGGGTATCAGCGGCGCCCCAGCCGCCGCACTTTAACGTCTGCGGCAACTGGGCCCGCTTCGGCGGGGCTTCTTCTTTGTTTCGGACCAAGTTCGCGGCTTCTTGGACTGATGCAAAGCCGAATGAACCCGTTCTTTGCGTCGCCATCAGGCCGAACGACGTGGCCAAGACTAGCGTGCGCCTGAAGGTGAAACCAGCGTGACAGTGGCGCAACGGGGCCCGTCGAACCGACAGGGCCACCGGCGTTTGGCCGCAAACGCCGCGGCTTCACGGACCTCGCTCGATCGCTGTTCGTTGTCGGACCATTGCCCCCCGGTCAGCATCCGAGGCGTCCGCTAGAGCTGATCTCTGCTTTTCGGTGGGGCTGTTGTGACCCGGCGAGTTTGGCTCTGCCTAGAACGCTACCGCCGGGCACGCACCGACTCGAACCCGGCAACGACGTCGAGCAACTCCCGCGTGATCGTCTCCTGGCGCTTCTTGCGGTACTGCGCTTGCAGGACCTCGCGTCGGTCGTCGATGTTGCGTTCTGCGTTCTGCATGGCCGCGAGGCGGGAGGCGTGCTCGCTGGCCAGCGATTCCGCAAGCGACTGGTAAAGCCTGACGAACAGAAATTGGCCGATGAGCCAGTTGAACAGCCGCGCCGCATCCATACGAAAAAGGGGTAGTCCGCGCGATGGCCAGTCTTGGCGGGATAGCCCGTCCAGATAGTCACGCGGAACCGGCAGCACGGCGCGCCGGACCGGTTCGGCCAGCGCATGCTCGTTGCGTCGGTTGAAGACGATGTCGACCCTGTTTGCGCCTTCATCGGAAGACCAGCGATCGACCTCAATGGCCACCTTTTGCACCGAGCCGGCAAGGCCGGCGATCGATCCGGGCAGCATGAACAGCCGGTCGGCCGGGTGCCCAGCTGCCTCGAGCCTTGCGGCGGCGCGCAGTCCGACAACGCAGAGCAGCGGACGCGCCTGCTCCCCGTTCGAGGCCACCGCGTCGATGGCGAGCCTTGCGTGGCGCGCGATCCGGTCGTTGAAGCGCCCGCAAAGGCCGCGATCCGAGCCGATGACAATCAGCGCGTGGCGTCGCCCCGGCGGCCGTTCGCCGCGGGTCGGTAACCAGCCACCCTGCCGCCGCCGGTCGCGCAACACCGCCCTCAGGCCGAGCTCGATCGCCCGCTCGTAGTCGCTCATCGCTTCGACGGCGTGCTCGTATTGGCGGATCGATGCCGACGAAAGCGACTTCATCGTTCGAACGATGGACTTGATGTCCTCGGTCGTGGCGAGCCGGGCCGATAGTGCTTCAAGCGTCTCCATCGCCGTCCTCGTCCTGCCGGGCCGGTCTGAAGGCTACAAGTGCGGTGTCCATCTCCGTGACCAGCGCCTCGCGGTCGGCCTCTTCGAGATCACCGCCGCGTTCGATCCGCGCGCAGATCTCCGGGCAATGGCGTTGCGCGGCTTTCCGCGCGGCCTGCTCGGCCTGCCTGATGCGGTCGACCGGAATCTCGTCGAACAGCCCCTCCGTCGCGGCCAGAAGCCCGGCGATCTGCTCGGCGACCCCCAGATGCTCGCGTTCGGCTTGCATCAGCACCGCACGCACGCGCCGTCCGCGGGTGAGCCGGGCCCTGGTATCCTCGTCGAGCTGCGTCCCGAAGCGCGCGAAGCTCTCGAGCTCTTCGAACTGCGAGTAGGACAGGCGTAGATCGCCGGCCACGGCACGGTAGGCCGGGAGCTGGGCCTTGCCGCCGACGCGGCTGACCGATGCGCCGATGTCGATGGCCGGCAGATGTCCCTTTTCGAACAATTCGGGCGAAAGGTAGACCTGCCCGTCGGTGATCGAGATCAGGTTGGTGGGAATGTAGGCGGAGATGTTCTGCGCCTGGGTCTCGATGACCGGCAGCGCGGTCAGCGAGCCTCCGCCATATTCGTCCTTGAGCCGGGTCGAGCGTTCCAGAAGCCGCGAGTGGATGTAGAAGATGTCGCCCGGATAGGCCTCGCGTCCCGGCGGTCGGCGCAGCAGCAGCGACAGTTCGCGATAGGCCCGGGCATGACGGGTCAGGTCGTCATAGACGATCAGCACGTCGCGGCCGGCGGCCATGAACGCCTCCGCCATCGTGGTAGCCGCATAGGGCGCAATGAATTGCAGGCCCGGCGCGTCCTCTCCGCCGGCGACGACGACGATGGAGCGGTCGAGCGCCCCGCCGTCCATCAACGACTGAACGACACGCGCCACCGCCGAAGCGCGCTGGCCGATGGCGCAGTAGATCGAGAGCACGCCGGTATCGCGCTGGTTAAGGATGGCGTCGACGCCGATCGCTGTCTTGCCGGTCTGCCGGTCGCCCAGGATCAGTTCGCGCTGCCCCCGGCCGATGGGTATCGCCGCGTCAATCGCCTTGATGCCGGTGGGCAGTGGCTGGTCGACCGGCGCCCGGTGGATGATGGGGGCGGCGGGTCTTTCAATCGGCATGCGTTGGTCGGCGCGGATCGGCCCGCGTTCGTCGATGGGCCGGCCAAGCGCGTCGACGACCCGGCCGACCATCGCCTCGCCCACCGGCACATCGACGACGCGGCCGGTACGGCGGACCTTTTCGCCGGGTCGGATCCGCGACGCGTCGCCAAGGACGATCACGCCCGTGCGCTCTTCGCCGAGATTTGAGGCAATGCCCATCTCTCCGCTGGTGAATGTGACCAGTTCGTCCGCCCGAAGGTCCGTGAAGCCGGCCAGTTCGGCGATGCCGTTGCCGACATTGAGCACGCGCGCGACCTCGGCGATCTTGAGGGCCGGCCTGGTGTCTGCAAGCACCTCTTCCATCCGGCCGAACAGATCCTCGCTGAACCGCTCAAGCACGCGATGGCTCCTGCGCTTCGATCCGGCCAGCACGGCCGGCCGTCTCCAGCGCTTCGGCGACGAGTGTCTCGACCCGGTCCAGGTATTCGCCCGCAGACCATTCCAACGTCTGGTCGCCAACGGTCAACCGCACCCCCATCAACACGTCCTCGGCCGTCCGATAATTCACCTTCATGCCGTCTGCGATCTGCTCGTGAATCGCGCGCGTGATGCGTGCGCGCACCGGCGCGGTCAGCGTGACGCCGCTTTCGACCAGTGCCGGATTGCGGGTTCTTGCGGCGGCCTCGGCAAGCCGCTGGCGGTCGTCGTCGCCCAATGCCTCGAGCCTCAAGCCGAACTCCTTGGCGACCTGACCGGCGAGATCGGCATCGGCGAAGTCGGCGAGAATTCTGCGTGTCGTTTCCTGGACATGGCGCGCCATGCGCTTGCGCAGGGCCTGCGCGACATCCTCACGCTCCTCCTGCAGATGCTCGGCCCAGGCGCTGCGCCTTTCCTTCATCTCGGCACGTATCTCCTCTTCCAGCCGGGCGCGCATGCTTTCGGCCTCGCGTCGTGCCTCCTCAATGATTGCCGACTTGCGATCGTCCAGTTCCCGCTGCTTGTCCCGCCAGGCCTGCGCCTCGTCCTCGGCATCCTGCCGGGCGGACTTGGCACCGGCGAGCCGGGCCTCGATACGCGCTTCGCGCCGTGCCATCGCGATAATGATCGGCCGGTACAGGAACCGCTGAAGCAGCCATACCAGGATCAGGAAGTTGACGATCTGGGCCGTGACGGTCAGCCAGTCGATGTGCACGGCTAACCTCCCGTGGCGGCTTGTGTTGCGGCGGCCGTGAAGGGATTGGCGAAAATCAGGATCATCGCGACCACGAAACAATAGATCGCCGTCGATTCGATCATCGCCAGGCTGACGAACAGCGTCCGGGTTATGGTGTTTGCTTCGTCGGGCTGTTGGGCGATCGCCATCAGCGCGTTGGAGGCGGCGCGTCCCTCGGCGAGGGCCGGGCCGATCGAGCCGATGGCGATGGTCAGCCCGGCGGTGACGATCGACACGATGGCGATCCATGTGGCGGCGTCCATGATCATCTCTCCTGTTCCGTTTCGGTTTTTTCGCCGCTGGTCGCCCGTCCGCCATCCTCGTTCCGCTGACGCGTGCGGGTGGCCGAGGCGATGTAGACCATGGCCAGCACGGCGAAGATGTAGGCCTGGATCAACCCGGTCAGCAGCCCCAGAAGCTGCATCATCACCGGAAAGAAGAACGGCGCGACGGCAATGAGTATGCCGACGATGATCGTCCCGCTCATCACATTGCCATAAAGACGGATGGCCAGCGCCAATGTCCTCGAGAACTCCCCGATCAGGTTGAACGGCAGCATCAAAGGCGTTGGCTGGATGTAGTTGCGCAGATAGGCGCCCAGGCCGCGCTGGGCGATGGTGAAGACCGGCACGGCGATCAGCACGCAAACGGCTAGCGCGGCGGTCGTCGACAGCGAGCCGGTCGGAGGCTGGTAGCCGGGGATGATCGTCAGCAGGTTGGCCGTGGCGATGAACAGGAACAGAGTCCCGATGAACGGCAGATAGCGCGCCGGCTCGTGTGCACCGACATCGGCGATCTGGTCGCGGATGCCCGAAACGATGACCTCGAGCATGACCTGCCAGCGCGAGACGGTCTCGCCCTCCGAAAGGCGCGCAGTGATCGACCATGAGCCTAGGACCAGCAACGCCATAATGGCCCAAGTGAAGACGATTGTGGCGTTGAGCCGCCAGTCGCGCCATTCCAAGAGGATCCATTGGTCGGGACTGATATCCATCGCTCAGCGCCCCTCGAACCCGCGCTTGACCAGCCGGGTCGCGGCGATCCGCGCCGTAACAAAGCCGACAACCGCCACCGCCAGGTCGATCAGTCGGCCATCAGCGACGTTGAGGAACCACGCCGTTGCTACAACAATCAATGCCAGGCGGCCGAGCGCGCCGGCGGCGAAGACCCAGATCCTGCCGTCATGAATGAGTTGGTTGACCGAGAGCCAGAGCAGGCGGGCATGAAGCGCGCCAACAACGGCACCGCCCGCCAGGGCGAGCGCCAGGGTCGCAACAGACTGGGCGTCTTCAATCATCGCGACTCTCCCGCTGCACCCAGAACCAGGCGTTCAGACAGCCCAGTGCGACGCCGGCGAACAGGCAGACCAGCGTCCACGAGGTGTCTGAGGCGATGCGCCCGTCGAGCCAAAGCCCCAGCGCGATGCCGGCCACCGTCGGCACCGCCACCGCCCAGCCGACAAGCCCGAACAGACCAAGGCCGAACCATGGGCTTTCCGAATGCGCGCGTTCCGCCCTTTGCTTGCGCCGAGCCTTGTGGGCGATCTGGGTGGCTTCGTCCCGGTCGGTGTTGTCGTCTTCGTTCGTCGTCATGAGGGCAAATCCAGTTCGCGGAACCGGCGCACCATCTGGGCTTCCAGGCGCGCCAGAGCTGCTCGTGCGGCCCGTTCGGTTTCATCGGTCTGCCTGAATTCGGCGGCGACGCGCCGCCGCAGTCTTTCTAGATCGTCGCTGAGCACGGCGCCACGCGTCGAGACCAGCACTTCCGCGCCGCATTTGACCAGCGTGCCTGAATTGATCCCGGCATAGTGCTCACGGCCCTGTCGATCCTCGTAGACGAGGATTCCGGGAACGAGCTGCGTGACGAAGTCGACATGTAGGGGCAGCATGCCGAAGGCCCCGTCCGGACCCTCGGCCACGATGCGGCTGACCGGCTGGTTCAGCATTATCCGGTCAGGAGTCACGATCTTGAGCCGCATCGCCGAGTGCCTTCCCGTTGTGTTCCAGTTCTTCGACCGAACCGATCATGTAAAAAGCGCCTTCCTCACGGCCCGCCAGCTCGTCGGCGAGTATCCGCTCGCACGACGTCAGCGTGTCCTCCAGATCGACGAACCGGCCCGCTTGCCCCGTCATCTGTCCGGTCGAGAAGAAGGGCTGGGTCAGGAACCGTTCTAGACGCCGCGCGCGCCGGACCGTCGCCCGGTCCTTTTCGGACAGTTCCTCGAGCCCCAGCATCGCGATGATGTCCTTCATGTCCTCATATTCGGCGAGCGTGTTGCGTACCGCGCGCGCGACCCGGTAGTGGCGATCGCTGACCGCGCCCGGGGTCAGGATCTTGGAGAAGGACTTGAGCGGGTCGATCGCCGGGTAGAGCCCTTCGGAGGCCTTCTTGCGCGACAGCACGATTGAGGCCGAAAGGTGCGAGAAGGTATGCGTGGCGGCCGGATCGGTGAAGTCGTCGGCGGGTACGTAGACGGCCTGGATGGACGTCATCGTGCCGCGGTCGGTGGAGCAGATGCGTTCTTCGAGTTCGGCAAGCTCGGTGCCGAGCGTTGGCTGGTAGCCGACGCGTGACGGAATACGGCCCAGAAGGCCAGAGACCTCTGAGCCGGCCTGGACGAAGCGAAAGATGTTGTCGATCAGCACCAGCACGTTCTGTCGTTGGTCGTCACGGAAATACTCGGCCATGGTCAGCGCGGCGTGCCCGACCCGGAAACGAATGCCGGGGCTTTCGTTCATCTGCCCAAACACCATGACGGTTCGGTCAAGAACGCCGGCCTGATGCATTTCGCGATAGAGCTCTTCTGCCTCGCGGCAGCGTTCGCCGATGCCGCAGAACAGGCTGATTCCCTCATATTCGGCGACCATGTTGTGAATCATCTCGGTAATCAGAACGGTCTTGCCAACACCGGCGCCACCGAACAGGCCCGCCTTGCCGCCCCTTTCGAGCGGGCTCAGCAGGTCGATGGCCTTGATGCCGGTATGGAACATCTCCCCTTCGACGCGCCGGTGGGCCAGCGGAACCTTGTGGCCACGGATCGAGCGGCGCGGGAGGTCTTCGAGTGGTGCCTTGCCGTCGATCGTCTCGCCGAAGATGTTCAGCATGCGGCCGAGCAACTCTCCCCCCACAGGCACGGTCAGCGGCCCGCCTGTGTCGCGCACGCCAAGCCCCAGACGCAACTCCGGCGCTGGATCGAGAACCAGACCGCGCGCGGTGTCGGCGCCCGGAAGGCTGGAAACCTCGATCGTCATCGCCGGCTCTGACAGGGTGACCAGCCGGGAGCCGATTTCCGGTACCGCGTCCGAGAAGCGGATGTCGGCGATACCGCCCTGAAGGGAAACGATGTGGCCGATCTGGTCGCCGGTCAATTCGGATCACTCCCCGCATGTACAGTCGTCGTGGCTGGCGGCCCCGCTCGCCCGCTCGTAGGGGCGAACCGCTGCCGGCCACAAAGTATCACACTTGCGCGACTCCCGGCTGCCTGACCTGCGCGCATCGTCGCAATGCTTGATGTGAAACTGAATTAGCGCCGCCGGCCTGTCCTTGATCAAGGTTAATGCCGTGGTCGATAATCGACAGCGGCGGCGGGCCGCGGGCAGCCGTGGGTGCCCACCCGAATTCGGCCGTTTACACGGCGATGTCACCCGGCCCGATCGCTTGACCTAGGTCATGTCGCGCTGTCCGGCCCTGCTGCACGGTTGGTTCGTGCAGCAGGGAGGACTGCGGCATGGAGGAGATCATCACCAAGGGCCGCCAGGAGCGGGCGGGCGCGGCCATGGCCGACCCGGACGCGACACGCGCGGCGTTTTCCTGGGACGACGCACAAGCGCTGCTCGATGGCCTGCCGGGCGGCGCGTTAAACATCGGCTATGAGGCCATCGATCGTCACGTTGAGCACGGCTATGGCGATCAGGTCGCCATGCGCTGGATCGGCAAGGATGACAGCCGGCGCGCGCTGACCTATGCCGACATGGCGGCTTTGTCGTCGCGCTTTGCCAACGTGCTCCGGGATCACGGCATCGAGCGTGGGGACAGCCTGTTTGCGCTGATGGGCCGGGTCCCCGAACTCTACGCGGCGGCAATCGGCGCGCTGAAGGCGGGCATGGTGTTCACGCCGCTGTTCTCCGCCTTCGGGCCCGAGCCGATCCGCACGCGCATGGAGATCGGCGAAGCCAACGTGCTTCTGACGACCGCCGCGCTCTACAAGCGCAAGATCGCGCCATGGCGCGACGAAATTCCCTCGCTGAAGCTGGTGCTGATTGCCGACGCGGACGAGGCGCCGGAAGGGTGCGTGGCGCTGGGCCCGGCCCTGGATTCGGCCTCGGACAAATTCGAGGTGGTCCACACGCGGCCCGAGGACACCGCGCTGATCCATTTCACCTCGGGCACGACCGGCAAGCCCAAGGGCGCCGTCCACGTCCACCAGGCCGTGGTCTATCACGCCCATTCCGGCCGCTACGCGCTCGAACTCAAGCCGGGTGCGGTCTACTGGTGCACGGCCGATCCGGGCTGGGTGACGGGCACATCCTATGGCATCATCGCGCCGTTCGTGCATCGGGTGACGATGATCGTCGACGAGGCCGAGTTCGATCTGGAGCGCTGGTACGGCATAGTCCGGGACGAGAAGGTCGAGATCTGGTATTCCGCGCCGACCGCGATCCGGATGATGATGCGCGCCGGCGCCGAGGCGGCCGCACCCTACGACTTCTCCTCGCTGCAATTCCTGGCCAGCGTTGGCGAGCCGCTCAATCCCGAGGCCGTCATCTGGAGCAACGAGGTGTTCGGCCGGCCCTTCCACGACAATTGGTGGCAGACCGAAACCGGCGGCATCATCATCGCCAACACGCGCGCCATGGACATCCGGCCCGGCTCGATGGGCAAACCGCTGCCGGGCATCGAGGCGGCCATCATCGACCGCGAGGACGGCGCGGTGCGGCCTTGCGCCCCTGGCGAAATCGGCGAACTGGCGCTGCGCCCGGGCTGGCCGTCCATGATGCGCGCCTACCTTCACGAGCAGGCGCGTTACGACAAGGCGTTCGCCGGCGGCTGGTACTTTTCGGGCGATCTCGCCATGGCCGACAAGGACGGCTATTTCTGGTTCGTCGGGCGCGCCGACGATCTGATCAAGTCGTCCGGCCATCTGATCGGCCCGTTCGAGGTGGAAAGCGCGCTGATCGAGCACAACGCTGTCGCCGAGGCCGGCGTGATCGGCGTGCCCGACGAGACCGCCGGGGAATTGGTCAAGGCCTATGTCACGCTCAACCCGGGCTTCGAGCCGTCTGAGGACCTGGAGCGCGCCATCCGCGGCCATGCCCGCAAGAAGCTTGGGCCTGCCGTCGCCCCGCGCGCGATCGTCTTCCGCAACACGCTGCCCAAGACCCGCTCGGGCAAGATCATGCGGCGGCTCCTGAAGGCACGCGAACTGGGCCTGCCCGAGGGCGATATCTCGACACTGGAGACCGACGAGACATGAGCGTCATCGACAAGCCGCGCCTTGACCATGCGCACATGCTCTCGCTGCTCGAGAGCATGATCCGCATCCGCCGCTTCGAGGACAAGTGCGCCGAACTCTACACGCAAAAGAAGATTCGCGGCTTCCTGCACCTTTACGACGGCGAGGAAGCGATCGCGACCGGCACCATTCCGGTGCTCAAATCCGAGGACCGGATCGTCGCCACCTACCGGGAGCACGGCCATGCGCTGGTCCGTGGCGTGCCGATGACCACGGTCATGGCGGAGATGTTCGGCAAGGCCGAAGGCTGTTCGGGCGGGCGCGGCGGCTCGATGCACCTGTTCGACAGCGCCACCAACTTCTATGGCGGCAATGCCATCGTCGGCGGCGGGCTGCCGCTCGCCGGCGGTCTGGCGCTGGCCGACCGGATGCTGGGCACCTCCAACGTCACCGCCTGCTTCTTCGGCGAGGGCGCGGTCGCCGAGGGCGAATTCCACGAGACGCTGAACCTTGCCAAGCTCTGGAACCTGCCGGTCCTGTTCGTGTGCGAGAACAATGGCTATGCGATGGGCTCGGCGCTCGCACGAACCGAGGCCGAGACCGACATCCACGCAAAGGCCGCCGCCTATGGCATCGAGGCCGAAGTGGTCGACGGCATGGATGTGGTCGCCGTCGAGGCGGCGGCGCGGCGGGCCATCGCGCGAATCCGTGAGACAGGGGCGCCGGTGTTCCTGGAGTGCCGGACATATCGCTTCCGCGCCCATTCGATGTTCGACGCCCAGCTCTACCGGCAGAAGGAAGAGATCGAGGCTTGGCGCCCGAAGGGTCCGATCGTGCGCTTCCAGACCTGGCTGCAGGCCAACCACCTCATCGACGAAGCGGAGATCGGGCAGATCGAGCAGCGCGTCGATGCCGAGATCGCCGAGGCGGTGACATTTGCCGAAAACGGCACGTGGGAGCCGGTCGCCGATCTCGAGACGCACGTTCTGGGCGAACAGCCCGCGCCGCCCGCCCCGGTCGCGCCCTCGGGCGAAACGGTCGCCATGACCTATCGGGAGGCGGTCCGACAGGCGATCATGGACGCGATGATCCGCGACGAACGGGTCTTCCTGATGGGCGAGGATGTCGGCGCCTATGGCGGCTGCTACGCGGTCTCCAAGGGCCTGATGGCCGAATTCGGCGAAGAGCGCATCCGCGATACGCCGCTTTCGGAATCGGGCTTCACCGGCGCGGGGATCGGCGCGGCGGCGGCCGGCATGCGCCCCATCGTCGAACTGATGACCGTCAATTTCAGCCTGCTGGCGCTCGACCAAATCCTCAACACGGCGGCGACCATGCGGCACATGTCGGGCGGCCAGTTCGGCGTGCCGCTGGTCATCCGCATGGCGACCGGGGCGGGCAAGCAGCTTGCCGCGCAGCATTCGCATTCGCTCGAGGGCTGGTACGCGCACATTCCGGGGCTGAAGGTCCTCGCGCCGGGCACGGTCGAGGACGCGCGCGGCATGCTCTGGACCGCGCTCGAAGACCCCGATCCCGTTCTGATCTTCGAAAACGTTATGCTCTACAACCGCGAGGAACAGATCCACGCTAACGCCGGGCCGGTGGACATCTCAAGGGCCATGGTTCGACGCAAGGGCAGCGATATCTCGCTCATCACCTATGGCGGCAGCCTGCACAAGGCGATGGAAGCGGCCGAACAGCTCGTCGGCGAGGGCATCGAGGCCGAGGTGATCGATCTGCGCTCCCTGCGCCCGCTCGATGACGAGACGATCATTGCTTCGGTGGCCAAGACCCGCCGGGCGCTGATTATCGATGAGGGCTGGCGCACCGGCTCGCTCGCCGCCGAGATTTCGGCGCGGATCATGGAGCAGGGTTTCTGGCATCTTGACGCGCCGGTCGGCCGGGTATGTTCGGTTGAGGTGCCGATCCCCTATCCGAAGCATCTCGAGGATGCTGCGATCCCGCAGGTGCCGTCGATCGTGGCGGGCGCCAGAGCCGTGCTGGGGCGTTGATCATGGGCGTTTTCGCCATGCCGTCGCTCGGCGCCGACATGGACGCCGGTACGCTTGTCGAATGGATGATCAAGCCGGGCGACGAGGTCAGGCGCGGCGATGTGGTCGCCGTGGTCGAGACGCAAAAGGGCGCCATCGAGATCGAGACGTTCGAGGCCGGCACGGTGCGCGAGCTGACCGCGGACATCGGCCAGAAGCTGCCGGTCGGCGCGCCGCTCGCGGTGATCCTCGCCGAGGGCGAGGAGGCGCACGAGGTCGCTGCGCCGGAACCGGAAGTGGCCGAAGCCGCTGCGCCCACCGCGCCTTCGCCGCCAGCCAAGCCGGAACCACCAAAGGCGCGGCCCGTGCCAGCGGCCGCTCCGCCGCCGGGCGGGGTCGCAGCCTCTCCGGCCGCGCGCAAGCGGGCGGGCGAACTCGGTTTGAAGCTTCAGGACATCGCCGGGTCCGGCCCTGGCGGCGCGGTCCTGCTTGAGGATGTCGATCGGGCGGGCGCCGCCAGACCCGCGCAAGGACCTGCCGAAACCGAAAAGCCTTCGCCTACGCCGGAAGCTGCGGAAAAGCCATCGCCCATGGCCGAAATGCGCAAGGCGATCGCCGCCGCCATGAGCCGGTCCAAGCGCGAAATTCCGCACTTCTATGTCAGCCAGACGATCGACCTTCAGCCGGCGACAGCGTGGCTGGAGGCCACCAATGCCGGACGGAAACCCGCAGACCGGCTCCTAATGGGCGCGTTGTTCGTGCGGGCGGGCGCGCTTGCCGCCGCGCAAGTGCCGACGGTGAACGGCCATTTCACCGACATTGGATTTGTGAACTCCGAGTCGGTCCATGCTGGCGTTGCGATTGCGCTTCGTGGCGGCGGACTCGTCGCGCCGGCCCTGTTCGACGCCGAGACTAAATCGCTCGACGCGATCATGGCCGACATGCGCGATCTGGTCACACGTGCCCGGGCCGGTCGCTTGCGCGGCTCGGAAATGATCAAGGGCACGATCACCATTTCGGCGCTGGGCGAAATCGGCGCGGAAGCCATGACGGGCGTGATCTTTCCGCCGCAGGTCGCCCTTGTCGGCATCGGCGCGCCGCAGCGACGGCCCTTTGTGGTCGACGAGAAGGTCGTGCCGCGCGAAACGGTCACCGTGGTCCTATCGGTCGATCATCGCGTGTGCGACGGACGCCAGGCTGCGAAGTTCCTGGCGGTGTTCGATGAACTGATGCAATCGCCGGAGGCGCTATGAAACCGCAGGAAATCCGTGCCGCCTACCTTGAAGAATTGAACAGGGTCGCGCCCGACATCGATCCCGAAACTGTATCGGACAATGATCACATTCAGGACGATCTGGAACTCGATTCCATGGACGTGCTCAATCTGGTGACCGCGCTACACACCCGTTTCGGCATCGAAATCCCCGAAAGCGACTATCCGCAGATCGCTACCCTGGCGCTCGCGGTCACCTATATGGGCAAGGCGGCGTAACCTGCTATCGGTCCTTGGCGGACTTCTGGTCGTCGAATACCTGTTTGCGACAATGTCATGTGTGGACGGCCCCGGTTTAGCAAGGGTTGATTTGAGCTGATGGCGATCGCGGCCGGGTGCGGTCATGTGTCCGGCCATTGTGCGCGGTGCTTTTGACCGCTGGCCCTGATGAAGTCCGCATGCCTGGTCACGATCAGAGCAACGGTTTTTGATATCCAGACAATGCCACGGGGTGTCGTGGCGGCGGTCCCGTTTTGATCATCATCATTCACATCTGCCCTTGCATCTCTACGCGGCGCTGTTGGACCGCCGCTATCTCCTTCTGCGTTCAGATTGCCGGTTCGACTTTGTAGTCTTCTCCCCTGGCCAGTAGCGCCCAAGCCACCCGCGCGGTCTTGTTGGCGATCGCCACGGTGACAAGCCGCGTCGGTTTGCGATCAAGCAAGGATCTGACCCAGGCGCCGGTCCGTGTATCGGTCGTCTCGGCGCGTCGTGTGGCGGATGTGGCACCGACGACCAGCAATCTTCGCAGGTAACCATTGCCCATCTTCGACACACGTCCCAACCGTTCCTTTCCGCCCGATGAGTCTTGCCGTGGCACGAGCCCCAGCCAGGCCGCGAACTGGCGGCCGGATTTGAAAACGGATGGGTCGGGCACGCTGGCAGCAAGCGATGTGGCGGTGATGCCGCGTTTCAGTATTGAGACGATCAGTTCACCTTCGATGGCTTCTTGGACCGATGCTCGCTGACTAGCTTTTCGGCGTGGGTCAATTGCTCAGGCTCACACCCACGCGAACCGACATTGAAGGAGAAAGTTATGAAAAAGACGATGCTTGCCCTCGCCGCCGTGATGTTTCCCGCCACGGCGATGGCTCAGTCCACGGCGCTGGACGTCTTCCAATGGGAGCCGAACCCAGCCACTCAAATCGACACGCGCGATACGCGTTCGATTGTCAACCAGGCGAAGGACGAAGAACAGCGGGCGAGACTTGGCGACGGATCACCGGCCTACGGCCGCTACTAGATGGTCATCCCAGTCGGGGGGTATGCAACAGGCGTGCCTCCCGACCCGATGAGCAACGAAGTCGCCAATCCTCCGCGGGGCCAAGATGGATGCCTCTAACATACTCGATACAGGCTCTGCGGGAGACGAGGCCGCAGGAGCCGGGGCTATCAATAGGTCGTCCCGCCAACTCCAATGCGTCATTAATCCATCGGATCATGCCGATCATGTGGCTCATGTTAGTGTCCGGTCAACACCAATGAACGCGCGCCGAAAATTGGCAACGGTGCTGACCGGCGAGCCAATGGCGTCACCTTGGGTGCTATCCAGTGAAGGGTACACGAATTTCGAGGCGTTCGCTGCGCCCCATGCGCACTTGAGATATTTGGCGGCCGGACTTGGTCTCTTCTTATTAAGTCATGCTGAGTTTCTCGCCAAGCGCAAGCACCTCAATATCGCCGACGCCTATCTGGAAAAGTGCTTGTCGTGGACGCCATATCGGGTTGATTTTGAGCAGGTTGGACGAGTGCTGCCCTATGGCAAGGCCGAATTCGTCGATTTCGTTCTGATCTTCAAGAGCCGCACCGCCAATCAACGCGGCGATGAACTGCAACTGTTCTGCCGCCAGGTTCAGCGCACGATCCAAGCGATCACGGCCGCCGACCAGATATCGGTGACCGTTATTCTTGATGGCCGCATCGCTGGGCAAATCAATCGGACGTTCGGCGACGGAGCCATGCTTCAATCACGGTGAACTTCACCGTATCCCAAACAAGCAATAATGGAGTGAAGAACAATGACCGATCATGGAATATCTAGTCAACGTTCAAACTGGAAGAGCTACACGCTATGGGCAGCGCAAGTCCTGACGGCCTTTGCCTTCTTTGCCGCAGGCATGGCGAAGATCGCTGGTGCAGAGCGGATGGTCACGCTCTTCAACGAGATCGGCGCTGGCCAATGGTTGCGTTACACCACGGGCGTATTGGAGATGACCGGTGCGATCCTGATCCTCATACCGTCCCGCGCTTGGCTTGGCGGCTTGCTCTTGTCCTGCATCATGGTCGGGGCGATCTACGTCCACCTTGCTGTTGTCGGCGGTTCTTTCCTACCCGCACCGGTCCTATTGGTGCTCTCCGCATGGATCGCTTACGAGCGGCGACCGGCTATACGCGCCTAGTCATGTCCGTGCTCTGGAACGTGGCTTCAACTCGCCATCTTGCTGCGGCGGACTGCGTTCCGAAATCGGAACGCCGCGTTGCAAATAGTCCCGTTCCAGAAATGACTGAAGTGCGAGATAGGTGTCTCGCGTCCGCCGCAGAATGCCTGCGGAGCGGATCGTGGCGCGACAAGGGCGCGCGACGCCAGATCAAGACACGACGTCAAAGAGCGACCTTTCGCCGTCGACCAAGCGGTTTGGCGGCAGAAATGGAGACGAACGATGATGCAGACCGAGCTGCTACATACCCTGCTTGCCGCTTTGCTCGGCATAGCAACGGGAATCCTTGTGGTCCTGTCGCTGATCGAAAAGCCGATCTGGCCGATGATGTGGGCGCCGCGCACGCCTGAGGTAAGCGATCAAAGCGCGCGCAAGGCGCATGTGATCCTGAAGCGCGTCATTCATCTGCTGCCACCGACCATGATGAAAACCATGGGCGCGGCGTCGCTCGCGATGATCGCCTTGCTAGTCGTCACGGATTTTGGGGGTGCGAGCCTCGCCGTCGCAGCGCTGTTCTTCACGCAACTTGCCCTGATCGTGGCGCGGCTACTTCGCGATGTCCGAGGCGTGGACGACGTGCCCTCGGATGGCGATCCAGCCCAGGTGCGCGACGGCCTCGCTGCGCTGCCGCTGTTGCATCACCGGGGGCTCCTGATGGCGGCGAGCACACTCATCGCACTTCTGGCTCTTCAAATCGCGCTGACCTGACCTCGCCGTGCACCCGCCGGTTAGTCAATGATGCGCGCCGGTGCTTGCTTGTCTCGCAGCCAAAGGAAACGAGATGCACAATGCCAAACTCACGATAACGGCCCTGGCCACCTTGGCGCTTGCCGGGTGTTGGGATGAGGAAGTCGCCACACCCAAACGCGAGCCGCGCGTGGTGCGCGTGGCCGTGGCCGAAGAGGCAGAGGCGGTTCGCACCCGTGCATTTCCCGCGGTGTTGCAACCCCCAGAGGTCACAACATTGGCCTTTGATGTCGGCGGGCGCCTGGGTGCGATCGACTTGCGCATCGGTCAAGATGTGCGGGAGGGCGATGCTCTGGCGACGGTCGAGGCCGAAGGCGCCACGTTGCGATTGCAACAGGCCGAGGCCGCCTTGGCCGAAGCGGAAACCGCCGCCGTGAATGCGCGCACGGAAGCCGAGCGCCAGACGGTGCTCTTTGAGCGAGACGTCGTGGCGGCAGCGGCGCGTGATCGCGCGGTGACCCAGGCCGAGCAGGCCGAGGCCCGCGTGTCTCAGGCGATGCGAAACCTGGAGCTCCTCAGCGAAACACTGGAAGACACGACGCTACGCGCACCGTTCGACGGGGTCATCGACGGAATCACCGTTCAAGCCTTCGGAACGGTACAGCCTGGCCAGACCGTGCTGACGCTCTACGAGGACACCGGGTTCCAAGCCACGATCCTCGTCTCGTTCGAGGTGGTCAGTGCGCTCGAAATTGGCCAGGAACTGACGGTCGTACCATCGGATGGCGACGCGACGCCACTGGCGGCCACGCTGACCGAGATCGGACGCCGGGCCGCTTCGGTGTCGTCCTTTCCCGTGGTTGTGACGCTGGACGAGGCGCGGCCAGACCTTCGGTCAGGTATGGCGGCGGAAGTGCTGTTCGATCTGCCAGTGCCGGAGGCGCAAGATGGGATCGAACTGCCGCTGTCCGCTGTGGCACTCGGGCGCGACGTCGGTCTGGACGAGACCCCGCGCCGTGCGCAGATGTTCGTGGCAAGACCCATCGAGGATGACAGGGCAGAGCTCGCTCTGGTCGACGTGACGGTCGCTGCCGTCGCCGGCTCCGCGGTGTATGTGACCGACGGATTGGCGCCCGGCGAGCTGGTCGTGACTGCCGGCGTGTCGTTTCTCGATCCCGGTCAGATCGTTCGCCTGCCCGATATGGAACCGGACAACCTCGCGGAAGTCCTCAAATGACCTTCCTTACGCGCATCGGGATAGAAAAATCCCGTCTCAGCATTCTCGTGATGCTCCTCGCCATCGCCATCGGCGCGTCGAGTTACCTGAACCTGCCGAAACGCGAAGACCCGGAGATTATCATCCGCACCGCAATCGTGACTGCCGCCAACCCGGGCCTGCGCCTGGAACAGCTGGAAGAACTCGTCGCCATGCCGTTGGAGGAGGCCGTGCGAGCCATTCCGGGCGTTGATGAGGTGCGAACACAACTGACCGGAGGCGTCGCGGTGTTGCAGGTGGATCTGGCGGATGCGGTGGCCGAGCAAGATCTCACGAATGTGTTCGATGAAATCCGCAACGACATGGAGGCGCTGGCTGGGAATCTGCCGGAAGGCACCCGCGGACCGATCGTGAATACCGACTTTGGTGATGTTGCGGTGGCGACGGTCGCCATAACGGGCGAGGGCTTCGCGCTGAATGAGATCGAGGAGGCGGCGAGAGAACTACGCGACCGTCTCTACGCGCTGCCCGATATCGCGGCCGTGTCGCTTCATGGCACGCAGTCGCAGGTCGTCACTTTGGCCGTTGACCGCGCGCGGCTCGCATCCTTGGGCGCAACTCTAAACCCTGTTCTGGCCGCGTTGCAGGGGCAGAACGTGCGCCTGCCAGCGGGATCCGTTGTGACCGGCGAGGCGCGGGTGCCGCTGGAAACGACCGGTGATTTCCAGTCGGTCGAGGATATCGAGAACCTTCTCGTGGACCTGTCGGGCGGCCGCGGCGATGCCCGACTGGTCCGGCTCGGCGATCTGGTCGAGGTGACCCTGGAAAACGAGTCCCCCGCCACGCGGCCCGTGTTCCAGAACGGACGACCCGCCATCGTCGTGGCTGTCGAGATGGGTGAAGGCGTGGACATCACCGCACTTGGCCCGGAATTGCAGGCCGTGATCGACGGTTTCGTGGCCGATCAGCCCATCGGGATCGAGGCCATGATCAGCACCTTTCAGCCCGAAGTTGTCGAGGCGTCGGTCAACGGCGCGCTCGTGAACATGGCGCAGACGATCGCGGTCGTGTTCCTGGTGATGCTGGTCTTTCTCGGGCTGAAGACGGCGCTCGTGGTCGCGGCCATCGTGCCGCTGGCGATCAGCTTTTCCTTCGCGTTGATGCCGAGTGTCGGCGTGGGACTACAACAGGTCTCTATCGCTGCGATCATCATCAGCCTGGGCATCCTGGTCGACAATGGCGTCGTCATCGTTGAGGACATCCAGCGACGCATCGGCGCGGGAGAGGCGAGACGGGATGCGGCATTGGCCGCCGGTCATCAATACGCCCTTCCGCTTTTCGTGGCGTCGTCCACGACTGTGGCCGCCTTTCTGCCCCTCTTTCTTCTGGAAGGAACCGAAGGCCAATACGGCTATTCGCTCGGCACTGTTGTCATGCTGATGCTCGCAGGAAGCTACCTGTCGGCGCTCTATCTCCTTCCTCGGCTTGCGGTCTGGGCAATCCCGGCCCCGAAAGCAGACGCAGCGGACCGGCGCGGTCTGTTCGACTATGTCGCCGACGCTTACGGTTGGCTTGTGCGGGGTGTGGTACGGGCGCCCATCTTTGTCATAGGCGCGGTCATCGCGGTGGTCATCGCGGGCGCAAGCCAGATGGGCAACGTGCGCCAGCAGATGTTTCCGCTCAGCGATCGGGCGCAAATCCTCGCCTATATTGACCTGCCGCGCGGCTCCGACATCGCGGCGACGGAGACCGCGGCCAATGACCTGACCGCATGGCTGACGGGCGAGGAAAACCCCGAAGTCACCGGCGTAACCGGCTTCATCGGCGCGGGCGGGCCGAGGTTCGTGCTGTCACTCGATCCGGCGGATACCGATCCGGCCTCCGCCTTCATGGTGATCAACACCGTGGATTTCGAAAGCTCCGGTGCGGTGCTGGACCGCGCACGCGCCTACGTGGCCGAGGCGATGCCAGGCGCCTCCGTGCGGCTAAAGCGCCTCGCCATGGGCGGGCGTGAACCGGCTGTGGATGTGGAGATTTCCGGACCCGATGCGGACCGCCTGCTCGATGCAGCGCTGCAAGTGCGCGCGGCCTTCGGCGAGGTGCCGGGCCTGATCCAGAACCGCGAGGACTGGGGCGGTCGGCAATTGACCGGCACGATCCAGATCGCCCAGGACCGCATCCGCGAATATGGGCTCACCTCCCGCGATGTCGCGGAAGCGCTCGAAGGCTTCTTCGACGGGCGGCAATTCAGCACCCTGCGCCAAGGCGACGACCTGATCCCCATCGTGTTGCGTGGCGCGGGCGAAGACCGGACGGACTTCGAGGCGATTGCGAACGCCGCCATCGAGGCCGACGGAAAGATCCTGTCGCTGGACCAGTTCGCCGAGATCGCTCCAAGACCCGAGATCGCGACGATGCGCCGGGTGGATCAGCAACGCACGATCACGGTGTCGGCCATCCCCGAAACGATGTCCGCCTACGACCTTCTGGAGATCGTACAGCCGGAGCTTGACCGCATCGCCGAGGAACTCGGCCCGGCGTACACCATCAATATCGGTGGTGAGATCGAGGCTGCCGAAGACGTGCGGGTCCTTCTTGGCGGGGGCCTTCCCGTGGCGGGGATCGTGATGGTGCTGGCGCTGATGATCCAGTTCAACAGCTTCCGCCGGGTGGGCATCACGCTCGCCGCCGTGCCGCTGGTCATCGCGGGTGTCGGGCCGACGCTGAACGCGACCGGCCAGCCATTGAGCTTCTTCGGCATCCTTGGGCTACTGGCGCTGACCGGTATTATAGCGAACAACGTGATCGTGCTGATCGACCAGATCGACCTGGAGCGGGAGGAAAACCCCCTGAACGAGGCGATCGTGGAGGCCGCGAAGAAACGGCTGCGTCCGATCCTGCTGACCTCGCTGACCACTGTGATCGGGCTGATGCCGATGGCGATCGCCGGCGGTGCCCTGTGGGAGCCGATGGCCACCCTGATGATCGGCGGTCTGGGTCTTGCCGCCCTCCTGGCCCTCTTCTGGGTGCCAGCGCTTTATCGTGTGGCGTTCCGGTTGGCCGCGAAAGATGCACCGGTGCGGGAAGCCCCCGCATGACGTCTGTTCTTTCAAGGCGCACGGTCTTGGCGGGCAGCCTGGCCCTTGCAGGTTGCGGCCACCGTGGCGCTTTCGTTCAGGCGGGCGGGCCCGTTGGGCGGACGCGGCGTGTGCTGATGGCGACAAATGCGGCGCCGGGCGGGGCGCGCGCGGGCGTCACTCGGCGGAATACGTTGAGCTTGTTGGCGGTCGATGTCGCCATGCCCCAGGGCCGCGCGCCCGGTGTAATGCCGCTTGGCCCGGGTGGCTTTTCAGTTGCCGGGACCGCGCCTATCCCGGATCTGCCGGCGGAGTTGCAGGGGCCAGACGCGCCGATCCTATGGATTCATGGCTTCAACAACACGCCCGCCGAAGCGGTCTATCGCATTGCCCAGATGGCGGAGGATCTGGGGCTGCCCGGTCGGCTGGTGGCCTTCGCCTGGCCCTCGGCGGCGCGGGCAGCTGGATATCTGCATGACCGGGACAGCGTTCTGCACGCCAGAAGCCTGGCCAAGGATCTGATCGCCGAGCTGCACCGTGCCTCCGGGCAGCGCGTCTTCGTGCTGGCCCATTCCCTCGGTGGCCTTCTGGCCCTAGAAGCCCTTCGTGAGGCGAGCCTCGAAGGGCGCCCGCCCAAGGCTCTTGTCGAAGGGCTCGTTCTCTTACCGCCGGATATCGACCCGGACGTGTTCTTCGGCCTCGTCGAGGATATCGGACCCAAGCCGCGGATGCTTGTTATTGTAGCGCGCAACGATCCGGTCCTCCGGCTTTCTGCGCGACTGTCCGGTCGACCCGCGCGCATCGGGGCAACGCCTGATATCGAGCGTCTGCAGGCAGCGGGGATCGCTGTGCTAGACCTTACGGGCATAGGCGATGCCGGAAATCCCCATTTCGCGGCGGCAACATCGTCGGAAGCCTTACGTCTGATCCGCTCAATCAGGGCATCGCACGAGGGATGAGCGAAATGAACTGCATGGTACTCAATGGTGCAATCGGTGACAGACCGCCGACCGTCATGCAGCATCGGCAACAGGCGGGAGAACTGACCAACCAGCCGCCGCCACAATACGCCTGCAACAACAAGCCTCCGGCAAGCCGAGGGGCTCTTCAATAGGCCTGCAATACGCGACCAATGGCGGAAAACCTGACATGCCACTCAGCGACCGAATCAGTGTTGATGATCTGAGGCTCTTCTTCCTTCTGCATGAAGCTGGCGGAATCACCGCGGCGGCGCGTCGATTTGGCGTGCCCAAAGCCACCTTGTCGCGCGCCTTGGCCCGTCTTGAGCAGACCGCCGGTATGCCGCTGTTCGATCGCGTCAGCAATGGCCTGCAGTTGACGCAAGCCGGAAACAGTCTGATTGAGTGCGCCAGCGCGGCGACGCGTGCCGGGTCGGATGCCGAGGAGATACTGCGCTCGGCAAGAGGCGAGCCTGGTGGCGCATTACGAATTGCAGCCAGTGCCCTGTCGGCTCAGCAATTGCTCGGCCCCGTGCTCGCACGCATCGGTCAGCGCTATCCCAAGATCGAACCATCGGTGACGGTCACCGCGCTTGGTCCTGATCCATTGGCCGAGGAACTTGATGTCGTGCTGCGCCTCGGACGACCCGAAGAACCCTATCTGATCGCAAGGAAGATCGCAGGAACGACACTGCGTCTGTATGTCTCCAAAAAGGTCGAAGGTCGTCTCGATCTAGGAAATCCGAAAGAGGTGGAAGCATTGGGACGCATTATCGTCAATGTCCCTGGCTCTCCACATGAATGGCACCTAAAAAATTCCGATGGTAAGTCCGTCAAACTCGTCTCTAAACCAATGTGCACGGTCGGAGATCCGACCGTCGCACTTGGCATAATCAGGGCGGGATCGGGAGTTGCATTGCTGCCTGCAGCGTTCGGCGAGCCACGGGTCGAGAGCGGCGAGTTTCTATGTGCACTTCCTGGCTTCGCCGGCCCCGGCGTAGAGATATTTGCATCGTTCCCGCCGCGCCGTGCGAGCGTGCCTGCCGTCCGAGCCTTCCTCGACATCCTATTGGAAGTCGGAAAAGATGTGCCGCACTAACCGAGCAAGGGGGCGGGCGGTGGTCGGTGCGGCATCAGGCGGGTGCCACCCAGTACGGCACGGGGATGCTCGGCGCCCGATCTGGCCAAATTAAATAGGCCCAATCAGCTCTGGAGCCAGCGTCGCAGAGCCTTCTCCGTCTCCAATATGAGCAGCATTCCCAATCCCTTGAGTAGTACAGCCCCCAGATCGGCAGCAGATATCGCCCCTGATTGGAAGACCAGCTGCATCATGGGCGTGTAGGTAAACATCGTCTGGAGAATAAGGCTGAGACCGACGCCAAGTACGACCAGGGCGCGATCCCACGAACGTCTCCATGCTCAGGCTGTTCGATCCCAGCGCTCGCACGGAGAGAAGATAGAATATTTCCAGCATTACGATCGCATTGACCGCCAGCGTACGTGCATGTTCGACGCTCTCACCTCGGCCCGTAGACCAGATGAAGGCGGTAAATGCCGCTCCGGCCATCAGACATGAGACACGGATTATCCGCCAGACCTGTGAATCGGCGCCCAAACCGTGACCCCACCCAGAGAATATAGCAAGATACTGTCTTTGCGGGCTAGCGGTCACTGCGTCTCGCGTTTCTGTCCCATCTCCATTCCTTGTCGATTACGATGAGCCCGAAACCCTCCACTTTGAAATCAAACCTGATGTCCGATAGGCGCTGATGTTTGACAGATGGCTACGCTCGTCGAAGGAGGCGGGGCGACTCGGACAATTGACGCGCGACTTCTTAACCCCGGTCCTCAGGCGGCGTCACATCTACACGGCGGCTGCTTGATGGAGCTTGAGCGGCCTACCGCGTTCAGGCGCTCCGCATACCCAGTTCGGACTTTCGCCAGTCGGTTGGGGATCGACCGACGACGCGACGGAAATCACGGCTGAAATGATAGCCGTCGCAGAAACCGCAAGCGATCGCGATCTCCTGCAAGGAAAGTGAAGATTCCAGCATCATGCGCTGGGCCATTGCCAGGCGCTGGTGCCGCAGATGAGCGCGGGGCGTCGTGTTGAGATATTGGCGGAAAAGGCGGCGAAGCTGCGATGGGCTCACGCCGGCGACATCGGCCATGTCGTCGGCGAGCCAAGCGCGCTCCGGATTAGCGGCTATCATGTGCCGGAGTCTTTCCAGGGGCGCTGGAACCCCGGCGTGGGCCCGCGGTTCACGTTGCCGGCCAAGGATTTGCAGAAAGGCCGCGACGGCCGCGTTCAGCCTCAAGTCCGTGTCGACACGCTGCGTCTCGAGGATCTGGAACAGGCTCTGGAACCATCCGATCAATTCGGAGCCCTCGGAGATCGTCATTCGTGAGCGCCCGGCACCGAAAATCCGCTCTCTGAGCGTGCCCAGATCAGGTCCATCCAGGCGGAGCCACATCACGGACCAGGGATCGCGCCGGTCGGCACAATGGCCATGCGGCTTGTCGCCGGCGATCCAGGCCAACTGGCCTGCCGTCAGATCAAAACCCAGACCGTCCGTTTCGACCTGACCGCGTCCGGACAGGCAATACAGCACGTCGTCGCCTGGACACTCGTCCCGGCGGATGCCGCCTCCAGGCAGAGCATCGAGCCAGCCGGCCCGCAGCACCGTCGTCAATCCGCCCCGTATCCGGGCGTCCGGAACGTAATACTGGCTGATCCGTATGGATGCCGCGCGATAAGGCTGGGCCATGCGCGTTTCATACATGCATGCAGCCAGACTGTCCATTTCCCAAGGCCGTTGCCGAGATAAGATGCGCACAGTTGGGCAGCGTAAAACGACTGCGCACGCAAAGCCGGCGATCAGAAGCCGCGCAGGATTGGGAGGAATGTATGCTCGTGCCGACAAGGGCCGAAACGCGCGCCTATGAGGCGGACGGGTTCTTCGTTCGCAAAGGGTTTTTGTCCGATGGCGAGGTGGCCGATTTCCGCGATGCGGCCAGAAGGCAGCTCGAGGAAGAGAGCAGGTCCGGCTCGGTCATGGAGAAGGGCGACAGCGCCGGCAACAAGACCCTCCTGAAGCTTTGGAACTCGGCCGGCGACGACAAGTACGGGCTGCTCGCCCGTGACGAGCGCCTCGTGCGCATGTCCGAAGCGCTGATCGGCGAGGACATCTACCTCTACAGTCACAAGATGACCATGAAGCAGCCGCGGGAGGGCGGCGCGTGGGAATGGCACCAGGATTTCGGCTACTGGTACAACAATGGCTGTCTTTCTCCGGAGATGCTGTCGATCTGGATCGCACTCGATCCTTCCAACAAGGCCAACGGCTGCCTGCAGGTCCTGAAGGGCTCGCACATCCTGGGCCGCCTCAACCATATCCGCGAGGACGGGCAGACAAATGTCGAAAAGCCCTACCTTGAGGCGGCAGTCGAGCGGTTCGAACACGTCTATGTCGAAATGGAACCCGGTGACGCCCTTGTCTTCCATTGCAATCTCTTGCACCGGTCCGACGCCAACACAAGCGACACCTATCGTTGGGGCTACATCTGCTCCTACAACGCAGCTCACAACGCGCCCTTCGTTCGCGCACGCGACTACGGCAATTTTGAAGAGCTGAAGCCCGTGCCGGCCGGCAGCTTCATGAACGTCCAATGACCGATGAAGCCAGCGCCGGAGGCGGATTGAAATCGATGCCGCCCACGGCGGGCTCCCCGCGCTATTCTCCGACGCGCGTTTCGTTGGCAAGGCGCGTGCTGACCGCCAAGGAAACCGGGGTCTTCCTTGCGCTGGTCGTCATGTGCCTGTTTCTCGCGTTCGCGACCGAGAGCTTCCTGACGACGACCAACCTTCTGAACGTCGGCCGTCAGATATCGCTGCTCGGGATCATGGCGATCGGCATGACCTTCGTGCTGGTTTCCGGTGAGATCGATCTTTCGGTCGGTTCGACCTATGCATTGGGCGGGCTTGCCACTGGCATGTTCATCATCTCGGGCTGGCCGCTTCTGCCCGCGCTCGGAGCCGGCCTGCTGATCGGTGCAGCCGTCGGACTTGCGAACGGGCTGTTGTCGACCTACGGCCGACTGCCTTCGCTGATTGCCACGCTGGGGATGCTGTCGATCATCAGGGGCTCGGCCCTCCTTCTGACGGGCGGGCAGCCCGTCACGGTGAACGAGCGCAACGGCGCGGCGCCCGACGTGTTGGCCCGGTTCGAGTTCATGGGGCAGGGCTATCTTTTCGGCGTGGTGCCGATGCAGCTCGTCTTTTTCGCCGCAGTTGCGGCGCTAGGCTGGCTGCTTCTGTCACGCACGGCCTTCGGCTTTCGGGTGTTCGCGGTTGGTGGCAGCGCCAAGGCCGCGCGGGTGTCAGGCATCCACGTTCAAAGCGTAAAGATCTGGGCGTTCGTGATCATGGGAACGCTGGCGGCGCTGGCCGGCATCCTGTCGATGGCCTTCCTTCCAAGCGGTCAGGCCGGACGGACCGGCCTTGGCCTGGAACTCGACGTCATCGCCGCCGTCGTCATAGGCGGTGCCTCGCTGGCAGGGGGAATCGGCACGGTTCTGGGCACCGTCCTCGGGGTTCTGGTCATCGGCGTGCTGCGCAACGGCCTGGTTCTCATGGGCGTGTCGCCCTTCATGCAGGAGGTCATGATCGGCCTCGTCATCATCATTGCGGTCGCGATCGACAAATGGAGCATGCGGTCACGATCGACTTGACCGGCGCAATGCCGGACCAAACTGGGAGGAAACCAAGATGAAAAGACTGCTCGCAACAACTGCCCTCATGGCCGGCATCGCCACGATGCCGCTCGCGGCCAACGCGGATCCGGTAAGCCTGGAAGAATTCGAACTTGCACCGCGCATCGCCGAGAGCATCGAGGCCGGGGAGCCGCTGGATATCTTCGTGTCCTATCATGACGTCTCGAACGAGTTCGCGCCGTTCGTCAGGGCTGGCGTCGAACGGGCCGACGAGGCCGACAATGTCAACGCGCGCTTCATCGGCCCGGTCGGTGCGGATGCGGACGCGCAGATCTCCGAAATCGAGACACTGATGGACCAGATGGACGGCCTGGCGATCTCCTCGGTCAGCACCGATGCCCTCGCACCACTGATCAACCGCCTTGTCGAAGCCGGCATTCCGGTGATCAGCTACAACACCGACAACCCCGACAGCGATCGGCTCGTCTTCGCGGGCCAGGACCTCGTGCAATCGGGCCGGGAGGCCGGCAAGCTGATGGCAGAGGTGCTCGATGGCGAAGGCCGGGTCATGATCACCACGCTCGATGCCGCCGCCCAATGGTCGCTCGATCGCGAAAGCGGCGCGCGCGAGGCGCTTGGCGAGCACGACGGGATCGAGGTCGTTCGCACGCTCAACACGGGCACCGATCCGCAGGAGATCTTCGCCGCCATCGAGAACGCCATGCTGGCCGACCCGAACATCGATGGCATTCTGTCGCTCGAATGCTGCTCGACGCCGGCGGCGGGCGAGTGGGTCGAACGCAACAATCGCGTAGGAGACGTCAAGGTCGTCGGCTTCGACCTGCTGGATCAGACGGTCGAGCTGGTCGCCGACGGCGTGATCCAGGCGACGATCGATCAGGCGCCCGAGCGACAGGGCTACGAGGCGGTCAACCTGTTGGTCACCTTCCTGGGCGGTGAACCGATCGACGATCTTGACACGGGCGTCGGCATCTACACGCCCGACAACGTCTCCGAAGTGATGCAATGACGGCGTCGGGGCGCTCGCCGGAAGCGGGCGCCCACGACCAATGATCGCAAAGCCATGACCGATAGGCCGATCCTCGAACTGCGCAGCGTCACCCGGACATTTCCGGGCGTCGTCGCCATGGATGACGTCTCGATCGCCTTTCGCCCAGGCGAAGTGCATGCGGTCATTGGCGAAAACGGTGCCGGCAAGAGCACCATGATGAACGTGCTCGCCGGTGAGTTGCAGCCCGACGCGGGCGCGATTCTCGTCGATGGCAAGAAGGTCGGCATTTCGGATGCGCTCGCCAGCCAGATGCTCGGTATCCGCATCGTCTTTCAGGAACTGTCGCTTTGCCACAATCTGACGGTCGGTGAGAACGTGCTGCTCAGCACTTTCGCCGACAGGCCGCCCCTTTCGATCCTGGCCCGAAACGGCGCAGCGCGCGCGGCGGCCGAACCGCTGGCGAAGCTCGGTCTGACGGACGTGGCGACCGACACGCCCGTTGCGACCCTCAGCGTCGCCCAGCAACAACTGGTCGAGATCGCCCGCGCCATTTCGCAGCATGTGCGGATCCTCGTGCTTGACGAACCGAACTCTGCACTGTCGCCACGCGAGAGCGCGCGCCTGTTCGAGGTGATACGCACGCTTAAGGCGCAGGGCGTGACGATCATCTATGTCTCGCACCACCTTGAAGAAGTGCTGGCGCTTGCGGACCGCATCAGCGTGATGCGCGACGGCCGCCTGGTCAGGACAATTGACAACGATCCAGAGGTCGATGTCGACCTGCTGGTCACGCACATGGTCGGGCGCCAAGTGAACGCCGCCGACCAATACGCACTGCGGCCCGAGGCGCACAACCATCTCGGGGAACCGGTGCTGGACGTACGCGATCTCAGCGTGGCGGGTAACATCCGCCACGCATCCTTCACCCTCTCACAGGGCGAGATACTCGGCGTCGCCGGATTGCCGGACAGCGGCAAGGACATCCTGGCCGACGCCATCTTCGGACTCGCGCCGCGCGGCGGCACGATCGAGATCGGCGGCATTCGTCTTCCTCCCGGACGGCCGCCCCATTCGATCGCAGCGGGGATCTCGCTGATCCCGGCCGACCGCCGCGCGGCCGGGGCCCTTCTGTCGATGACGGTCGCCGAGAACGCCGTTTCCGCCGCGCTGAGGCGTTTCACCCGGCACGGCTTTCTGCGGCACAGGCCGATCCGTGACACGGCTGCGGACTATGTCGGCAAGCTTGACGCGAGGATCGCCAGTCTTGGCCAAAAAATCGCGACGCTCAGCGGCGGCAACCAGCAGAAGATCATCTTGGCGCGCGGACTCGTCACCGGTCCGCGCGTGCTGATCCTGCACGAACCGACACGCGGCATTGATGTCGGCGCCAAGGCAGAGATCTACTCCATCCTCAAGGCGCTTGCGGCCGATGGCCTGGCGATCCTGATGATCTCATCCGAATTGCCCGAGATCATGCTTCATTCGAGCCGGGTGATCGTGATGGCCGACCAGGTCATCATGGGTCAGCTTTCGGGCGCCGACATCACCGAGGAAGCGATCATGGCTCTGGCTACGCGCAAGGAGGCAGTACGGGCGGCATGATCGGGAAATCACGGAAAACGGGAAGACGATCATGACGCGCATCACCGTCGTCGGCAGCTTTGCGGTCGGCCTGACCATTCGGACCGAGACGATGCCTGTCTTCGGACAGACGATCATTGGATCGGACTTCGACTTCGGGCCGGGCGGAAAGGGATCGAACCAGGCGGTCGGCGCGGCCCGCCTTGGTGCCGAGGCAACGCTCGTTACCTGCCTGGGCCGGGATCAGCTCGCCGGCGTCGCCGATCAACTCTACGCGGCCGAGGGCGTGAAGACCGACTTCATCGAACGCACCGGCGACCGTGCCACGGGCGCGGGAATCATCGTGCTCAATGCAGATGGCGAGAACTTCATCATTCTGGACATGGGCGCCAACGAACTCATGGACGCGGCCATTGTCGATCGAGCCTCCGAGCGCATCGCAACCAGCGACATCGTGATGAGCGTTCTGGAGATCCCTGTCGCGGCTGCCCACCGGGCCATGGAGGCCGGCAAGGCCGCCGGAGCCCGGACGATCTTGAACCCGGCGCCGGCGATGGCATTGCCGGACACCATCTTCGCACATGTGGACTATCTGACGCCCAACGAAAGCGAACTGCGAATCCTTCTCGGCCTTGCGCCCGATGACCCGACCGGTACACAGACGCTCGCGGCCGAATTGCGCCGGCGCGGTGTCGGCACTGTGGTCGCCACGATGGGCGAGAACGGTGCGCTCGTGCTCGGCGATGACATCGATCTTGTGGTGCCAACGCCAAGGGTCGACGCGGTCGACACCACCGGCGCCGGGGACGCGTTCAACGCCGGACTTGCGGTCGCGCTGGGCGAAGGCCGTCCGCTCGCCGACGCGGTCGCCTTTGGCGCCGCCGCCGGGGCGCACGCCTGCACGCGCCTTGGCGTGATTCCCTCTCTGGCCACCGGGACCGAACTTGAAACCTTTGTCGCCGATCAGGCGGGAAATCATGCGGAGGGACCAGAATGAAACGTGGCAAGCTGCTCAATTCCGAACTCAACCACGCCATTGGCGCCATGGGGCATGGTGATCTGATGATCGTGTGTGACGCCGGGTTCCCGATCCCCGCGCACAGTTGGCGAATCGACCTGTCGATCACGCAGGACGTGCCGGACCTCAAGACCGTCCTGTCGGCCATCGCCGACGATTTTATCGCCGAAAAGGTTTCGTACGCCGACACGCTGCCCGACCACAATCCGATCCTACTAGAGACCGTGCGTTCGCTGTTCGGCGATGCCGACCACGAGATGATCGCGCATGCAACGATCCTCGGCGACATGGCGTCGATGGCCAAGGTGATCGTGCGCACCGGCGCGTTCGATCCTTGGGGCAATATCCTGCTCTATTCCGGCGTCGATGTACCCAAATGGTTCTCAAAGCCCGGCACGGTGGCGCCGCCCGAGTACGCCAAGAAACTCAAGGGTTAGGCATGGTTGCGCGCATCTTCAGCTGGGCAGCGACCGACTCTGAGCGGCTTGCGACCGTGGGCGGACTGCGCGCGGCTAAGGGGCGGCACGGTGCCTTCGCCCAAGTGACCGCCGACTCTGCGGCGGAGGCCGAGGCCGCCGAGGCGGCCGGTATCGAAATGGTCGTTTGCCGGGCGGGCAACGTTTCATCGGTGCGTCAGGGGTCGCGTCGGCTGTTCGTGACCGCGGCGCTCGGCTTTGCCGAGGCCGTGACGGACGCCGAAATCCTGCAAACGGCGTTCAAGGCGTTGACCGACGGCGCGGACGCCGTCATCACGGCGCGCCGGCTCGAGGTCGTCTCGCTCCTTGCGGCCGAGGACATTCCGGTCGTGGGCCATCTGGGCTTCGTGCCGCGCAAGTCGACCTGGGTCGGACAGGTGCGTGCCTTCGGCAAGACGGCCGACGAGGCGGTCGAACTCTTTCACAGGTTCCGCCGGCTCGAAGAGGCGGGAGCCTTTGCGGTGGAGGCAGAACTCATGCCGGCCCGGCTGATGGCAGCAATCAGTGCGCGCTCAGGCCTGGTCACCGTCTCGCTTGGCTCGGGGCCGGCTGCGGAGGTCGTGTTCCTTTTCACATCGGACATCTGCGGCGAGACCGCCCGAGTGCCTAAGCACGCCAGGCGCTATGGCGATATCGCCCGCTTGCGCAGGCAGATCGACGAGGAGCGCCGCACCGCGCTGGCCGCCTTCCGCGCCGATGTCGGAGATAACTCGTTTCCCCTGGCGGCCGAGACGGCATCCATGCCCGACGAGGCTTTCGAGGAGTTCCTGAACCGCATCGAAAGCTGACTCCGCCTCCACCTCAACCATCGAACGAAAATGGACCGCCGACCAGCGCGCGGCCATAGAGGAGTATTGCCATGCATGACCTGCAGGAAATCGCCGCGTGCATCCAGCACACCAACGTCTCGCCAGCTACGACGCGCGACGACATCATCGCGCTTTGCGACGAGGCCGAGCGCTACCGCTTTGATGGCGTGATGGTGCAGCCATGCTGGGTGGATCTCTGTCGCAAGAAGCTACAGGGCTCTTCCGTGAAGGTATGCTCGGCAATGGCCTATCCGCTCGGCGGAAGCCTGACTCGCAGCAAGGTCGCGGAAATGCGTCATCTGGTCGAGGAAGGCGCCCAGGAGATCGACTTCATGGCCAATCTCGGCTTTCTGGTTGGTGGCGCCATCGAGGCCTACCATGACGAGATCGCCGCGCTGGTGAGCGCTGCCGATGGCGTGCCGCTGAAGATTATGCTCGAACTGGGCGCGACCCCCGAAGAACTGTGGCAGGTCGCGATCGAACAGGCGGAAAAAGCCGGCGTTGCCTATGTCAAGAATTCGTCGGGTTGGGGGCTTGGAGGAAAGGCCAGTGTCGAGACGATCGGTTTCATGCGCCGGTGCGCGCAGCGAGCAAAGGTGAAGGCGTCGGGCGGCATCCGCACGGCCGAGGACGCCAAGGCGATCCTTTCGGCGGGTGCCCACCTGATCGGCACCAGCGCAGGTCCGGCGATCATGGTAGGGCAGGTCGGCGAAGGCGCATACTGATAATGGCGGGCTTGTCATATGTGGACATCGGGCATCCACCAATATTGCCAGATTAACCGGGCTTATGCGCGGATCACGGCATTATCAGACTGACAGACGACCGCTGCGATTACCCGATGTCTACAAATGACAGCACCCTTGCTTCGCTCCGGCGAGCGCGTCGGGCGGATGGCGATGATCTGCTCCTCCGTGAACTTCGATCGCTTCAGGGTGCGGTCCTCTCGTTGGGCCTGACGCCACCATCAGATGGTCTTGTCAGACAAAGCCGCGTTGATCGGGCGAGGGCGGTTTCGGTGCGTTTGGGCATGAGCAAGGCCAACCCGTTTCGCTACTTCAAGACGTCGCCAGAGATCATCCGCCTGCCGGTCATGATGTATGTTCGCTTTCCGCTTTCGCTCCGGAACGTCGAGGACCTGCTGCATGAGCGCGGCATCGATGTCAGCCATGAGACGGTGCGCTTCTGGTGGAACCGGTTCGGGCCGATGTTCGCGGCGCAGATCCGCAAGCGCCGGATTGAGGCTATGCGTTCAAACCGCTGGAAGTGGCACCTCGATGAGGCATGCCCTCGGGCTTGTCCCGATGGGTGTTCGTGAAGGTAAATGGGGAGACGCTCTACCTTTGGCGGGCTGTCGATCACGAAGGCGAAGTGTTGGATGCGGTCGTTACGAAGACGCGTGATCGCAAAGCGGAACTGAACCGAAGGTCCGCGTAGCGAAATTGTAGCGTAAACTCCTCAAACGCCATGGTCGGCCCGCGGCCATCATCACCGACAAGCTCAATTCCTATGGCGCTGCGTTGCGCGAACTGGGCGTCGACGCCAGCCGTCACGAGACGTCTGGCCGCTGGATCAACAACCGGGCCGAGAACAGCCACCTGCCATCGCGAAGACGGGAGCGTGCGATGCTCCGTTTCCGGCGGATGCGAAGTCTGCAGAAGTTCGCCGCTGTCCACGGCTCAGTCCACAATCATTTCAGTCAGAAACGTCATCTCTACAGCTGATCAAACATCAAGCAGAACCGCACCGCCGCTCTCGCCGAGTGGCGTCAGTTCATGGCGGCACAGGGCAGGCCACGTCCGGCAAACGGAGACCGGTTCGCGCTTCCCTGACAACTCCGGCTCAAGGGCAGCTCTATCCGACAACGCTGATAGCCGCATTCAGATCACGAGGCCACTTTCGGCATCGAACAGATGAATGCGATCACCCAGCGGAGCCAGATGGATGGCGGCGCCGGGCTCGAGTGTCTGTCGCTCGCGGCTGGCGGCGACGACCTTGGTCGTGCCGATACGCGCCAACACCAGCGTTTCCGCGCCGGTGGGCTCGATCAGATCGACGGTGGCTGGCAGGCCATGATCGGCGATCTCCAGATGCTCGGGCCGCACACCCCATTTCACCAGCCGCCCATTCGACCGGGCATCGTTGTGGCCGTTCGGCATCGGCAACTTGATGCCATCGGCGGTGTAGGCACCATCGGCGTCGAGCGTGGCATCTATGATGTTCATCGCCGGGCTGCCGATGAACTGCGCGACGAAGAGATTTGCCGGCCTGTCGTAGAGGTCAAGTGGAGCGCCGATCTGTTCGATCACGCCCTGCCGCATGACAACGATCTTGTCGGCCATCGTCATCGCCTCGATCTGGTCGTGGGTAACGTAGACCGTTGTCGTCTTCAACCGTTGGTGCAGACCCTTGATCTCGGTGCGCATCTGCACGCGCAGCTTCGCGTCAAGGTTCGACAGCGGTTCATCGAACAGGAAGACCTGGGGGTCGCGCACGATCGCGCGACCCATGGCCACCCGCTGACGCTGGCCGCCCGAAAGCTGCTTTGGGTAGCGCTCGAGCAATGCGTCAAGACCGAGGATCTCGGCCGCATGTTGCACGCGGTCTTCTATGGTCGCCTTGTCGATCCGACGCAACGACAGCGAAAAGCCCATGTTCTCCTCGACCGTCATGTGCGGGTAGAGGGCGTAGTTCTGGAAGACCATGGCGATATCGCGGTCCTTGGACGCGACATCGTTGACCACCTTGTCACCGATCGAAATGGTGCCGCCGCTGATCTCCTCCAGCCCTGCGATCATGCGCAGAAGGGTCGACTTTCCGCAGCCGGATGGGCCGATAAGGATGACGAAGGAACCGCTCTCGATCTCGAAGGAGACATCGCGGATCGCTTCGAAGGCTCCGTAGTTCTTGATCACGTTCTCGATGAGCACCGATGACATGGCGTCGACCTCTGCTTCGAATTGAGTTCAGGTGATCACGTGGGCGGCGAGCACGTCCGGATCGAGCGTGACGCCCAGGCCGGGGCCGTCCGGGACGCCGAGCATCCCGTCGACGTCGAGCATGGTCGCCTCACCCACGACCGGGTGCACGAGCGTGTTGCGCAGCGGATTGTCGTAGACCATGCATTCAAAGGTCCGGAAGCTCTCGGCTGCCGCCGCAAGCTGCAGACTCGCCGCCACGCACAGTGCGCCAGACCAGCCCACATGGGGCGCATAGGCGACATGATGGGCGGCGGCCAGTTCGGCGATCCGCCAAGTCTCCGAGATACCCCCCGAGCGCGTCACGTCGGGCTGGATCAGTCCGATCGTACGATCGTGCAGGAAAGACAGCGCGTCGCCCGCAACATAGTCGCTTTCGCCCGCCGCCAGGCGGATCGGCAGCGCCCCGGCCAAGCGCCGGTAGCCTTGACGGTCGTCAGGCCGGATCGGCTCCTCGAAGAAGTCATAGCCGAGATCGCACAATGTGTGTCCGAGCCGGATTGCGTCGTCGACGTCGAACGCCCAGTTCGCATCGACCCCCAGTATCGTGTCCGGCGCCAGCTTCCGGATGAGCCGGGCGCGCGCTGCCGCAGCCTCGACCGGTTTTCCGAGCTTGATCTTGATCTCGCGAAAGCCGAGCGCCAGCGCGCGGGCGACCTCCGCCTCGGCGGTCGAATCATCGAGCCAATTGATCGACGAGGCGTAGGCGCGCAGCCGCTCGCGCCCCATCCCGCCGAGCAGGCGGTGAACGGGAAGCCCGGCCCGCTTGCCGGCAAGGTCCCAAAGAGCCATGTCGATGGCGGCGATTGCTTCGACGAGCTGTCCGCCCGGCCGCCCCGACAGCCGGTCGCGCATGCGACGCCACAGGGCGCGGCGCGGCGACGGATCCTCCCCGATCAGAACCGGGGCAAGAACGCTCTCCACGAGGCTTGCATAGGCGATCGCACCCCGGCGCGCCAGGCCTTCGCCAGCACCCACCAGGCCGTCGTCGGTCTCGATCTCGACGACCAGAAGCTGGACCGCCGGATAGCTGCCCTGCGAGGTGCGCTGGGCCGTCGGCAACTCCACACGCAGAGGATGGGCCGTCACGCGACGGATCGATGGGACTTGGCTCGATGCCATCAGAGTCAGCTCTTCAGGTGCATTGTTACGAGGACAGTGATTTCCGCGCCATCGGGCAACTCGGCCGCCAGCCTCAGCCAGCAGCCGAAATTGGTCACGCGCGCATGACCGATGCCGTCCTTGGCAGCCGGCAGGGGAAACTCGGCCCCCTCCGGCACCCAGTGCATGCCGTCCGGGGAAATTTCGACCCAAGCCCGCCCCTGCCCGCCGACCGGCTCACCCAGTGCACGCAGGAAGATGACGGCCTCGCTGGCCCACCCCGCCTCGTAAGGCTCGGTGGCCGCGCGTCCCGACCAGGTTTCGTTTCGCGCCATCGTGGCGCAATTGGACATCCGCATCAGAATTCTCCCGAAAGGCAGACCGAGTCGACGTAAAGGAAGGCGCGCTTGTCGGTATCGGCCTCTGCAAAGAAGGCCAGATTGAGCATGCACCAGAGGTTCTTCATCGCCGGGATGCGCAACGACTCAAAACCTGACGTGTCGAACGTGCGGTCGTTGCACTGGAAGTGCGTGCATCGCATCGCCGCCAGATCGAAGTCGAAGCGGATATAGTGCCAGTTAACCTTGGTCGGGATTTCGTTGTAGCACAGGCGCTGTTCGCCATCGGGCCAGTCGACCCAGCCGTCCGGGGATAGATGATAGTGCGAGACCGTCTTGTTGTCTGTGCCGATCGGCACGAAGTCGACCGCGTTGGGCTTGTATTGCCAGCGCTGCACATGAGCGCCATCGCTGGCATTCAGAAAACGCACATGCGGCATGACACGTTCGCTGCCGGCGCCTGTCCGGTCGCCAACCTGAAGATCGAACAGAAACCCGACCGACCGGATCTCGGTCTCCAGCAGCTTCAGTTCGGTCGCCTCCGGCTTGAATGTCAGGTAGGCCTCCATCCGGATGGGGCCTGCCCGGCGAAACGTCAGACGCTTGATCGCGGTGTTCTGCGCGCCGCGGCGCGGTCCTGTGGCGATCTTCAGCGCGTAGTCCCCGTCGACACCGCCATGGGAGCCCGCGTCCCAGTGCGGCAGTGTCGACAGCATCGGTGCACTGTGCTGCTGGTAGCCCGGAAGCATCGTGTCGAGCGTGTCTTCGTAGTTGCCCACGAGTTGAGTCCAGCCGCAGAATCCGCGATCGAAATCGTCAAGGAAAATGATGCGCGAGAGCGGGTCGAACCGGCTTAACGCGCTCTGTTCCAAACTCGGGGTCATGGGGTCGTCCTTGCTGTTGTGGTCGATGATGGGCGCATGGTCAGCCTTTCGTCGCGCCAGCCGTCAGGCCTGCGACGAGATATTTCTGAGCGGCAATGACGAAGATCAGAACGGGGATGAGCTGCAGGGTGGAAGCCGCGAATAGTACCCCCCATTCGACGCCTTCGACCGAATCGTACATCTCGGCCAGCACCAGAGGTGCCGTCTTGGCCTGCGTGGTCGTGAAGATGAACGCGAACAGGAATTCGTTCCAGGAGAAGACGATCACGAAAACCGCTACGGCAACCATGCCCTGTGCCGAAAGCGGGAAGATCACGCGGCGCAGGATCTGAGATCGCGTGGCGCCGTCGATGTGCGCCGCCTCATCGAGTTCGCGCGGGATCTGGTCGATGAAGGTGCGCATCACCAGCGTGCCCAGAGACACGAAGAACGTCGCATAAAGAATGATCAGCAGCAGATGCGTGTCGTTCAGGCCTAGCGTGTTCACGGCCGGAAACAGCGGCAGCGTGATCACGATCGGCGGGATCAATCGGATGAACACCAGGAAGAATGCGCTGCCAGCCAGCAGGGGATGGCGGAAGCGCGAATAAGCGTAGCCGGCCATGACGCTGGAGACGACAGCCAGAACGGTCGCCGCGGACGTGATGATCAAGCTGTTGAGCAGCGCATCGAAGAAGTCGCCCCAGCGCTGCCACAGGCCGACATAGTTCGACAAGGTCGGCGAGAAGATGAACTTCGGCGGAATCGTGAAGATATCGCGATCCATCTTAAAGGACGAGATCACGATCATCGCGATCGGCGCCAGCGACCAGATCAATACGAGGGCGATCGCGAGCGCCTTGCCGATGCGACGTGCGATCCTACGCATGGCTGGCAAACATCTGCTTGTACAGGCTTCGCAGGTACCACAGCGCCAGCAGGAGCGAGGCCACCACCATCAGCCAACCCGTGGCCGCCGCCTCGCCGAACGCGTTGTATCGAAATGCCTCGAGATACAGATACACCGCCAGAACCTCGGTCTGGCGTGCGGGACCACCGCCGGTCAGCAGCCAGACCTCGGAGAAAAGGCGAAACGCGAAGATGTAGCGGAAGAGCATGGCAATCAGGATCGCCGGCACGAGCAGCGGCAGCGTGATGCGCATGAAGTTCTGCCACGGCTCGGCGCCATCGACCCGGGCGGCCTCGTAGAGCTCCTTGGGAATGGCAAGGCGGGCCGCATAAAGGATGATGAAGGTGAAGGGCAGGTGCAGCCAGATGCTCAGAAGTGCGATCAGGAAAAGGCCGTGCATGGGGTTGATCGCCCATTCGAGCGGCGGCAGTCCGATCGCTGACATGGCCTGCGTGGCGATTCCGACATCCATGTCGAACAGGTAGCGCCAGATCACGACGGCGGTGATCTCGCTGACCGCGTAGGGGGCCAGCACGATGGCGAGCATCACCGGCCGCAATGGCACCCCGCTGGCGAACAGCAGCGCCACCGCCAGACCAAGCAGCATCTCCAGATGCACCACGATCAGCACGACAATCACGGTGTTCCACAGCGCCTTCCAGAAGAACGGGTCGCCGAGCACCTGCGCGTAGTTCCGCAGGCCGACGAATTCGGTCTGCCGCCCGAACGTCGAATCGTTGAGGCTCAGCCAGGCGATGAAGAGGACCGGCACGAAGATCATCAGCCCGACCATCAACTGTACGGGCGCGATCAGGGTCAGCGCAGGGGCGATCTTTCTGAGCCCGCGTCTGCTGTGCCGCTCAGTCAAGGCGCGCTCGCAGTCTCATGAAGTCACGCGCCACGATCGATCCTCCCAAATCGGCCGCATCAATGCGGCCCATGCGCCAAAGATGTAGTAAAACTAAATTCTATAGGCTGTCAACGCACTGGCAGGGTTGATTCTCGCTACAAAATGTATCTATTCTACGTACAGATCAGAGTGAGGCGCAGATGGTTTCGCGCCTGGGACGATCGCCCGGGCACGGCCGGGGTCTGAAAGCTTCAAGGGAGGAATACCACCATGTCGATCAATCGCAGACAGCTACTTGCAGGTGGCGCAGCCCTAGCCACGCTGCCGCATTTCATCGGTGTTTCGTTCGCCCAGAACGGGGAGGTGAACGTCTTTTCGCACCGCGTGCACCAAACCGTGTCCGATGGCTCGGGCGGAGGCGACGTCACACGCTTCTTTCGCGAGGCCACCAGCGGCGAGGTCAACTGGGCCACGTTCAATACCGGGCCGCTGCACGAGCGCGTCTTCCGAGAGGCCTCTCTCAACGAGAGCACGGTCGACGTGGCTTATCTGCTCAACAGCCGCGTAACGCCCGATATCGCGTCGCTGTTCGAGCCACTCGAGCCTTTCATGCAGCAGGCACCGCTCGAGGACATGAACGACATCTTCCCTGGCCTGCGCGACGCGATGACCTTCGACGGGCGGCTTCATGCGGTACCGATCCGGCATGCGACCGCCGGGTTCCACTACAACGAGGAAATACTCGCCGAGCGCGGTGTCAGTCCGCCGGAAACCATCGAGGAATTCCTCGAGGCGGCCAAGCAATGCACGTTCACGCGTGACGACGGCTCGTCGGTGGTCGGTTTCGGCCTTGCCGGCGTGGCGCTCGCCGAACTGATGGCCTTTGCAAGGGCCTGGAACGCCGATTTCGTCACCCCGGACATGCGCGTCGTCGCCAACGAACCGCCCATGGTCACCGCGGTCACGGCGATCCGGGACCTGTTCGAGGCCGGTGCGATGCCACGCGACATGATGACGATGAATTCCGAGGACATGAACCTGCTCATGCAATCGGGCCGGGCGGCGATGACCGTGACCTCGTTCAGCCGCAATCGGCTCTACAACGATCCCGAGAAGTCGCAGGTGGCCGGCAAGGTCAAGACGACCTTCCTGCCGATCTCGGAAACGCTGAAGGGGGAGTTCGAGGCAGCGCCGACGCGCACCGAGTTCTGGAGCATGGCGATCCCCAAGAACTCGCAGAACAAGGACCTTGCATGGGAGTTCATCCGCACGATGTCGTTGCCCGAAGCGACGATTGCCGCAGCCTTGAACGGCAACGGCCCCGTGCGGGCGTCCGCCTACGAGAACGAACAGCTCCTCGAGTCACTGCCCTATGCGAAGGCCGAGCAGAAGGCGCTCACCGTTGCGCGGGTGCCCCTGCCGGCGTTCGACGAGGCTGCGCGCGCAGCCGACATGCTCAAGGAGGAGACCGAGACCGCCGTCCTGGGCATCAAGTCGCCTCAGGAGGCGATGGACGACCTGACCCGTCGGGTCCAGGAACTCATAGAGTCATGAGCTCCTGGCGGGTGACGTCCGCGCCCAGGTGCACAAGGACGTCGCCCGCCTCCGCATGAGCCGGCACACGTCGGCAGATCACCGTTCCCGAGGCACTGGCCCGTATCGTTTCAGGCTCCCGATCGAGGCGATCCAGATCGCGAAGCTGGCCGACGGCGGCACCTTCGGCCAGCTCGCCCAGCAAGCCGACCGCAGGCTCGAAGGCGCCTCGTCCAGGTGAGCGAATGAAGTGCTCGGGCCGCACGGCCACAAGCCGCCCCGGCTGCCCTGCCTGGGGCACTTCACCGATCATCTTCAGGTGCGCCATGACGCGCTTCAAGCCGGACCGCCCGATCGCCAACGTCTGCGCGGTCACGCCACCTCCTCCACCCAATTCGGTCGCAAATGCCGGCAGGCCGCGTTCAAGCGCCTGGGCAACGAGCGTTCCCGTCGCCGCCGGCGCGGTCACGATTGCACAGATCGGTGCGGCAAACGCCTCCATCAAATCGAGCACGACGGCCCGGGCTGCCTGATCCGCTGGCAGTCGTCCCAGCGTGCACGGAAAATAGTCCAGCGAGCCACCTCCGCTGTGGAAATCCACGAGTGCATCGGCATGCGGCAGAAGCAAGTCGGTTATCGCCGCAGCGATCCGCTTGGTCACCGTCCCCTGCCGATCGCCCGGAAAACAGCGAGCAAGATTGCCTTCGTCGGCAGGCGACAGGCGGCGGGCTGCGGCAACCGCAAGGGGATTTGCGACCGGCAACACGATGAGGCGACCGGTCAGCGTCGACGGATCGAACTTACGCACGAGGTCGTGGAGGATCATCGGCCCTTCGAACTCATCGCCATGGACGCCGCCGGTTAGCAACACTGTCGGGCCGGGACGCCCCTCGATGACGGCAACCGGCAGCACTACCGCGCCGTAGGCCGACCGGTCGTGCGAATGAGCAATCCGGATCGCGCCGATCCGTCTGCCGGCCTGCGCTGGACCGAGATCCAGCACTGCCGATCCGGCTCGGCCCGGTTCGAGCGCGCCGTTCATGCCGCGTGCGAACCGAAGGCGGAGGCGTGCATGAACAGCCCCGGCGCCCCACCTGAGTGGAGAAAGACCACGGATGCGCTCTTGTCGACGACCCCGCTCCGCACGGCATTGCACAGGCCCGCAAGTCCCTTGCCGGTATAGATCGGGTCGAGGACGAGCCCCTCGGTTCGACCAGCCAGGCGGACCATCTCAAGGCTCTGCGCCGACGGCAGGCCATATCCGGGTCCGATCGTACTGTCGACGATGTCGAAGTCGGTGCTCCGGAGCCGGCAATCCCAATCCAGATCGGACGCCGCTTGATTGGCGGTTTCGACGATCCATTGCCGCAGCCGGTCGGCCGGCTGCTGGGCACTGATGCCGACAAGCCGGGTCTTCAAGCCCGACCTGGCGAATCCGAGCGCCAGACCCGCGAGCGTCAGCCCCGAGCCGGACGTGACGATCATGTGGTCCGGCGTTTCACTGATCGTGCGAAAATCGGCAGCCAACTCAGGGGCGGCCGACGCCCAGCCCGCCACACCCAGGCTCGCCGAAACGCCAGTGAGCTGGACGATCTCGGGTCGAGTGTTCCGCCCCTCGTAGCGCCGCGCGATGTCCGCCAGTTCGGCGGCGATCGCCGGATCCCACGGGTCGGTCCTGTCGGTGAACGTGATCGTTGCGCCGAAAAGTTCGTCCAGAAGCAGGTTTCCGACCATCTTCGTCCCGGTCTTTGCTCGCAGATGCAAGTGGCAGCCCAAGCCCAGACGTGCAGCGGCGCCGGCCAGCGACCGGCAGAAGTTCGACTGGCTTCCCGCGGTGGCTACAAGCGTGGCCGCGCCCTTCTTCAAGGCCTCGGCGACGATGAAGTCGATCTGCCGGAGCTTGTTCCCTCCGAGTGCGTAGCCACTCATATCCTCGCGCTTGATCCAGAGCCGCCGCACGCCGATCCGTCCAGCCAGGCGCGGTACCGCTTCGATGGGCGTGGGAAGGCGGGCAAGGTTGACGCGATCGAGCCCGGTCAGGGCATCGACGACGGTTGCACGCATATCGGGTTCCATATTGGCTTGTGGCTCCGGCGGTGTCATGATTATGTTGATAAACTACATCGTAAAGCCAGACAACGCGTGAGACTCGACATTTTGACCCATATTAGAAATAAAACTACATGTCTTGGGCGCGACCGCGCCCGCCCGGGGACGTTACGACGTTACCGCTCGGATCGCGTACGGGGGATCACATCATGACCTCGCTCGGATCTCCCGGGTTCGATCAGATGAAGCGCACCGCCGATGGACTGGGAGGAGAGCCGGATTTCCTGGAACAGCTGCGGGAGCGTCTCGAAGCGTTGTCCCCGTCCGAAAGGCGGGTGGCCGAATTCGTGCTCGAGAACCCCGGCGACGTCATTCACATGTCGATCGCCCACCTGGCCGACACGGTCGGTGTCAGCCAACCCACCGTGCTGCGACTGGTGCGGACGCTCGGTCTCAAGCGCTTTCCAGAACTCAAGCTCCTGACCGGGCAGGCGATCGTATCCGGTACTCCCTATGTGCACCGCGATGTCTCGCCCAGCGATCCGATCGAGACGATCGCCAAGAAGGTGCTCGGCTCCAGCGTCCTGGCACTGCAGACGCTTGAGCGCGGGCTCGACCATGAAGCGCTGGAACAGGTCGTCGACATTCTCGCCCACGCACCGCGAATCGATTGCTATGGCACCGGCGCCGCCAGCATCCTCGCCATCGAGGCTCAGCACAAGCTGATGCGGCTTGGCCTGCCGGTCATTTGCTACAACGACACGCATCTGCAGCGCCTCGCCGCCGCCAGCCTGCGGCGCGAGGACGTGGCCCTATGCTTCTCGCATACCGGCATGATCCGAGACGCGGTCAAGATGGCCGAGGCCGCGCGACAGCGCGGCGCGACCACGATCGCGTTCAGCCGGCCCGATACGGCCCTGTCGAAAGCCTGCGATCTCGTTCTTGCGATCGATTCCTCCGAGAACACCGAGATCTATGCCCCGATGACATCGCGCGTCGCCCATGCCGTGATGATCGACATCGTTGCGACCAGCCTGACGCTCCGGCACGGCCCGGACATGTTCCGGCAGTTGCAAGAGGCCAAGGACAGCCTCGCCGACCTTCGCCTGCCCGGCGCCGAGAGCGGGCGGAGCAGTCAGCGCAAGAGTTCACGATGAAAGCCTTCGTTGCGTCTCTTGCGACCGAATCCAACTGCTTCTCGCCCATCGAAACGACCCGGCAGTCCTTTCACGACGCATTCTATGCGGCGCCGGGCGCTCACCCGGATCGGCCGACATTGTGCTCGGCGCCTTTCATCGCCGCACGCGAACGTGCTGCCAGAGGCGATTTCGAGCTCGTGGAGGGGACGGCCGCCTGGGCGGAACCGGCTGGGCCTGTCACGCGCGAAGGCTATGAGTCGCTGCGCGACGAAATCCTCGACCAGCTTTCCAGTGCGATGCCGGTCGACATCGTGCTGTTCGGGCTACACGGCGCGATGATGGCCGAAGGCTACGAGGATTGCGAAGGCGACCTTCTTGGTCGCGCACGCCGGATCGTGGGCGCAGATGCGATCATCGGAGCCGAACTCGACCCGCACTGTCATCTCACTTCGGCGATGATCAGGGCCAGTGATGTCCTGGTCGCCTTCAAGGAGGTGCCGCACAGCGATTTCTCCGCGCGCGCCCAGGAGCTCGTCGACATCGCGGTTCGGGCGGCGCAAGGACAGATCAGCCCGGCGATGTCCGTTCTCGACTGCCGCACGATCAGCCCGTTTCTGACAACCCATACGCCTGGCAGGGCACTGCTCGCGCAGGTGCGCGCGCTGGAACACGATCCCGACATCGTCGATATCTCGGTCATCCATGGGTTTCCGGCTGGAGACTGCCACGACGTCGGCACGAAGGTGATCGTGATCACTGACGCCAACCCAGAAAAGGGCCGCGCGGTTGCCGAGACCATTGGCGCGCGCGTACGGGCGCTCGGCGAAGACCGGCTTCCCGCGATGCCGCTTCCCGCCGAGGCGGTCCGGCAGGCGCTCGCCATGCCCGGCCAACCGGTAATCCTCGCCGACCGCTGGGATAATCCGGGCGGCGGAGTCGCCGGCGACAGCACGTTTCTGGTGCACGAACTGCTGGGGCACCGCGACGTCGCTTCCGCAGTCGGGGGGCTATGGGATCCGCAGGCCGTTCAACAATGTCGGCAGGCCGGCAAGGGCGCCACAATGCGTCTTCGCTTCGGCGCAAGAGGCGGCGATGCAGCGGGCACACCGGTCGACGAGACAATAGACGTAACGGCTCTCTGCGATGACCTCGTCACACCCTTTCAGGAAAGCACGGTCTCGATGGGCGCGTCCGCCGCGATCCGCCTCGGCGCGGTTGACGTCGTGCTCACTTCGAAGCGGGTCCAGACGTTCCATCCGAACGTTTTCGAAGCGATGGGCATCCCACTCGCCGAACGCAAGGTCGTCGCGGTCAAGTCGGCCAGCCATTTCCAGACGGCCTTCGCGCCGGTCTGCGCAGGGATCATCTTCGTCGATTGCGGCGGCCCGTTCCCTTCGGACCCGGCACGCATTCGTTACAAGCGCATAAGACGGCCCATCGTGCCGCTCGATTCGCCCCACACTGCGCCGATGGTCCATGAGTGCGAATGAACGCCGAGCACCAATTGGGCTCGTCGAAGATCGCCTATCGGACAAACGCAAACCATGGCTGTGAGACAAACGCGAACCGGGCTCTGGCAGGCCGAATGTGCCCACCCGAGGCCGCCAGGAGGAACTGACGCCACTCGGCGAGAGCGGAAGTGCGGTTTTCCTTGAGCTATGATCGGCTGTAGAGATGACGTTTCCGATTGAAGCACGCCCTCGGGCTTGACCCCGGGATGGTTGTCGTCCGAGCCATGGACGGCGGCGGACAACTGCAGACTTCTCAAGCGGCAAAGCAATTGCTCCCCAAACGGCAAGACGTGCCGTTTGGCCACGCTACCAAATCCCTTCTGGATCGTGAGCCGTTTGGCCGCCAACGACCGTGAGTCGGCTCGTGATGCGTCCAAGGTCTTCGGAAGAACACGAAAATGGGTTTTTATCCAGAACGGCAAAATCGGCGGCCATGCCTGTGATCAGCGTCCCACGCCAACCATTGTGCTGCATCGCCACGGCACCCCCATTCGTGTAGGCGTCAACCGACTGGCGGACCGAAAGCGTCTCCTGTGCAGCCATCTGTTTGCCGCTTGCGGTGCGTCGCGTGACGAAGGCCTGAATTCCTTCCCATGGTGAAAGGGCGCCGGTCGGTGAGTCGGAACTCCCGGCGACGCACAGACCCGCATCGATAAGCGAGCGCGCGGGAAAGCAACGGTGGTGTTGATCGCCGAGCGCGATGGGCCAGGCATCCGCCATGCGCGGGATGAAGCTGGGCTGGGTGACAATGATGATCCCCAGTTCCGCCGCACGCTGGAACGCGGACGGATCGGGAAAGCCGAAGTGCTCAACCCGATGCCTTGTTTCCTCGCGCTGGCACGCGGCCTGGGCCGAAGCGATCGCCCCGATAATCACATCGATTGCGCGATCACCGATCGCATGGGCCGCGACCTGCCATCCGCGACGGTGCGCTTCGTGCACGAAGTCCTGGATATCGGCGAGGTCATGCATCAAATGGCCGCTTCCAACGACGTCATGATAGCGCCCGTGAAGAGCGGCCGTACGGGCGCCGATGATCCCGTCGACAAATATCTTCAGGGTGCGCCACTGCCACCAAGGGTCACGGCCGGGTTCGAGGGACAGCACTTCTGCCGTGCCTGGGTCGATCTGCGCCATAAAGCCGAGACGCAGCGGCAGGTCGCCCTGCTGTCGAAGCAGTTTCCAAATCGCCCATTCCGGCTCGAAACCGAAAGTGAAGCCAACCGCCGCATCGACGGCCGCGGTAACACCTGCACGCGACAGATCATCCATGACCTGCCGTGTTGATTTGGCGATCTCGCCGTCCGCTGGCCGCGGAGCAGCGCGAAACACGAGCTCGGCGGCACGCTCCCTTGCGATGCCGGTCAACGCGCCGTCGCGCCGGTCGAACTGGCCGCCGGACGGATCGGCCGTCTCGGGGCACAACCCCAATGCCTCAAGTGCGTGTGAATTCATCATCGCGACGTGGCCGCAGAAACGACGCAGCAGCACTGGCCGATCGGGAACGACCGCGTCTATTGCGGCCCGATCCGGCATCTGCTTCTCCGGCCAGAGTTGCTCATTTACGTCGCCGCCAAACAGCCACTCGTCGGTAGGCAGGCTTTCATGGACCTCTTGAAGCCTTTGCAGGTAGGCGCCCAGCGACTGACTGTCCGGCCCTGCGGCCGAAATCTGTTTGCGCGCCTGCCCGACCGCCAACAGATGCACATGCGCATCCGTCAGCCCGGGCAGGACAGTGCCGCCTTCGATATCCACCACACGATCCGACGACGGTGCGTCTTGAACGGCGCCCAACCACGCAACACGGCCGTCGGCGATGAGCATGGCTTCGGCCGGATGCTCATCCCACGCGTGGCGATAGATCGTTCCCCCGGTCAGCAGGTGTCGTTTGACCATCTCACCGCTTTGCCGGCCATTCCCGTTGTCACCGTTAGGCAATCAGTTGTCGGGCACGGCGGCCACGGCCTTCACTTCAATTACAAGGTCGGGCCGCGCCAAACCGGCAACTTCGAGAATGGTCCAGGTCGGATATGGCTCGGGGACAAACCGTTTCTTGATCTCGACGAACTGGGCGAGGTGGTTCTGCAAACCGACATGATAGGATACGAGTTCGACGAGATCCCCCATGTCGCATCCCGCGCTTTCCAGCACGAGTTCAAGCCGTTCGAACGCGCGCACGATCTGTCCTTCGTCATCGTCCGGCACGGTGCCGTCGGGATTGAGGCCGATCTGGCCTGCGACAAAAACCAAACCGCCGGCACGCACAGCCGCCGAGTAACCGAATTTTCTGAAGATCGTCGAACCGTCCGGCGTAGCGAATGCGGGCTTGTCTGGATTGGAGGTGGTCTTGGCCATGATTTGTCTTTCGATCGCAATGAAGTGATGGGCGCGGTGATACACACGCGGACAGGGTTATCGCATCCTCACAGGCGCGCGCCCGATGGCAGGTCAAGGCCCAGCAAGAGCCGGCCATAAGCCTCGCCGATCGGAACTGGCTGCAGCAGGAAATGGCTGCTCATGGCATGCAAGTCGCGAAACTGCCGTTCGATCCGGGTTCCTTCTGGCAAAAGGCTTCCGCCAACGCCGGCGAAGAGCCCTTGGGCGACGGCCAGACCATTGCGCGCAGTGATTGCGATCTTCATACGCAGAAGGGCACGGTCCTCAACGTTCAATGCCTGACCGTGTTCAACTTTGTGCTCGATCGCCTCGACTTCGGAGATCAGCGCATTGCGCAGCAGGTCCATCGTCGCGATGCCGGTTGCGAGGTCAACATGGGATGCCTTGTCGGCGATCTGCCTTTGATGCGTTCCGGACTGCACACGCTGACTGACGATCGCGGCATATTCCTCGGCGACCGCGGAAGCGACGCCGAGGGTGGGCGCTATCACCGACATGGCGAGCAGCGCATTGAGAGGAAAACGATAAGCCGCCTCGTCGTTGGGGCAGGTAGCGTGCGTCTCGCCGGCCTGAAGAGCGGCCCAGTCCATCGTTCTGTAGGCCGGAACGAATGTCTTCTGAAGAGCAATGTTCTTGCTCCCGGTACCGCGCATGCCCATCACATGCCAACTTTCATTATCGACCATGAAAGCCTCGGCGGGAACCAGCACGAGGACGGGATTGACCTGACCATCTTCCGTTTTGGGGCTGACGAGCAGGCCGACCCAGGAGGCAAGATCGATGCCCGATGCGTAGCGCCATTTGCCTGACACCTCGATGCCATCGGAACGGGTTTCAATCGTGACGTCGTGGCCCACACCGCCGGTGAGCAAGGGCACGACCGGTGAACCGCCGGACAGGAAGACATCGTTTTGCGCCGCTTCCGAGAAGCGTCCGACGACAAGCAGATTTGCGCAGGTCAGGCCAGCGACCCATGCACATGACGCACAGCCCCGCGCGATCTCGAAGACTGCCCGCCACATGACGCTGGGAGAAGCGCTCATGCCGCCAAAGCGGCGCGGCTGCGCCAACCGGAAGATGCCGGTTTCGATCAGCCTCGCCGCTACGTCGTGAGGTATCGTGCGTTCCCGATCGACCCGGCCGGCCTGATCAAGCAACCATGGAACCAAAGATGCGGCGTTGGCAACAACTTCTTCACCACCCATCCGATGTTCGTATTCGACTTCAAGCTTCTGGAGAGGCCGCAGAGCCATACCGACATTTCCCTATACCGTTCGATTTGTGATAGGAGAAGATACCTGCATTGCGGTCGCCTGCGCTGTATCACCGGATACCGTCTCGCGGTCGCCTTTTCCTATTGGGTGACTATGAATCCTATTGGGTGACTATGAATGACCGGTCGACCGGAAGCCACCTGGCGGATGCCGGATCAGTTGGCTTCGAATATCTCGAAGTTACGACATCTTGCGCGCGAACGGACCTTCCGGGCAGGCGAACACATCTACGGGCAAGGCGAACTGAGCAGCAGTTTCTATGTCGTTGTCGCCGGCCTCGTTCAGATATCAATTGTCCGCATCGACGGCGTCGAAATCGTGCTGGAGAAAATGGGTCCCGACACAATCTGTGGCGAGGCGGCGGCTTTTGCCGAGTTTCCGAACTTTTCATCAGCAGTCGCGATTGAGCCGACGACGGTGCTTGAGTTCGCGGCCGGCAGGCTACCGGACTTGTTTCGCGAGCATCCCGATTTCGCGCTGGCCTTATTGCGCCTGACGAGCCTGAAGCAGCGCGTGCTGGCGCTGCGTCTCGAGCACATGGTGTCGAACAACCCCGAAGAGCGCGTGCTCGAGTTGCTGACGCGGCTTGGCCAGATGTTTGGCACCAGCCATGCCAAGGGCAACATGGTGCGCACTCGGCTGACCCACGAAATGATCGCCGCCATGACCGGCGTTTCGCGCGTTACCGTCACGCGGACCCTGAAGCGCATGCGGCAGAGCGGCAGCCTGTATCTCGATGACGGTTTTTTTGTCATTTCGCCGGCCTATGATGCCGAACACATCGATGTCGGCTAGCCGGTCCACCAGAAGTCATGGGGATCAAACGTTTCTGGCGTTGATCGCGGTAGCGGAAGAGCGGCGTAGCTGCCGCCATGGTAGAGAAGCGGCGTCGATGGCGTTTCTGGACCGTCCATGGCGATGACGCGGCCGACTATGATGATGTGGTCGCCGGCCGGATGAACCTTCTCCAGCCGGCAGGAGAACATCGCATTTGCGTTCTCCAGCTTCACAGTGCTGCTGCCACTACGCCATTTCCAGTCGATCTCGGCGCTTGGAGCACCTGCATAGTGCCGCGAAACATCTTCCTGCTCGGCTGTCAGGATATTGACGGAGAATGCGCCGACCTCCTGAATGCGTGCAGCGGTTCGACTGCCGTTGCGCGCGCAGAACAGCAACAGCATCGGGTCAAGGCTGACCGCCGTCAGCGAATTGACCGTTGCACCAATCGGCCCGTCCTTGCCCACCACACCGACCACCGCGACCCCGGTCGTGAAGCGGCGAAACAGCGTTCGAAACCGGACCGACATACTTGTTTCGTTTGCCATCGGTACGGTTCCTCAGTTCTGCATCGTCAGAGGGATGGCGATCGCCAGATATGGAACAAGGATAAGAAGGATGAGCCGAACGATGTCGACGAGCCAAAAGGGCGTGATGCCTTTGAAGATTGTTCCCGTCGTTACATCGCCGACGACTCCCTTTAGGACATATACGTTGAGCCCCACCGGTGGCGTGATGAGGCTGATCTCGGTTGCGATCACCACGAAGATGCCGAACCAGATCAGCGCCAGTTCCTCGCTCATCGGGCCATACTCAGAGAACAGGCCAAGGCCGGCGATGACCGGAGCGAACACCGGCACTGTCAGGAGCATCATGGACAAGCTTTCGAAGACGCAGCCAAGCAGGAAATAAACCAGCAGGATCAGGACGATGACTGCCATTGGCCCGACGTCGAATGCGGTGACAATACCGAGCAGTGCTTCGGGTAGTCCGGCGCGGACAACAAAGCGCTGAAATATGACCGCTCCGATCAGGACGGCAAACAAAGACGCGGTCGTCTGCAACGTTTCCACGAGTGCCTGCAGCAAGGCCATGCGCCCGAGCTTGCGGCGCACGAGCGCGATCAGAAGGGCGCCTGCCGCTCCGATTCCTGCAGCCTCGGTCGTCGTATAGATGCCCCAATAGATGCCGCCGAGCACCGCGATGAAGAGAAGTACGATCGGCCAGACGTTCCGCACCGCCGTCGAACGTTCACGCCAGCCGGTCGACATACCCGCCGGGCCGAAATCTGGCCGACGCCAGACTATGAATCTGACCGCCGCAAGATACAGAGCAATTCCGACCAGTCCCGGCAAGATGCCGGCCAAGAAGAGCTTGTCGATGCTCTGCTCGGTCATGACGCCGTAGATGATCAAGATAACGGAAGGCGGGATGAGAATGCCGAGCGTTCCGCCCGCTGCGATTGAGGCGGTGGCGAGTTGGTCATCGTAGCCGTACTTTCGCATCTCCGGCATAGCGACCTTCGACATCGTCGCCGCAGTCGCCAGCGACGATCCGGATATTGCCGAAAATCCGCCGCAGGCAATGATGGTCGCCATCGCCAGACCGCCGCGTCGGTGACCCAAGAACGCATTGGATGCCTGATAGAGTTCGCCGGCGAGCCCAGCGCGGCTGACGAGCAACCCCATCAGAACGAACAGGGGAATAACCGAGAGCATTTCGGTCTGTAGCGAGTCGAGTACCGTGCCGGCCGCCGGTGACAGCGTCGCTGTCCAGTTCCAATCGTTCAGCCAGGCAAAACCGATGACGCCGACAAGGCCCATGGCGAAGGCAATCGGCACCCGCAGGAAGGCAAGCGAAATGACGGCAGCGAAGCCCAAGAGCGAGATCGCCATGCGAGATATCCTAAACTCTGTCCAACGACCGGTCGCCGCCCTTGGAGGATAGCGGGATCAAGGCGCAGAAAACCGCCTTGCCGAGCAGCACACATCCTGTAATCGCCAGCATCAACGCCACAAAATAGGCTACCGGGTGCAGCGGCAGGTGCAGGAAATCGCTGACATATCCCCATTTCATCAATCGCTCGGCCCGGAACATTACCCACCAGGCGAGGATGACGGCGGAGACGCCACAGAGCAGGTTGACCAGCACGTCGCGGACTCGGGCGGCGTGGGCACTGAACAGACCATCAAAAAGGTCGACCGTGATGTGTTGGCTGCGAGCCGACACAATGGGCAGGGCCAGAGCAATCATCGTCGCCATCATGAGACGGGTCAGTTCGGTCTTTCCGTCCACCGGAGCGCTCAGTACGTAACGTCCGAAAACGTCAACCACAGTCAGCGCCAGGATCATCATGAGCATCAGCCCCCGGCATAGAGCGGAAGCCGGGTGGTCCAATGGTCGACCACCCGATTGCCGCGATCGGAAGCACCGCTCTCGGGCCTGTCGCTCATTGAACGTAGGCCCGCGCCGTTTCTTCAATCATCTCCAGCGCTGCCGCAGCGTCGACGCCACGGTCGGCGACCGCATCGATCGTCTCTTGCCGGATGCCCGCCGAGATGCCGGCGAAGGTTTGCTGATCCTCGTCGGAGAAGGTGTGCATACTTGTCACCTCCTCCACCAGTTCGAGCCCGGCAATATCCGCCCTGGCCCAGGCCGCGCCCGCCATCGCGGCCAGCCGCTCTCCGGTCGTCGACAACACAGCCTCGCGGTCCTCATCGCTAAGGCGCGCCAGGAAGGCCTCGCTCAAGATGAGCGCGAAGGAACCGCGGTAAAAGCCGCCCGGCATGATGTAGGTTTCCGGAGTAACCTCATACAGGCGCAGCGCCTTATTGGTGTCGATCGGCATCATCGCGCCATCGGCGACGCCGCCCGACAGGGTCTCGTACACCTGCGGGGCGGGCACTTGGACCCCGACCATGCCCAGCGCCTCGGCAACATCGGCCGATACGCCGCCACCGATACGGATCTTTGCACCATCGAGCGCTGCGAGGCCATCACGAGCGGTGCGCATGTAAAGCTGGCCCGGCCCGTGCGTCATCATCGCCGCGACCACGACGCCTTCATGTTCACCGGCGTCCTTGAGATAGGTCTCATATGCGCGTTGATGGGCGACCGAACTGGCCTCGGCGTCTGCGAGAAGACCGGGCAATTCAATGAGCTTCGTCGTTACGAAACGGCCGGGATTGTACCCGTGGAAGATCCAGCTGGCATCCGCCGCTCCATCGGTCACGATGTCGATTTGGTCGGGCGGCGAGGCCAGATCATATTCGATTTTTCCCGTCACCCGACCGTCTGTCGCTTCTTCGATCCATTCGATCCAAGTCGGGAAGATCTCAGTGTTCACGTGGCTTGGCGGCAGCCAACTCGAGATCCGCATGACCTCCTCGGAGCGAGCCTCCGGGGCGAATGCTGAAATGGTGAGAGCGACGGTCGCAATCGTCGCGAGGGATTTCGATTTCATGTTCACTTAAGCCTCCCTTGCTCGACCGGGCGTTGGATCCCGGCACACGATGCCTCCGATCATCGGGAGCCCGCGAGGAATGCGCTGTATCAGTGTATACAACGACCCGAATTCGCTTTCGGGGTCCGTTGTTGACGTGTGTCAGGAAACCTGCCGAGGCTGATGTGATGGGCATCGCACGCTCCCGTCTTCGCAATGGCAGGTGGCTGTTCTCGGCCCGGTTGTTGACCCCGCGGCCGCGGTTTCGTGGCGGCTTGCGCCGATACGAAGTTCCCGTAGTACGAGCGCACCGCAACCCTCTTCGTGGCCGACTTCGTCGGCACCAATCCGATGAACTTCATCGACGCCCGAGTTCAGAAGGGCGGAAAAGTGGTCAGCGGGAAGACAACCTGGCCCATAAGCCTGCCCGACCAGGAGGCCAGCACCGTTCGGCTAGGCATTCGACCCGAAGACTTCCGTGTCCAATCCGGAGACGCGCGAAATGTCGATGTCACGTTCGTCGAACCGCTCGGTTCCGACACGCTCGTGCACGGGCGCGTTGGCGAGCAGGAGGTCCCGCTGCGCATCGACCCGCAAGCGCCGGTTCGGATCGGCGACCGGCTGCCGGTCGCAGTCAACGCGGCGAAGCTTCAGGCCTTCGACCCCGACACGGGCCTGAGGGTGAATTGAGGCCGCCCCAACGCGCGTATGGATGCCAACCCGAAACGCGTTCGCTTTGGGAAGTACGCGCTTCTGCGCATTTGCCGCCCGCAGTGTGCCGGACAGTCGCCAGTTTCGTTGGTTGGTGTAGGGAAATGGAATGCGATGACACTCACCGTCGCTTGTTCACGCCGCTCTACCGGCAGTTGATTCTATCTCCGGCCATTGGGCCAACTTCGCCAGATCGGTTAGAACGGAACTGGAGATTGGTCTGCAACGGTAGAGTTGATCGTTAATTCCGCAAGCTTCTCCAACAAAATAGAAAGATTCTACCGATAGGGATAACGTTAAACCTCGACTTTCCTGATGGAGGCGGGCCGCGTGCCCACAGTAATCACTGGGAGGAATATGATGATCAGCTAAGAGCAGTGGCGCTTGGCGCCGCGCTATCGGCATTCGCGCTGACCGCGCCGGCAGCGGCCGAAGAGGAGTTCGGTGGCGAGGTTACCGGAAAATTCACCTTCTACACGCATTTCGGAAACTTAGTCGATGATGGTCATGCCGTTCGTCACCTTCGGACGGACCGAGTTGTTCTCCGAGCATGCCTATTTCGACATCGACAACGAGTTCACCGCACACCAGGGAACGGCCTCGCTGATTGCGGCCGGCAAGCGGCGAATTGCCCTGATCGACGGCGACCGGCGCTACATGTTCGTGCGGCAGCGCCGGCGCGGTTATGAGAAAGCGCTGCACGAAGCCGGACTTGAGATGGACGAGACATTGATCCGGCACATCAATGTCGATGCCGATCTGGCGCGGACCGCCGCCGCAGAACTGGCCGGGGCGGGCGCCGATGGCTTTGTCTGCGTAAACGAGCTTGCCTTCCTGGGCGCGCGCGCCGGCGCACGAGCCGCGCTCGGAGAGAATTTCGGATCGGTGGGCTTTTCCATGCGCGCCGGCACGAATCTCGCCGACTATATCGGTACGCCAGCCCCGTTACTATTCGCGTTTCGAGGCGGGATGGAACCTGGCCGATCTGCTTCTCAAGCGGATTGAGCGCGCGCCGGTTTCCAAGTGCCAGCGGATCGTACGCACGCAATTGCGCGTTAGCGGCCGGCAGCAAGCATGACGGTGAAACACGAAGAACTCGCCACATTACGGTGGCTCGCGCCGGGCCATGCCGGCCCTCGCCGATCGCGTTGGGCTCGCATTTCCGAACCTCAATCGATCGAAAGGCCCGAAACCTCGAGGCGGTATCGGGCCTCGAACCGCTCCTCGGGCGACAGTCGGACGGCGGTCGGCACGCCGGAGACCGACAGCGGGTTGTCGCGGCCCGAGATGCGTTCGCCAAGATCGAAAGCCGAGCAGACCGGCTCAAGCCCCAATGCCATGTGTCGGCCGTTCCAGGGCGGTCCGCCCCTCCCCTTGCAGGAATACCACAATTGCAGTGCCGGGAACTGGCGTTCGTCCCAACGGATCGTCGCCCGGTAACCCGCAGCAACGTTGACGAGCGATGCCTCGCCACGCTCCAGACCACACACCAGCGCGATCTCCTCGGTCGGGAACGCGAAGGGCACGCGCGTCGCATCCATGGTTCCGCCGGTTGCCAGCGGCATAAGATCAAGCGCTTCAAAGCGCGCATCGGCCGCAAAGCGCGAGACGCCCGGCTCGGTCGGCATCGGATAGGTCCGCCCCCAGGCCGCATCCGGCACGACGATCGAGGCGGCCAGAGGCTGTGCCGGCAGCGAGAACGTGAAATGCAGGCCGAGCGGAAGCGCGCAGGATCGACGCGCATGGACACGCAGGAGAAAATCGAGCGCCGGCGCGTCGGGATCGCCGCTGATCTCACGCTCGATCCGCGCGATCGGCTCGTTGGCCGGAAGGTCGATCATCAGCCGTACCGCGTTCGGCGACAGGTTCTCGATCGACCAATCATGGTTGGACGGATAGCCGTGCAGCCAGGCCGACGGCTCGGGGTCGCCGGGTACCCCCCAGGCCTCGGGCAAGGCGGTATGGGCCTTTGTCTGGTGGCCGAAGGGGACGCATGGCCACTCACCGCGCAGCCCACGCAGCACCCCCGGCAACGTCGCTGCGATCGGCTCGCGCCACCACGGCGCAACGTGCAGCGGTGCCACCTGCCGCCCGTCAGGCAAAAGGAACAGCGCAGGCCCGATCATTGCCCCGAGCGGCTGCACGGCGCACACACCGTGCCGCCAGACGATGCTCGCGGTTCCGGCCGGCCCCATCGGTCGCTCAGAACTTGCCGAATTCCAGATAGGCCTCGACCGGATCGCGACCGGCGCGGATCGCCTCGCGGACCTTGTCTTCCTCGCTCATGACGGTTTCGACGGCGGCAACGACCTCTTCGGCGATCTCGGCCGGGATGATCACCACGCCGTCGAAGTCCGCCAGCACATAATCGCCGGTGCGGATCAGCACGTCGCCGATGGTGATCGGCGCTCCGGTCGCGTCGGGGACCCATTTGGCGACGATGTCGCGCGGCGTGCGGAAGCGGCAGAAGACCGGAAACCCGAGTTCGCAGATGAAGCTGTTGTCACGCGAACCGCCGTCAACGATGTATCCGCGCACGCCGCGCGACTTGAGCGTTTCGGCCGACAGTTCGCCCATCAGGGCCAGTCGGCCGGAGTTGGGCTGGCAAAGCACCACATGACCGGCGGGCGCTTCGGACAGGAAACGGACCCACGGCAGAAGATAGTCGGCATCCTTGTCTCGCTGGGTGTCGAAGGCGACACCGCGCAGGGTGAAGATCGGCCCGGCCACCCGCGTCTGCGGGGTCAGGCCACAGATTTCGGGCGGAAGAACGCAGTTCTCCTGGCCGCGCTCGCGCATGACGTCGTAGACGGCGCCGGTGTAGCAGCGTTCGAGCCGTTCGGTCAGATCTGTCATCGGGCTGATCCTTCTGTCTTGAATCGGTTTTCGGGGAGACCGCGCGTATCGGTCTCGATGGCGAACAGGCTTCCGGCAAGCCGGTCGCCCTCGTTCCTCATCAGGCTTGCGGTTGTCACGAACAAGGTCGAACCCGTTCTGCCGCCGAAGGCGCAGGTCGTGACGTTGGCGACGGGCATCTCGACGATGCGGTCAATGGTGCCATCGGGCGTCACCCGGACGATACAGCCGCCTCCGAAACGGCAGTTCCACAAACAGCCTTCGGCGTCGATCGCCGAACCGTCCGGCAGGCCGCGCTCGAACCCTTCAAAGAAGATGCGCCCGGGACCGATGTCTCCGGTCGCCGCGTCGTAGGGATAGGCGCGGATTTGGTTGCGGAGCGTGTCGCCGAAATAGAAGGTGCGCCTATCGGGCGCCCAGCAAAGCGTGTTGGCGATGCCGATGCCAGCTTCCATCTCCTGCAGATCGCCGCCCGCGTGATAGCGGAACAGCCGCCCCTTGCCGTCGACGGGATCAAGGTTTTGGCCCTGCGGGCCGACATTGTTGCCCATCGATCCGACCCAGAAGGCGCCGCAAGGGTCGGTGCGGCCATCGTTGAAGCGGACATCGGGCCAACCGGGAAGCATCACGCCCAGGGCCGTGTGCCGCCCGGTCGCGGTGTCGAACAGCACGAGTTGCGAGGCGAGACAAACGAGCAGCACGCCGGGCCGGTCCGTCAACGACAGGGCGACCACCGGTTCGCCGAACAGATGGCTGCGGGTGGCACCGCTTTCCAGCCTATGCGCGTGCAGGACGAAGCGGTTGATGTCGACCCAATAGATGGTGCCGCGTTCCTCGTCCCATGTCGCGGCCTCGCCGCAATGATCGCCGGTTGGCGCGATGCACCTCACCTCGTCCATGATCGATCCCCCCGCTAGCGCCTGGCCTGGGTTTCCAGCATGTGGTTCATCAGAACCGCACCGATGATCAGGGCGCCCCGCACGACAAGCTGCCAGTATTCGCTGACGTTCAGCAGCGTCATGCCATTCACGATCACGCCGAGGAACAGGACGCCGATCAGCGTGCCGCGGATCGTGCCTTTTCCGCCGAACAGGCTGGTGCCGCCGATGATCACCGCCGAAATGACGGTCAGTTCCCAGCCACGCGCGGCGCTGGCGCTTCCCGAAAGGATCTGCGAGGCGATCAGGACGCCGGCGATCGCCGTGAAGACGCCAGTGAGCGCCAGCGCCAGCGTCTTCGTCTTCCACACATCGATCCCCGAAAGGCGCGCCGCTTCCAGATTGCCACCGACCGCGTACAGCGACCGGCCGAAGCTGGTGTAATTCATCAGGAAGAAGACCAACCCGAATACCGCGACGAAGATGTAGACCGGAAACGGGATGCCGAACAAAAAGCCCGATCCCAGGAAGCTGAACTCGTAGGGAAAGCTGGTGATCGGAAAGCCGCCCGTGATCAGGTTGGCGGCGCCCGAGAGCACAGTGAGCAGCCCGAGCGTGGTGATGAATGTGGGCATGTTGAAATGCTGGCGAAGCTTGCCGGTGAACACGCCGATCGCCGCCAGGGCGACCATGGCGGCCACGGCCCCGATGGCGATTGAAGGGTAAGGCCCCAGAAAGGGCGTCAGTTCACGTGTCACCCAAGCGGTCAGACACCCCGAGAAGGCGACGCCCGAGCCCACCGAAAGGTCGATCTCGCCCGAGATGATCACCATCGTCATGCCGAAGGCGATGATGCCCATCATCGTGATGTTGCGCAGAATGTTGAGCTGGTTGTCGATCGTGGCGAAACCGGGCGCCGCGAAGACGAGATAAAGATACATCGCCACCAGGATGATTTCCATCGGGTAGCGCCGGAACAGGCCGGCAAGCGCCATCAGCTTTCCCCCATGCAGGCGGTATAGAGTTCGGTGAGCGTCGTATTGGTCGGATCGAGTTCACCCACAAGGTTGCCCTCGCGCATCACGAGAATGCGGTCGCAGACTTCGAGCACTTCTTCCAGTTCGGTCGACACGAAGATCGCACCGACGCCACGGTCCGCCTCTTCCCAGATGATGCGGAAGATCTGCTGCTTGGCGCCGACATCCACACCGCGGCTCGGCTCGTCGTAGAAGAGGATCTTCGGGTTGGTGTTCAGCCAGTTGCCGATCACGACCTTCTGCTGGTTGCCGCCCGACAGCGACGAGACCGGATCGTCCACGCTACCCACCTTGATCTCGAGATGCTCGACCTGCCGGGCAACGCCAGGGGTTTCGGCAGCCCGCGTAACCAGGCCGCGTGGTGCGATCTGCGGCAGGCTGGCGAGCGACAGGTTCGCATGGATCGAATGGGGCTGGATCAGGCCGGCTTCCTTGCGGTTTTCGGGCGTGTAACCAATCCCCAGATTGGTCATGCGGCGGGGCGCGGGCCGATGCACCGTGGCGCCGTCCACGATGATCTCGCCACTATCGGGCGGCTCGGCGCCGAAGATTGCCCTGAGGAGTTCGGTCCGTCCGGCCCCGAGCATGCCTGCGATGCCAAGCACCTCTCCGGCGGCGAGATCGAACGAGATGTCCCGAAACGCCGGCTCGCGGGTCAGCCCGCGCACCTTGAGGACGGGAGCGGCGGTCTTGGCGCGCGTCGCCCTTGCGGGCCTGTGCGCCCGGGCGACGCTGCCGAACATCATGTCGATGATTTCCTCGTTGCTCGACGCGTCGAACTCGACCGCACCGACGAGCTTGCCGTCGCGAAGCACCGTCACGGTGTCGGCGATCTCGCCAAGCTCGCTCATCCGGTGGGAGATGTACATCATCGTCACGCCACGTTTGCGCAGAACGCGCAGCAGGTCGAACAGCATCTCGACCTCTTTGGAGGCGAGCGCCGATGTCGGCTCGTCGAGCAGCAGCAGGGCCGGATCGAAGGACATCGCCTTGGCGATCTCGATGATCTGCTGCTGGCCAACGCTCAGTCGGCCGACCGGCGTGTGCGGGTCGATGTCGACCGCCATGGTGTCGAGCAGCGCCCGAGTCTCACCGTACACCCGGCTCCAGTCGATGCGGGCGATGCCCGCGGTGCGGTTCATTGGCAGCCGACCCAGGAAGACGTTCTCGGCGACCGACAGTTCGGCGACCAGGCTCAGCTCCTGATGAACGGTGACGACCCCCTTGGCGAACGCATCCGCCGGTCCGCGGAACTTGACCGCTTCGCCGTTCAGCCGGATTTCGCCGCGCGTGGGCTCGACGACGCCGCTGAGCATCTTGACGAGCGTCGACTTGCCCGATCCGTTCTTGCCCATCAGCGCGTGAATGCGGCCGGCCTCGAAGACATGCGAAACGCCGTCCAGCGCCTTGACGGTCCCGTAAGTCTTGGACAGGTCCTTCGTTTCGACGGTGGCCATGCTGCGTCTTCGTTTGGAGGTACCGGACAAGGAACAGCGCCGACGAGCGGCGCCGGCGGGTGCATGAGACGGGTCCGGGCGCCGGTCAGCCAGCGCCCGGATGTCGGTGTGTTGCAGCCTCAGTTCAGCGAGCGCAGATAGTCCTGGAACTCCTCGACGCCCGCCTGGTCGGTGCGCGAAAGGCCGAGCACCGGCACGATCACGGTCTGCTCGACCTCCTCGCCCCTGGCCGCCGCGATCGCCGACTGAACGGCCATCTGGCCCATCACGAAGGGCTGCTGCGCCGTTACACCCTGGAGCACATTGTCCTCATCGAGCAGGAAGCCGACGAGTTGCTCGGTGCCATCGACGCCGAACACGAAGATCTCGCCCTGCTTGCCAGCGTTGCGCACAGCCTGCACGGCACCGACGGTGCCGCCCTCGTTGGCGGCGTAGATGATGTTCAGATCGGGGTTGGCGGTGATGATGTCGCCGGCCACCTGGACAGCATCCTCGGCCAGCCAGGCGTCCTGCTGGGCGACGATGTTGAGCGTGCCACCCTCTTCGGCCTTCTCGACAAACCCGTCGACCCGGTCAGCGGAAATCTCCGGCAACAGCGCCTGGAAGCCGAGCGTGGCCACGTTGGCCTCGCCGCCAAGCTGATCACGAATGAACGCTGCCGCCATGTCACCGGTCGTGTTGCCCAGGTCCCGCTGCTGTGAATTCAGGTAGGAAACGGGAATGCTGTCGTCCTCGATCGTCGAATTATACGTCACGACGTGAATGCCGCGCTCCTTGGCGCGTGCCAGCGGAGGGATCGAGGCGACACCGGAAACGGGCGAGATGACGATCGCATCGACGCCGCGCGCGATGTAGGTGTCGATCAGGCTGATTTCCTTGTCCGGCTGAGAATCGGAATTGCCCTCGAGCAGGGTGGCGCCGGCCTCCTCGGCGGCCGCCTGCATGCCCATCTGGATCGTCCGGAAGAACTGATCCTGCTGGAACACGATTCCGGCAACAGTCAGATCATCGGCGCTGGCGGGGCCTGCGACGAAGCCGAGGGCGATTGTGGCAGAGGCCAAAAGTCTTGTGAATTTCATGGTCTTCCTCCCATTTGAAATTGCTTGGGTTTTCCGGACCGGCGCACCCGGCCGTGATCTCACATCACTGAACCGTCGATGTATTTCAGGCCGTGGTCGAGATGCCGGTCCATGAGATACTGGAACGCCAGCCGATCCCGCCGCGCCAGAGCGTCCAGTATCGCCGAATGGGTTTCGAAAGTGCCTTCGAGCCCGTCCGTTGCCTTGCCGGTCTCCATCAGCCGCGTGATCATCGGCTGCATGGTTTTATAGACGCCGACCAGCGTCTTGTTGCCCGTGAAGCCGAGCATCGTGCAATGAAAGTCGAAATCGCTTTGCGCGGCCTGCTTGACCGATCCGGCCGAGAGAATGGAAGCGTTGATCGCCCCGAGCGTCGCGAGCCCTTCCTCGCTCAGCCCCGCAAAAATCGTGTCGACCGCGCCGACCTCGATCAGTCGGCGAAATCCCTGGATGTCCAGAAACGTCTCGCGTGACAGACCGATCTGGAACGAAAACAGATCGAGCACCGCGTCCATGTGACGATCGACGATCATCGCCCCGACCTTCGGCCGCACCTCGATCACCCCATAGGCCTTCAGAATACGGATCGCTTCGCGCACCGTGTTGCGCGCCGCATCGAACCGCTCCCCGAGTTCCCGCTCCGACGGCAGCGCGTCGCCGACCGTCAGGCGGTGATCGTGGATATACTGCCGGATCTGGCGCACCAGCGTATCCACGGCGCTTCCGCCAACATCGGCAAGCATCGAGACGGCCACCTCTTGCAATCTCCTTCATCGCTATTTGTTGGACCAAACTTGTTGGGCCACAAAGAACATGCCGCAGGATTGGGCGCTTTGCAACACCGAAATGCCCCATTTCTTCACCTGATCCAGCGGACTTGGCGCGGCGTTGAGGTTAGCCGCATCAATCTGGTCCAACAAAAGCCTTGAAATTGGAAGCGCGACAAGCGAGAAACGGATCGGGACGAAGGAGACTCAACGGTGCTCGAGAGCTGGCGGTGGTTCGGTCACGGTGATCCGGTGACGCTTGGCGACATCCGGCAAACCGGCGCCACCGGTATCGTCACCGCCCTGCACGACTTCTATGACGGTCAGGCCTGGCCCGGCGACCGGATCGTCAAGCACAAGGCCTCGATCGAGACGGCCGGTCTGACATGGGCGGTGACCGAAAGCATCCCCGTTCACCCGGCCATCAAGCAGGGGGCGCGCAATGCGAACCGCCATATCGACGCCTGGGTCGAGACACTGCGCAATCTGGCCGCCAACGGCGTGACCACGATCTGCTACAATTACATGCCGGTGGTCGACTGGACCCGAACGGACCTGCGGCACCGTACTGAGAGCGGCGGACTTGCGCTGCGCTTCGATCCGGTCGCTTTCGCCGCCTACGACCTCTTCGTTCTGCGTCGCGCCGATGCGGACTATCCCGAACCGGTCGCACGCGCCGCACGGGCGCGCCTCGATGCCATGGACGAGGACGCAGTCGCGGCGTTGGAGACGACCATCATCGCCGGACTGCCCGGATCGGAGCAGTCTCATGGGCGCGAAGACATCCGCGCGGCGATCGCCGAATTCGCCGGCATGAGCGCCGACGATCTACGCGGCACGCTGATCGCCTTTCTGGAGCGCGTCATTCCGGCGGCCGAGGAGGCCGGTGCGCGGCTCTGCCTGCATCCGGATGACCCGCCAATGCCCCTGTTCGGCCTCCCGCGCGTCGTCTGTACGGCGGAGGATTACCGCAAGATCTTCTCGGCGGTTCCGTCGGTCGCCAATGGAATGACGTTGTGCGCCGGCTCGCTGGGCGCGCGGGCCGACAACGACGTGATCGCGATCGCGCGTGAATTCGCCCCGCGAATCCATTTTGCCCATCTGCGCAATGTCCGGCGCGATGACTCGGGTGCGTTCTTTGAGTCCGACCATCTGGACGGTGATGTCGACATGGTCGGCCTTGTCGGCGTGCTGCTGGAGGAGGAGGCGCGACGTCGCGCGGAAGGGCGGGCCGACGCCGAGATACCGATGCGTCCCGACCATGGCCATCTCCTGCTCGACGACATCGGCAAGCAGACCAATCCTGGTTACTCGGCGATCGGGCGCCTGAAAGGGCTGGCCGAGTTGCGCGGCGTCATGCGCGCCTTTTCGGCGCGGCCGGCATGATGACAGCAATGCAGGCCGAGCGGAGGCAAACATGAAGATCGGACTGGGCCTTTACCGGCGCATGCTGAACGAAGACCATTACCGCTTCGCGCAGCAGCTCGGCGTCAGCCATGTGGTTGCGCACCTTGAGGACTATTTCTCCGCCGATCCCAAGCTCGTCGCCGAAGGCCGGGACAACTGGGGGACAAGCTGTGCCGAGGACTGGACCGCCGAGACCTTTCACCGGCTGAAGGCCGACCTAGCCGCGCACGATCTCGAACTCGCCGCCATCGAGAACTTCGCCGTCGCCCACTGGCACGACGTTCTGCTCGATGGGCCCAAGCGCGACGCGCAGATCGAGCACCTCAAATCGATCGTCCGCGCTGCCGGCCAGGCCGGCGTTCCCTGCATCGGCTACAATTTCTCGGTGACGGGGGTATGGGGCTGGGTGCGCGGGCCATTCGCCCGGGGAGGCGCCATGTCGGTCGGGTTCGACATCGACCGGATCGACCGCGACGCGCCAATCCCCGAAGGCATGGTCTGGAACATGGCCTATCGAGACCGGCTCGGGCCGGAAAGCCAGCGGCCGGTCTCAAGCGACGAAATCTGGTTGCGCTACGCCCGTTTCCTTGACGAACTCCTCCCTGTCGCCGAGGAGGCGGGCGTAGTGCTGGCGGCCCATCCGGACGACCCGCCCGTCGACACCCTGCGCATGACGGCCAAGCTGATCAATTCCCATGATGCCTATCGGCGCGCCTTCGCGCTTTCGGCCTCGCCCGCCAACAAGGCGGAACTATGCCTGGGATGCCTGCAGGAAATGGCCGATGGCGACATCTACGACACGGTCGCCGAGTTCGCGCGTCAGGACCGGATTGGCTACATCCACTTCCGCAACGTGCGCGGCAAGGTGCCCAACTACCATGAAGTCTTCATCGACGAAGGCGACATCGACATGGCGCGCATGATCGCGGTCCTGAAGGACAATGGCTATGACGGCGTTCTCATTCCAGATCACACGCCCGAACTGCACTGCAACGCGCCATGGCATGCCGGCAAGGCATTTGCCATCGGCTACATGAAGGCGCTGCTGGCGCGCTGACGACGGGAGGACACATTGGCATACGATTTCACCGGCAAGACCGCAGCGGTGACCGGAACCAGCGGCATCGGGCTCGATGCCGCTCTGCATCTGGCGCGGCAAGGGGCACGCGTGTTTCTGGCCGGCATCGATGCCGACCTGAACGAAGCGGCCAGAAAGGCGGCCGGTGACCTTGCGGTCAGCGTCCATCAGGTCGACGTGTCGGACGACGGTTCGGTGAAGGCCTGGTTCGACGCGATTGCCGCGGTCACGCCGACCCTTGATATTCTGGTCAATGCGGCCGCGATCCAGACCTACGGAACCATCGAGACGACCACGCCCGCCGACTGGGACCGGTCGATCGCGGTCAATCTGCGATCGTGCTATCTGACCGCGCATCACGGCTACCGGTTGATGAAGGCCGCCGGCAGCGGCGCGATCGTGCACGTCTCGTCCGTTCAGGGGCATGCCAACCAGGACGGCGTTCTGGCCTATGCGACCACCAAGGGCGCGATCCATGCGCTGACACGGGCCATGGCCGTCGATTGCGCCCGCGATGGCATCAGGGTGAATTCGATCAGCCCCGGCTCGATCCGCACGCCGCTTCTGGAGTTCTCCGCGCGCAGCCTCGCCTCGGACGGGCAGTCGGAGGAAGAGATGATCGCCGCCTTCGGTCGCGCTCATCCGATTGGCCGGGTTGGCAAGGTCTCCGAGACGAGCGCGCTCATCGCCTATCTTTGCAGCGACGCGGCTGGGTTCACCACCGGCGCCGACTTCCTCATCGATGGCGGCCTGAGCGCCCGAATCGGTGTTTGAGAGGATGACATCAAGCACTTGATCCATGCGGAGCAACCTCCGCCAGAGCGCGGCGGAGGCCGACAATTGGACGACCCGAAGGCCTCAGTGGCCTGGTGGGAGGTGTCACACAAACGCGAACGGGTCTCTGTTTGACGGACGTGCCCTGCCCTGTGCCGCCAAGAGCCGACGCCACTCGGCAGGAGCGGCGGTGCGGTTTTCCTTGAAATCTGATCGGCTGTAGAGATGACGTTCCTGGTTGAAGCACGCGCTCAAGCTTGACCCCGGGGGTGGTTTTCGACCGAGCCGTGGACGGCGGCGAACTTATGCAAACTTCGCATCTGCCGGAACCGGAGCATCGCGCGCTCACGTCTTCGCAATGGCAGGTGGCCGTTCTCGGCCCGATTGTTGATCCAGAGGCCAGAGGTCTGGTGGCGGCTGGCGTCGATACTCAGTTCGCGCAGCGCCGCGCCATAGGACTTCAGCTTGTCGGTGACGATGGCCGCGGGCCTGCCACGCCGTTTCAGCCGTTTTCGCAACAATTTCAGTGCCGCTCTGCGATCACGCGACTTCGTTACGACCTCGTCCAGCACTTCGCCTTCGTAATCGACGGCGCGTCAAAGGTAGATTGAATCCGCTCGGCGGTAGGTGCTGCGCGATTTTGGCCGCGACCGACCCGAAAGAGAGAGTTTGATCCCAGTCGCGTGCGGTGGCGGAGAGGGAGGGACGGGATCCAACGTTGTCTGCCCCGGAAGAACGAACTCCTGAATTCATTGGCAGCGATCATGCTGCGGTCAAACGGCGCAACGAAAAGAGCACCGCTTCCATTGCAGCAGGTCAGCAATGAGTTTTCGCGCGGAGTTGGTGAGGCCGGCGCCCCGTGGAGGAACTCTGTGATCCGGATAATATTGGGGGGCTACATTTTGCCGAGGCTATCAAAACCGGCTGCAAATACGTTAGTCGCGAATCGATCGATCCAATCTGCGGAATTGGCTGGTTCGCAGTCAAATTCGGCCCACCACTCCACGAAGCTCCTGTTTGTGATTGTAACAGGTGTCACGCGCAAAGTGGCGATATAGTTTTCCACCTCGAACGGCGAGGTTTCGAAATTGTAGACATAAAACCGCTCGCGGTCCGATAGGGCGAGAAGCCGTTCACGTATCGTCTCGCCGGAATTGAGCTGGAAGTTGCGCACGCATCCCACCTGATCGGACGCCTTGGCTTCCTCAATCTGCGAGGTTGCGATGTCGGGATGCCATTTCGGCAAAGCATTGAAATCTCGAACTCGTGCCCAGACAAGGTCTGCGGGGGCGTCGATGACGGTACTGGCGTAAGCTCTAGGCATCGGACTCTTTCCGGTTAGAAGCGGATCTGTTTGAAGGCGGCGGTCTGCTCCGTGACTGCGCGCTCCATGGGAAGTCGCTCCATGGAACTGGCCCCATAGAAGCCATGGCAGTGTTCGCAGTTGTTCAGGACGTAGCGGGCGTCTTGGGGGCTTGAGACCGGCCCGCCATGGCACAGGATCAAAACGTCGGGTCGGTGATCGAGGGCGGCCTTGGCGCACGCATCAATCCGTGCCGGACATTCCTCGAGTGTCAGTGCTGTCTCCGCGCCGATCGATCCTCCGGTGGTCAGCCCCAAATGCACGACGAGGATGTCGGCACCGGCTTCGGCCATTGCGACGGCTTCTTCCTCGTTGAACACGTAGGGCGTCGTCAGAAGGTCGAGTTCGCGCGCCGCGCGGATGAGGTCGATTTCGAGGCCGTAACCCATCCCGGTCTCTTCAAGATTGGCCCGGAACGTACCGTCGATCAGGCCCACCGTTGGAAAATTCTGGATCCCCGCAAAACCGCAGGCCTTCAGCGTCTGCAGGAACGGCTCCTTGAGGAGGAACGGATCGGTGCCGTTCACGCCTGCCAGAACGGGCGTATGTCTGACCACTGGCAGGACCTCGCGCGCCATGTCGAGCACGATCTCGTTCGCGTTGCCATAGGACAGGACACCGGCAAGCGAGCCACGGCCGGCCATTCGATAGCGGCCCGAATTGTAGATGACGATCAGGTCGATGCCGCCCGCCTCTTCGCATTTGGCGGAAAGGCCCGTGCCCGCGCCTCCCCCGATGATCGGTATCCTTTTTTCTGCCATGTCCCGGAAGTTCCGCAACAGGTCGGTCCGTCGAAAAGCCGGATCGGCGGCACCATTGGCGTGATAGTTCATCGCTGGATCTCCTCGAACGCGGCCACGACCGCTTGGGCAAACTGTTCGTCATTGATGTGATGAGGCAGGCGCAGGACGCTGTGGTGCGCCCCGGGGCGAACCGTCCGCTCGATGGCCTCGAACAGGGCTTGGTCCGCCTCGGGATCCCAGAATGGCTGGCCCGGCGCGTCGAGAGCCGAGATGCCACCCTCGGGCAGCAGAAAGCAGACCGGACCGGACATGCGATTCAGCCGCTCGCCGATGAAGGTGCCAATCCTGACGTTCTCTTCGGGCGTGGTGCGCATGAGCGTCACTTGCGGATTGTGCGCGTAAAGAAGGCGCTTCCGATAAGGTTCCGGCACCTCTGACACGGGCCCGAAATTGACCATGTCGAGGGCGCCGCACGAGCCGACATAGGGAAGCGGCCCGCGGGCCGGCGCGCCGAGGCGGTCATCGGAAGCCGGGAAAATCCCCCCGACCAGCAGATCGGCGATTTCGGTCGTCGTCAGGTCAATCAAGCCGTCGACGAGGCCGGAATCGGCAAGCTTCTCCATCGCTGCGCCGCCGGTGCCGGTGGCATGGAAGACAAGACAATCGTAACGGTCTTCCATTTTCGACCGCACGGCATCGACGCACGCGGTCGTCACCCCGAACATGGTGAGCCCGAGTGCCGGCCGGTCGTCGCCCTGTTCCTCGGAGGTGAATTTGACCATCCCGGCCATGGCGGCGGCGGCGTTGGCCAGAACCTTGCGCGAGACCCGGTTCATGCCGGCCACATCGGTGACCGAATACATCATCGTGATATCCGAACCGCCGACATATTGGCCCACCTGGCCGGATGCGACTGTCGAAACAATGAGTTTGGGGACACCGACGTCAAGCGCCCGAAGCGCCGGGCAAATCAAGGCCGTGCCGCCTGATCCGCCCAATCCGACAACACCGGCGAGATCATCCCTGTCGGGCAACCAGCGGCGGAGCGCATCGGCCATCGCAGCGACCGCCTTGCCGCGGTCATCAACGAAGACGGCAGCGGCGCCATCGGGGTGCGCCATGGCGACCTCGTCCGGGGCGACATCGGCCATGCCGGGGGACTGTCTCGTCCCGACATCGACGAGCCGCGTTCTCGTACCTGCCCTTTCAAGGCAATCGCGCACGAAGGCCAGTTCCACGCCCTTCGTGTCACAGGTTCCTATGACGTAGGCACGTCTCATGGCATCCCCGTTCGCACCGTGAAGCTTGGTCGTGCTGATGCGATTTGAGCGCGACCGCTTGCGCGAAGGGCCGGCCGGCGTCTAGTTCGACGCTCATGTCCCACGCCCACGCCAGAGTTCACTTTCGATTCCTGACCGAACAGGCGCCTGCCGGAACCGATGAGCCGGGTGTTCTCGCACCCGCCCGCTGGCGGTTTCGAGGCGACGAAACGACGATCGAACTGGGTGTGCTGATGCCGAATGTCAGCGTCAACGGGGCGCTCCTCGAGGCGCTCGAGCGAACCGACGGCTTTTCGTCGAGCACGGTCGGCGCGATCCTTGCAGCGGACCCCTTCGCTATCTGGGACGATCTGTGCGCGACACTGCGCGACAAGGGCATTGGACGTGTCGTCAACTATCCGACGATGGGTGCCCATTCCGGGCCGCTCGCCGAGGGCCTCGATGCGATGGGAACCGGCTATGCAGCCGAGATCGCTCGGCTTGATCGATTGAAGAGCGACGGTCTCGGGGTCGTCGCCATGGCCAGTTCGCTCGATCAGGTGGTGCATGCGGCCGCCATCGAACCCGAGTCGATCGTGTTGCACGCTTTTGCGGCACAAGGATCGTTGAAGGACGCCGACCTGGTCACCGAGGCGCAACAGATCAGCGGCAGGCCCATCGTACTGCACGGCCGGAAGTGGCATGGCGATGCGATGCGTATTGCCGACGGAACTCTTTGTTAGATTTCGATCAGGTCGACAGAAGACCATGGCGCTTCATCTTGTTGTAAAGGGTCTTTCGCGAGATCCCGAGAAACGCCGCAGTCTGGTTTCTTCGGAAGCGGTTGCGACGCAACCCATCCAGAAGCCAGCTTTTCTCGTCGACGACATCGGGGCGAGGTGTCATTGAATGGGACGTTCCCAGCGCGTGCTTGATGGCCGCGGCAGCGATCGGGCCGTCGCCGGTCGTCATTGAAGCCCGCGTGAGCACATGGTGGAGTTCGTCAAGATTGCCCGGCCATCCATGTGATATCAGCGCACGATGAGCCGCCGGATCCAGGCCGCGCGCGGCACGGCCGCTTCGATCGCCTATGCGGTCAAGGATCTGACGGGCTAGGAGCGGAATGTCTTCGGGCCGCTCCCTGAGCGGCGGAAGCAACACTTCAAGCGCGCCGATCCGCGCATGCAGGGCCGGATCAATGCCGTCTTCCATACCTGCCGGTCGCGCCGTGAACAGCAGACGGATGTCGGGACCGGGTCCCTCACCGCCCGTCGAGCGTGGCATCCGACCACTTGAGACCATATCCAGAAACTGCGTTTGGAGACCTGCCGGGGCCTGACAGACATCGGCTATCGCCAGGGTGCCGCCCTGAAGCACTTCGAGCAGACCCAGCCGGCGACGCTCGTCTTCCGGCCCGCGATGTCCGAACAGTTCGGCGGCTAATTCCTCCTCGGTCTTGCCTGCGCACCCGACTATGCGAAACGGATCGTTTCGGCGGCGCCCGTGACGGTGGATTGCACGTGCGATCTGGCGCCGCCCGGTGCCGGGCTCACCGATGATGAGCACGGGCAGTTCGGAGCCGGCCGCCTCGTGTGTCCGGGCCACCGCCATGCGAACGGCATCGGAGGTACCCGGCAGGATCTTTTCGATCGGGCTGCGCTCCAGCCTCTGCTCGAGCCGATCGAGCCTCGACCGCAACACGTGCATCGTCTTGAAGGAAGACGTCTTGTCCGACACGGAGTCTTCCAGCGGCATACGGTCGATCGTTGACCCGCCGATGTAGCCCAGCGCACGGGACTCGCGGCAAACGGCAACAAGTTCCTCGGCGGTCGTTATCGGCCCGCCTTCGATGACGGGCAGGACATCGGGATTGGCGCGTCCTATCGTTTCGACCATGTGACGCACCCAACTGCCGGCGTCGCTCACCGAAAGCCTGCTTTCGACGCCGCGCGTCCCGCCCTGGTTCCAGCCAAGATTGACATTGACGATGTCGGCGGGCGCTTGGGCCATCACCCGCGCTTCCTGCGGTGTCTGGACATAGGCGATGGTCGCCAATCCGTGCTCCTTCGCGCGCTTGACCAGTTCCACTTCGCGGCCAAAGCCGATCCCTGCCGCCTCCATCCGATCACGCAACCCGCCCGTGACAAAGAGCGCGCTTGGAAAATTGGTGACGCCGGAGAATCCCCAGTCGCGCACCCGATCGAGGAAGGCATCGAGATCAAGGCGCGGATCCATGCAGTTGGCGCCGAAGAACACCGGCACCGTGCTGTTGTTGAGGATCTCGGACCGGGCGAAACGTGCCGTAAGCGCATTGCTGTCCGCGATCGGCATCATGCAGGTGAGCGAGGCGCCTCCCATCATACGGAAACGGCCGGCGGTGATCGCGATCAGCAGATCGACGCCGCCGCGAGTGGCCGCCTCGGCCATCAGACCCGCGCCGATGGCCGCGCCAACGAGAATGCCGTTCTCGTCGGCGCGGATCTTCCGGCAACGCTCTAGGACGTCGACACGCGGCATCATCGTTTCGGCCTAGTTCCTCTGTGCGATGGCGCTCAGTCCGCCGTCGATGTTGAAGCATGCACCGGTGACGAAGGAAGCATCGTCTGTCGCCAGGAACACGACCGCCGCGGCGATCTCCTCCGGCAGACCCTGGCGGCGCAATATGCCGGGACCATCATCGTGCGGCCGTGTCAGCCCGGCATCGAGTTCGCGGCCTTCGGCGGCTGCCCGCTTGATGTGAAAGTCGGTCAGCGTCGGTCCGGGCAGAACCGCATTGATGCGGATACCCTGATCGGCATGATCGCAGGCCATTGACCGGGTCAACGCCAGCAGTCCCGCCTTGGACGCATCGTAAAGCGCCATTCCCGGACGGCCGACCACACCGTTGGCGGACGAGATGTTGATGATGCTGCCGCCCTGGCGCATGTGCGGGATCAGGTACTTGCAGCTCAACCCGGGGCCTCGCAGGTTGACGTCCAGAATGAACGCCCAGTCTTCGAGGGTGGCGTCCGTCACCGGTCCGAACACGCGCGCGCCGGCATTGTTGACGAGGATGTCGATGTGCCCGAACCGCTCCACCGACTGCTCGGCCAACTTGCGGATGGAGTCGTCGTCGGCCATTTCGACGTGCATCGGGACCGCTGTCGCACCGGCGTCGCTCAATTCCGCTGCCGTGCGCTCGGCATCCTCCAGGACCCGGTCGGCAACCACGATCTTCGCCCCCTCGCCAGCCAGCAGGCGGCATGTCTGACGGCCGATGCCTCCGCCTCCACCGGTGACGACGGCGATCTTGTTTTCGAGCTTCATTCACGGTTCTCCTTTCAGGTGTATGATTGGTTGGCGCGGCTCTATGGCCGGGCCAAATGGCCGAACCAGTCGGCAATTGCGCGCACGTCGACCTGCTTGCCCGTGCGCGCCGATTCGAGCGCGGCGAAAACCATGGCCTGCGACTGGAGCGTTTCTTCCAGCCGCGTCGGCATTGGTTCGCCGCCGCGCAACCACTGCACAAAGCGCTCGATGATCCAGACGTTTCCGAAACTGTCCTGCACGACTGGCTCAACCGTCTCCCCGCTTCCGGGGCGGCGTACGGGCTCTTGGCCGGTGGGATCGTAGTACATGCGTTCCAGCCGTCCGCCGTCGAGGATCAGCGTGGCCTTGTCGAACTCGGCGCGGATCGTGCCCTTGAAGTACTCGTTGATGGAGACCGCATTGCAGGCGGTGCTTTCGTAGCTGGCCCGGACGTCGTTGCCGAAGCGCATGATCGCCAGAACCTGGGAATCGCCGGCAAACTCCCCCCAGGGAGGGTTCCAGGACGTCGCGAAGATGGAGGCTGGCGCGGCGCCGGCCAGATCGCGCAGGATGTCGAAGTGATGAATGGCTGCCTCGACCAACATGACATCGTCCATCTCGTGGCGGAACCGGCCCCAACTCGCGAACCGCCGCAGTTCACCGGTGAGGCGGAAGGCAATGTAATCGAGCGCGCCATATTGGCCGCTGTGGACCTCGCGTCGCAGGGTGGAATGGGCCTGATCGAACCGGTGGGTCATCGTGAACGCGATCCGGCGGCCCGTCTCGCGGGCTGTTCTGACGATGCGCGCTGTGTCCTCAATCGAAGCGGCAATCGGTTTTTCGCACAGCACATCCATGCCGGCATTGGCGGCCATCGCGACGTGATCGGCGTGGTCCCACGGTGGAGTCGAAATCAGAGCGAAATCGGCGTCGGCCTGACGACACGCTTGGGCTGCATCGGTGAAGCACTGGGTCTCTGGCAGCCCCAGAAAGTCGCGCGCCTCGCCCAGCGCCTGTCCGTCGATGTCGCAGACCGCCACCGTCTCGACCAGTCCCCTGGCTTTCACTGGCGGGACGAAGTCGCGAAGCCAAGCTGCGCCATATCCACCTACTCCGATCTGTAGCATCTTCAGGGGTCGCATGATGCGGAAACGTCCTTCCGGTCAGTTGAGGTTTGGCAGCCACAGCGAAATGGCCGGTATGAAGGTGATCAGCATGAGCGTGAGGAACAGCGGCACGTAGAAGGGCAGGAGTTCCCGCACGAGCCGGCTCATCGGTACGCGCGCGATGTCACTGATCAGGAACAAGGACAGGCCCATCGGCGGCGTCACCAACCCGAGCACCACGTTGAAGACCGACACGATGCCCAAGTGCACGGGATCGACGCCGGCTGCGATCAGGGGCGGCGCCACGATCGGCATGATCAGCAGCACGACGACGCCGGCGTCCAGGAACATGCCGGCAACCAGCAGGATCAGGTTCAGGACGAGCAGAAGCACGATAGTGTTGTCGGTGTCAGGCAGCACGGCGGACGCAAATTGTTGCGGCACCTGCTCGAGTGCAAAGACCCAACCCAGCAGCTGCGCCCCTGCGACGATCACCAGGATCGCGCCCGTGGCCTTGACTGTGTCGACCGCCGAGGTCAGCAAATGGCTGGGGCTGAGATCGCGGTAGACGAGCGCGCTCACCAGAAGGATGTAGAGGACGACGACGGCAGCAGCCTCGGTCGGCGTGAACCAGCCCGTGAGCATGCCGCCGACGAGGAACACAGGCGCGAGCAGAGCCGGCAGTGCCGCCGCTCCGCCGCGTGTTACTTCGCTTGGCGTGGGCCAACGTGGTTCGCGCGGGAAGCGGCGCAGACGCGCAAGGATGGCGGTCGTCAGCATCAGCATGATCACGCACAGGATCGCGGGCAGCACGCCGGCCAGCAGCAGGCTCACGATCGAGGTGTTAGTGACCGCACCATAGATGATGAGGATGATGCTGGGTGGGAAGATCGGCCCCACGGTCGCAGACGCCGCGGTCACGGCGGCCGCAAATCCGGCGCTGAACCCTCTTTCGCGCAGCGCCTTTATCTCGACACGGCCCAGACCGCCGACGTCAGCGAGAGCGGCGCCCGACATGCCTGCGAAGATCAGGCTGGCAAAGATGTTGACCTGAGCCAGGCCACCGGGCACGCGTCCGACCACGATGTTGGCGAAATTGAAGATGCGCGACGTGATGCCGGCGGTGTTCATCAGGTTGCCGGCCAGAATGAAGACCGGGATAGCCACCAGCGTGAAGGAGTCGACGGAGAAGATCAGTCTCTGAGCGGCGGAGTCGAGGGGGAAACCGTTCGCCAGGATGTAGTAGATCGACGGCAGCATCATCGCGACCACAACGGGGAAGCCGACGGAGAACAGGACGAGGAAAGCCAATCCGATTGTCATAGTAAGGTCCTCGGCTAGAGCGCACTCGGAGGAGCGGACGAAGTCGGATCGACATCAATTTCATCGGCGATTTCGTCCGCCGTGTAGCTACTCTCACCGTCGCGCCAATATTCGACGAGCCGCACGAGATACTCGAAGGTGACCAGAAGGAAGCCGATCGTGCCGGGGAGAATGAAAACCCAGAAAGGCACGCCAAGTGTTGTCGAGACATGCGCGTTTTTCACCGACGTCAGCACCGCAGAGAAGGTCGCGACGGCGAAGATCAAGGCCGAGCCCGCAAGGATCAAGACCGACAAGGTCCGTCGCGCAAGACCGGGTAAAGCGCGACGCAATTCGTCCATGGCGATCATGCCGGCACCGGACACGGCAACGGGGGCCGCCATGAACGCCAGGCAGATCAGAAAATACTTTGTGAACTCTTCCGAGCGCATGAGTGGCGTATCAAACAGGTTTCGCATGACCACCTGGATGATCGGCAGTGCCGTCACGAGCGCCAGCAAGGCGACGCTGATCGCCAGGTAACCCTTGCGCATTGCATGGATGAGGCGCATGGCGCACCTTTTCAACGGCTTGCGGGGAACGGCGCCCGAGACCTCGCCGGGCGCCGGAGATCGTCAATGATCAGTCGATCGCGCGAATGCGTTCGATGTCATCTGTCCACTGCGGGAAGTCTTCGGCGACCTTTTCGAGCACGGCCTGACGGAACTCTTCATTGCGCAGTCCATCCTCCGGCTCGATCACGGTCACGCCCTCGTCGCGAAGCTGTTCCTTGATCGCCTCTTCCTCGCTGGCAACGCGATCGAGGGACCACTGCTCCATCTCGTCGACAACATCGCGGAAGACCTCCCGGTCCTGCTCCGAGAGCGACTGCCAACTGTCCTCGTTGATGAACAGGCCGAGCACGGACTGCATGTGACCCGTGATCATCACGTAGGGCTGAACCTCGTAGATCTTGGTCTGGTAGATCCCCGCCAAGGGGTTTTCCTGGCCGACGACCAGTCCGGTGGCCAGTGCCGACGGAACCTCGGCCCATTCGACAGGCGTCGGAATCGCGCCCATGCCTTCAAGCATGGTGGTCCAGATCGGCAGCGGCACGCCGCGGATCTTCTCGCCTTTCAGGTCGTCGGGTCCATACACTGCGAAACTCGCCGTCAACTGCCGAGCGCCCCGATAGAGGCCGCCGAGGATACGAATATCGCCTGCCTCGATGACCTGCTCATTGAAGTCGGCCATGACCTCCGAATCCTGCGGATCGGTCGCGGTCAGCGCATGGGCGCCGTCCCGATATATGTAGGGCGCATTGAACAGCGCGATGTCCTCGACATAGGAAGCAAGCGCCGCGAAATCGTGCAGCGTCATGTCGATCGCACCACTGCTGACGCTCGAGATCTGCTCCTTGATCGAGCCGAGTTGGCTGCCATGAAAGAGATTGAACTCTATTCGGCCATCGGTGCGTTCAGTCACCCTACGGGCCAGTTCCTCCAGATACTCGTAGTCGATGTTGCCCTCGGAAGCCACGGAGGCAACCCGCAGCGTATGTTCCTGAGCATGCGCCTCTTCCCCTGTCGGGACGGCCGCGGTAAGGGCAGATGCGGTAAGCGCCGTCAGTGCGGCATTGGCAAGGCGCTTCGCTAGCCGGTAGTTGAATTCGATCATGGTTTCCTCCCAGTCGGTTCGCGGACCATCAAAGTCGCGGGGATGTTGCTCCCTCGACCGTCCCTAAAGACCCGATCGGACCACCATAACCCCCGATCTTCGACGCCACGGGTAATCTTGGGCAATCGAAGAGCGCGAATGCGTGTAACATGGAGCATGTTCCTGTGGGCCAGCACGGCTACGGGGCGTTCCCGAGGAGGACTGACCACCAAGATCCACATGACGGTCGACGCTCTGAGCCGGCCGCTCGAGCTGGTCCTGACGTCTTGGCAGCCCGGCGACGCGCCGCTCGCCCCGGCGCTCCTCAACGGCCTGTCGCCGCGCCGCGTGCTGGCCGACAAGGCCTACGACTCCAACGCCATCAGGGCGCTGGTCGCAGACCTCGGCGCCGAGTCGGTGATCCCCTGCAATCCGACCAGAAGGCGGCGCATCGTCTACGAAGCCGAAGCCTACAAGATGAGAAACACGGTCGAGCGATGCTTCAACAAGATCAAGCACTTCCGCCGCATCGCCATGCGCCTTGACCCCGCGCCACCCACTTCCTCGGCTTCCTGCAGATCGTAGCCGCCATGCTCTGGATGCGTTGAATGTAGATTCAACCTCGGGCTTCCAACCGCTTTGAGAGCACCGAGTTGGGCTGTGGCAAGTCAAGACGCTTGGCCAGATGATGATAATGGGCCGAGATCATCGGTCGAACACCAACTCGCTGATAATGACTGATCCGCCATCCGTCATACGACGCCTATTTCTGTTCAGGAAACAACTGTCGCCGAACTGCCAAATCATCGTGCCAGCGAGAGGACTTGTCAGAGGAAGCCACGCTGATAGCATCTCGACGGGTCGGTTGTGGAAGTCAGCGGTGCTCTGATGGAGGTTTCTCCATACGAAACAGACGTTTGCGACTATCGACCATCGAGGTGGACGGGGAAAGGCGGTCGGATTTGTTTCCTCTGACAACACCCCTTGGTGCCGACGGCATCCGGAATGCGACCGTCATCGCCCTGATGTTGCTACCTCGCCCGAACTCGGAGCGCCAGCAAGCGCCTTCAGCAGATCGTCCTTGGATAATTGGCCGACGATCTGGCCGTTTTCTTCAACACCGACCGGACCTTCCATACCGATCAGGTGGTCCATGCAGTTCTTGATCAGCATATCGGCCGGCAAAGTGTGCGACGGTGCGCCATCGGGGGGACGCATCAGATCGCGGGTGCGCAGAACACCCAACGGGTTCATGTTCTGCACGAAATCGGCGACATATTGGTTTTGCGGGTTCTGGAAGATGTGCTGCGGCGTTCCGGCCTGGACGATCCGGCCGCCTTCGAGGATCGCGATCTGGTTGCCCAGTTTGAACGCCTCATCGAGATCGTGACTGACAAAGACGATGGTGCGCTTGAGTTCGGCCTGCAGCTCGAGCAATTCGTCCTGAAGCCGGGTGCGTATCAGCGGATCGAGCGCCGAGAACGGCTCGTCCATCAGAAGGATCGGCGCATCGGTGGCAAAGGCGCGCGCCAGACCGACCCGCTGCTGCATGCCGCCCGACAATTCGCCCACCTTGCGGTCGGCCCAGTCTGATAGGCCGACCAGGGCCAACTGGTGATCGACCCGCTCGCGTGCCTTCCTGGCGGGCATCCCGCCAAGCTCGAGCCCGAGGCCGGCATTTTCGCGCACTGTCCGCCATGGCAGAAGGCCGAACTGCTGAAAGACCATCGACACGGTGTTCATGCGAATCCGGCGCAGCGTCCTGGAATTGGCATTGGTCACATCGACCATGGTGCCGTTCTCGCGCACCGAGACCGATCCGCGGATGACCGGATTGAGCCCGTTGACGGCACGCAGAAGCGTCGACTTGCCCGAGCCCGACAGGCCCATTAGGACGAGGATCTCGCCTTCGGGGACGGCGATTGAACAATCATGGACGCCGAGGATCTGGTCTGTCTCGGCCTGGATTTCGCCGCGCGAGCGTCCTTCATCCATGAGCGGCAAGGCTTGTGCCGGCTTGTCGCCGAAGACGATCGAGACATTGTTGAATTCAACCGCGTTGCTCACGTGCGCCGCACCCGCAGAACCCGATCGAGCATGATGGCGACGACCACGATTATGATGCCGCTTTCAAAGCCGAGCGCCGTGTTGACCTGGTTGAGGGCGCGTACGACCGGCACTCCGAGCCCGTCCGCGCCGACCAGCGCGGCGATGACGACCATGGAAAGCGACAACATGATCGTCTGGTTCAGCCCGGTCATGATCTGCGGCATGGCGTAGGGCAGTTCGACCTTCCACAATGTCTGGCGCGGCGTGGCGCCGAACGCCTGGGCCGCTTCGAGCAATGGCCTGGGCGTCGAACTGATGCCCAGATGGGTCAGCCGGATCGGCGCGGGCACAACGAAGATGACCGTCGCGATCAGCCCCGGTACCATGCCGATACCGAAAAAGACGATCGCCGGTATCAGATAGACGAAGGTTGGCAGCGTCTGCATCAGATCGAGCACCGGGCGCATCGCGGCATAAAGCCTTGGCCGATGCGCGGCGGCGATGCCGATCGGCACACCGATCGCCATGCACACGACACAGGCGGAGAGCACCAGCGTCAGGCTTTCGGTCGTCTCTTCCCAGTATCCCTGATTGAGGATGAACAGAAAACCGGCAAAGACGAACAGGCAGGTCTGCCAACTCTTTTGCAGCAACCATGTGATGGCGACAAAGATCGCGATGGTGATCAGCGGGTGGGGCGACTGCATGAGCCAAAGGATCGATTCGATCAACCGGTCGAGCGCAACGTCCAGCCCGTCGAAGAACCACTGGCCATTGTCCTGAAGCCACTCGAACAGATCGCTCGCGGCCTGGCCGACCGGAATCTTGTTCTCCGACAGCCACTCCATCGTGTTACCCCCAATCCATCATCGCCAGCCCCGCCGCCAGGAGTAGAGACGCCCCTTGCCCCCGCTGCCCTAAAGGCCGAGTGCGGAAGTGACAGCTTCCATGGCGTCGCCGCCATCGAGCGTTGTCACGCCGTCGAGCCAGCCATCAAGCACCCCGGGGTTGGCCGTCAACCATGCGCGCGCGGCGTCCTCGGGGTTCTCTCCATCATTGAGAATTGCGCCCATGATCTCGTTTTCCATGGCCAGCGAAAATTCCAAGTTGTTCAAGAACTGCCCGACATTTTCGCATTCCTCGACATAGCCGGCGCGGGTATTGGTGTAGACCGTGGCGCCGCCCAGATTCGGTCCGAAGAAATCATCGCCCCCTTCCAGATAGGTCAGCTCGAAGTTTGCATTCATCGGGTGCGGCTCCCAGCCGAGAAAGACGATCGGTTCGTCCCGATCGCTCGCCCGTTCAACCTGCGCCAGCATGCCCTGTTCAGAGCTCTCGACAACTTCGAACGATGACAGGCCGAACGCGTCCTCATCGATCATCGTCTGGATGAGGCGGTTGCCGTCATTACCCGGCTCGATACCGTAAATCTCGTTGTCGAGCGCTTCGGCGTTGGCGGCGATCGCATCAAAGCTGTCGATGCCAAGCGCGGCGCCCGCCGCATTGGTCGCCAAGGTGTACTTGGCGCCTTCCAGATTGGCGCGCACCGTGTCGACCGAACCGTCGTCGCGATAAGGCGCAATGTCGGCTTCCATAGTTGGCATCCAGTTGCCGAGGAACACATCAATGTCGCCGGACTTCATTGAAGCATAGGTAACGGGGACCGAAAGCACCTTCACGTCGGTCTCATAGCCGAGGGCGTCGAGAATTACAGTCGCCGTCGCCGTGGTCGCGGTGATGTCGGTCCAGCCTACATCGGAAAAGGTTACGGTCTCACATTGCGCCGCCGCGGTGGCGGTTGTCATCAGCAGCGCGGCCGCGCCAGCGATAAGGCTCTTGTGCATGGTATCGTTTCTCCCTGACAATCATGGTTGATTGACTGACCAGTTAAAATTACTTTTCTTCGCATGACAACCACTCGGGGGAGGAAACTTGCCCAAACTCGGTATGAAACCGCTGCGCCAGAGCGCGCTGGTCGAAGCGACCATTGCAGAAATCGGCCGCACGGGCTCGCTCGACGTCACGGTCAGTCAGATCGCGCGCAAAGCCGGCGTTTCCAGCGCTCTCGCGCACCATTATTTCGGCTCGAAGGATCAGATCTTCATCGCCACGATGCGCCACATCCTCGACATTTTCGGTCAGGAAGCGCGTCAGGGTATGGCTGCGGCGAAAACGCCGCGCGACCGGCTCATGGCCATAATTCACGCGTCGTTTTCGGCGCAGAATTTCAAGCCGGAGATCGTCAGCGCGTGGCTCAGCTTCTACGTCAAGGCGCAGAGATCGGCCGAAGCGCAGCGGCTCTTGCGTGTCTATCACCGGCGGCTGCACAGCAATCTGGCCTTCGATCTGCGAAAGCTGTGCGATGGCGATGCCGAGGCGATCGCGCATTCGCTCGCCGCACTGATTGACGGCCTCTACATCCGCCAGGCCCTGCGCGAAGGTGCGCCCGATGGTGCCGCCGCCGTCGCCATGATCACCGACCATCTCGATCGCGCCATCGGCCGGCACTGATCGTCAGTCCATCGCAAAACTACGAGCACTGACCATGCCATACGACACGCAACCTCAAGCCAGCCATTTCATTAATGGACGGTACGTCGAAGACCCTGCGGGCGCGGCCATCGATGTGATCTTTCCCTATACCGGCGAGACGATCGCCACCGTTCACGCGGGAACGGCGGCCATCGTCGATCAGGCGCTCGCGGCAGCGAAAGCGGCACAGCCGGCCTGGGCCGCCATGGCGCCGCGCGAGCGTGGCCGCATCCTGACCCGCGCCGCACAGATCATGCGCCAGCGCAACGCCGATCTGTCGCTGCTCGAGACGATGGACACGGGCAAACCCTTGCAGGAAACGCTTGTCGCCGACGCAACGAGCGGCGCCGATGCGCTGGAGTTCTTCGGCGGGCTGGCTGGCGGGCTGACCGGCGAGACGATGCAACTGGGCGAAGACTGGGTCTACACGCGCCGCGAGCCGCTCGGCGTCTGCGTCGGCATCGGCGCCTGGAATTACCCGACCCAGATTGCCTGCTGGAAAGCTGCGCCAGCGCTCGCCTGCGGCAACACGATGGTTTTCAAGCCGTCCGAGAACACGCCGCTCTGCGCGCTGAAGGTCGCCGAGATCCTCACGGAAGCCGGGCTGCCCGATGGCGTCTTCAACGTCGTTCAGGGCATGGGCGAGACCGGCAAGGCGCTGATCGGTGACGGGCGCGTCGCCAAGGTTTCGCTGACAGGCTCGGTGCCGACCGGACGCAAGGTCTATGCCGCCGCCGCCCATGATCTCAAGCACGTCACGATGGAGCTTGGCGGCAAGTCGCCGCTTATCGTCTTCGACGATTCCGACATGGAGAACGCCGTCGGCGGGGCGATCCTCGGCAACTTCTATTCGTCCGGCCAGGTCTGTTCGAACGGCACGCGCGTCTTCGTCCATCGGTCGATCAAGGACAGGTTCCTCGTTCGACTGACCGAGAGACTTGGAGACGCTGTCATCGGCGATCCGCGCGATGCGGCCACGTCCTTCGGCCCGATGGTCAGCGAAAGCCAGATGGATATCGTGCTGGGCTATATCGACAAAGGCAAGGCCGAAGGCGCGCGGTTGGTGACGGGCGGCGCACGCCTCGACCGCCCCGGCTTCTTCGTCGCGCCGACGGTGTTCGCCGATGTGACCGACAAGATGACGATCGCCCGCGACGAGATTTTCGGCCCCGTGATGGCGGTGCTCGATTTCGAGGATGAAGAAGAGGTCGTCGCCCGCGCCAACGATACGCCCTTCGGCCTGTCGGCGGGCGTCTTCACCCGGGACATAGGCCGCGCCCATCGCGTGATCGCGCGGCTCGAGGCGGGAACTTGCTTCATCAACTCCTACAACGACGCCCCCGTCGAAGTGCCGTTCGGCGGCATGAAGGCGTCCGGCGTTGGCCGCGAGAACGCCCACGCCGCGCTGGAGCACTACAGCCAGATCAAGTCGGTCTACGTGCGCATGGGCGATGTCGAGGCGCCGTACTGATGAAGGCCGAGTACGTGATTGTCGGCGCGGGAAGTGCCGGCTGCGCCATGGCCTATCGACTGGCCGAGGCGGGAAAATCCGTGCTTGTCATCGAGCATGGCGGCACCGACGCCGGCCCCTTGATCCAGATGCCCGGCGCCCTGTCCTATCCGATGGGCATGAAGCGCTACGACTGGGGGTTTCAGACCGAGCCCGAACCGCATCTGGGCGGACGCCGTCTGGCGACGCCCCGCGGCAAAGTGATCGGTGGATCATCCTCGATCAACGGCATGATCTACGTGCGCGGCCATGCGCTGGACTATGACCACTGGCGCGATACGGGCGCAGACGGCTGGGGCTATGCCGACGTGCTGCCCTATTTCAAGCGTCTCGAAAACTGGCACCATGGCGGCCATGGCGGCGATCCGGCCTGGCGCGGCACCGACGGGCCGCTGCACATAACGCGCGGCAAACGCGACAACCCGTTGACCCGGGCTTTCGTCGAGGCGGGGCGGCAGGCCGGCTACGAGGTGACCGATGACTATAACGGCCACCAGCAGGAAGGATTTGGCCCCTTCGATATGACGGTTTGGCGGGGCCGGCGCTGGTCGGCGGCCAACGCCTATCTCAAGCCGGCCCTTAAGCGCGACAGCTGCGATCTGGTTCGCGCATTCGCGCGGCGTGTGGTCATCGAGCAAGGACGCGCGACCGGTGTCGAAGTGGAACGCGGCGGCGCAATCGAAGTCATCGGTGCCGAGGCGGAGGTCATCCTTGCGGCATCATCGATCAATTCGCCCAAGCTGCTCATGCTTTCGGGTGTCGGCCCGGCGGAACATCTGGCCGAACACGGCATCGCTCCGATCACCGATCGTGCCGGGGTCGGCAGGAATTTGCAGGATCATCTCGAACTCTACATTCAGGCGGCCGCTTCGCAGCCGGTGAGCCTGTTCAGGTACTGGAACCTGGTCGGCAAGGCCTATGTCGGGGCGCGCTGGCTTCTCAGCCGCACCGGGCCCGGCGCCTCGAACCAGTTCGAAAGCGCCGCCTTCATCCGCTCGCGCGCGGGAGTGCAATATCCCGATATCCAGTACCATTTTCTGCCCATTGCGGTGCGCTATGACGGCCAGGCAGCGGCCGAGGGGCATGGCTTTCAAGCGCATGTCGGGCCGATGCGCAGCCCATCGCGTGGTGAGGTCACGCTGCGTTCGGCCGACCCGAACGCGCCGCCACGCATATGCTTCAATTACATGGCGCACGAGCAGGATTGGATCGATTTCCGTCGCTGCATCCGCCTGACGCGGGAGATTTTCTCACAGGATGCGTTCGCGCCCTTCTACAAGCGCGAAATCCAGCCTGGCGAGAATGTAACGAGCGACGACGCGCTCGACGATTTCATCCGCGACAATGTAGAAAGCGCCTACCACCCCTGCGGCACCGCGAAGATGGGCCGGCGCGATGATCCGATGGCCGTGGTCGATCCGCAATGCCGGGTCATCGGTGTCGATGGGCTGCGTCTCGCCGACAGCTCCGTCTTCCCGCGCATTACCAATGGCAATCTCAACGCGCCGTCGATCATGACCGGCGAGAAGGCAGCAGACCACATTCTGGAGCGAATGCCGCTGGCCGCTGACAACAGCGAACCGTGGATACACCCAAACTGGTCGAACCAGCAAAGGTGATGTTGGCAACAGGCGTTGTCACTTGTGGTCTTGTCAGAGCAAAACCGCGTTGATTGGGCGAGGGCGGTTTCGGTGCGTTTGGCTTTGCTCATGCCCCAACGCTACGAAACCGCCCGACCCGAGCAATGCGGGTAGATCTGACAAGACCCGAGGCGAGCCCTACTGCGTGCCGGGGGCCTTGCCGCCGAGCCAGCCGCCGTCGACACCGATGTTCTGGGCGGTGATCATGTCGGCCGCCGGCGAGACGAGGAAGTGGACCAGATCGGCGACATGTTCGGGCTGGATGCGTGACTTGAGCGCCTGCTGTTCGAGCACCCAGTCCGAATAGTCCTGCGCCTTGTCGCCGAACACGCGCGCCTCGGCCTCGGAAACGATGGCGCCGGGCGCAACCGCGTTGACCGTGATCCCGTGCGGTCCCAGTTCGCGGGCCAGGGAGATGGTCAGGCCGAGCATGGCGCCCTTCGAGGTGATGTAGGGCACGTAACCGTCGATGATGCCCTTCAGCGTCACCGACGTGAAGTTGATCACCCGGCCCCAGCCCTTCTGCTTCATCGCCTCGGCGCACACGCTCGTCAGCGCGTAGGCCGCCGAGGAATTGACGCGGATCTGGTCCTCGTATTCGTCGAGGGTGAATTGGTCATAGGGCCGATTGATGATGAGGGCGGCGTTGTTGACGAGAACGTCGAAGCCGCCGTCGGCGTCGATCGTCTCGGCGACCGTCGTCCGCGCGGCGGCGAGATCGTTCAGATCGCATGGCAGCAAGCGCGCGCCGAGTTCGCGCGCCCGCGCCTGCGCGCCGTCAAGGTCCGGCCGCTCGAGGATCGTCACTGCGGCGCCGGCTTCCGACAACCGCTTCGCCTGCGCCCGGCCGAGCGATCCAAGCCCGCCGGTCAGCAGAACCGTCCTGCCTTGCAATGTGGTCATGGCTTCCTCCTGTCGGTATCGGTCACAGAACGTCGAGCACGTCGTCCATCGACACCTCGTCGGCGCGCCGGTCCAGAACGATCTCGCCGCGCGCCATGGCGACGATGCGGTCGCAGCATTCGAACACGTGATGGATGTTGTGGCTGATGAAGATGGTGGTGACGTCGTTGTCCTTGAGCGACTGGACAAAGCCGATCACCTTCTGGGTCTCCTTGACCGCCAGATGGTTCGTCGGCTCGTCGAGTATCATAACCTTGGAGCGGAAATGCATGGCGCGGGCGATGGCGACGCCCTGCCGCTGGCCGCCCGACAATTCGCCCACCAGCGCCTCCGGCGAACGCAGATGCAGGTCGACGTCGCGCAGGGCCTGCATGCTCTCTTCGGCCATGCGGCGATGGTCCATCACGCCGATCCCGAACAGGGAGGCGCTGAGCGGTTCGCGGCCGATGAACATGTTGCGCGCGATCGACATGGTCGGAACCATGGAATTGTACTGGTAGATGGTCTCGATGCCCGCATCCATCGCATCGCGCGGGTTCTCGAAATGCACCGGCCGGCCTTCGAACCGAATGCTGCCGCTGTCGGCGGTCTGCATGCCCGACAGGATGTTGATCAGCGTCGACTTGCCCGCACCATTGTCGCCGACCAGGCCAAGCGCCTCGTTCGGCCGCACGTCGAGCGAGACGCCCTTGAGCGCGTGCACGCCCGAATACCATTTGTGCAGGTCGCGGATTTCGATGACCGGTTCCATCAATCGGTCTCCACCTTCATGGCGCGCGCCTTCTTGCGCAGCCAGGCGTTGACGATAACGGCGAGGATCGTCAGCGAGCCGAGCGCCAGTTTGAACCAGTTCGCATCGACCCGGCTGAGCACGAGGCCATTGTCGATGACGCGGATCAGAACCGCGCCGATGATGCCGCCCAGGATCGTGCCGATGCCGCCGGTCAGCGCGGTTCCGCCGATCACCGCGGCCGCCACGGCCTGCAGTTCTAGCCCCTCGCCGATGGAGGGGAGCGGGGCGCCAAGGCGCATGACCTGGATCGTGCCGGCAAAGCCCGCGAGCAGCGAGCAGATCATGAAGCAGACGATCTTCACCCGCGCGGTGGGAATGCCCATCGCCTGTGCGGCCGGCAGGAAGCCGCCTGTCGCGCGCACCCAGTTGCCGAAATTGGTGCGCGACAGGGCAAGCGCGACCAGAACGGCGATCGCCAGAAACCACAGAAACGACATGCGGAACATGTCGCCGGGACCGACGAAGGCGATGAAGAGTTGGCGCGGCATCGCATCGGGCGGAATGACGGGCGGAAATCCGCCCGAGATCACGACGGTCAGCGATCGGGCGACAAAGAGCATGCCGAGCGTGGTGATGAAGCTCGGGATGGCAAAGCGCACCGTGATGACGCCGTTGACGAGCCCCACGGCGAGGGCCGTCAGAAGTCCGGCCGGAAAGGCGAGGATGAAGGGGACGCCGTCGGCCAACAGCACGCCCATGACCATCGGCGCCAGCGCGAAGACCGAGCCGACCGAAAGATCGAACTCGCCGCAGATCATCAGAAGGGTCACGCCGATGGCGACAAGCGCCATTTCCGGCAGCAGCCCCAATATGCCCTGCAGGTTCTGGGCGCCCAGGAAGACGCCGTCGGACCGGACCTGAAACACGAGCGCCAGCAAGATGAGAAAGGCGATGCCGGCCAGTTCGGGCCGCTCCATGTATATCTTGATGAATCGTCGCACGGTGGCGCAGTCCTCGGCATGCGGAAGAATTGGCGGCCGACGTGTTGCGCCGGCCGCGTTCCGGTTGCGGACCCCTAGCGAAGGCCCTCGGCGGCCAGTTCCTTGAGGGCCGGCACGTCTTCCTGCAGGACAAGGCCCTGACCGGTGTCGACATCGGCTGGCGCCAGGTCGAAATTGTGGGCCAGGTAGGCCTGCATGACGGGGATGAACCCCTGCATGTAAGGCTGCTGGTCGACCTGCACCTGGATGTAGCCGGCCTCCATCTGGTTGAGCACTTCCGAAACGATATCGAAGCCGCCCATCAGCACCTCGCCCGGCTCGACGCCGCGATCGGCGAGGACCTGGGCCACATAGGCGTGCCACAGCCCGGTATCGAAATAGGCGGTCGTGTCGGGGTTGGCGTTCAGGTAGGAACCGACGCGTTCGGCCACCACGGCGCCGTCGGTGCCGGTGTCCAGGCGCGTGATCTCGACCTCACGGTCGGGGTTCTGCTCCTTGTACTCCTCAAGGAAATTCACCACGCCCTGACCGCGCTGCTCGGACCAGTTCTGACCCGGAGCCGAGATGCCGACGACGGCGTTGATCGGCCCTTCCTCGGGGAAGAACTCGGACATCTTCCGGGCGAGCGCGTAGCCCGCGGGAACGAACCCCTGGCCGACGAAAGCGGCACGGGCATTGCCCTGGGCCCCCTCGGTATCGTCGACATTGGCGGCGATGACGACCACCCCCTGATCGACGGCCTGCTCGATCACCTGATCGAAGGCCGTGTTGTCGACGATCGAGGTGATCAGCGCGTCCGGGCCGGCGGCGAGGGCGGTGATCATGTTGGCGGCCTGCTGGTCGATGGCGCCCTCGGTCTGGGTGAAGATCATCTGGCAGTCCGCCCCGATCTTCTCGCAGGCATCGTCGAAGCCCTTCTTGACCGCCTGCCAGAACGGGTTGGAGGCGCTCGAATGGTGGGTGAACACGATGTCCATGGGCTCATCCTGCGCCATGGCCGTGGTGGCCGTCAGGGCGGCGCCGAGCGCCGCGATTGCTGCTAGTCGTTTCATGGTCTCCTCCTTGATTGACGTGTCACAGATCCGCTTGTTGTGTGACCCGACGCGTTGCGGAAAACTGGCGGTCGAGTTCAGGGGATAGCTCCATGCCCAGGCCCGGTCCGGGCGGGACCGTGATCATGCCGTCCTTCACCTCGGGCAGGGCGGTCACGAGGTCGCGGTACCAAGTGCGGTAGAACGCCCGCACGCTTTCCTGCACCAGCGCATTGGGCAGGTTCAGCGACAGGTGGGTCGAGGCGCCGAGCACGACCGGCCCGGTGCAGTCGTGCGGCGCGACGGGCAGATGCCAGGCCTCGGCCATGGCGCCGATCTTGCGGGCCTCCGACAGGCCGCCGCACCAGGAGATGTCGAGCATCACCACGCCGGCGACACCGGTCTCCAGCAGGTCGCGAAAGGCCCAACGGCTGGCGAGCGTCTCGGAGGCGCAGATCGGCGCGCGGCTCACCTCGGCGTAGCGCTTGAGGCTGGACAGGCTGTCCATACGGATCGGGTCTTCGTGCCAGAACGTGCCGAACGGCTCGAGCGCCCGGGCGATCTGGAGGGCTGGCAGCAATTGCCACATGGAGTGGAACTCCACCATGACATCCATCGTGTCGCCGACTGCCTTCCGGATCTTCTCGAACGGCACGAGTGCGGCGCGCAGGTCCTCGCCGGAGATGTAATGCCCGCCGGTCTTCTCGGCGGCCAGGTCGAACGGCCATATCTTCATGGCCGTGATGCCCTCTTCGAGCAGCGAATGGGCCAATTCGTCGGCATTGTTCAGGAAGCCGTTCAGATCGTCATAGCGCGCATCGGCGCCCAGCCCGAAATTGTCCGACTGCTGGCCGGTCGCCTGCTTGATGTAGTCGGTGCCGGCGCAGGTGTTGTAGGTGCGGATCGACGGCCGGCTGAAGCCGCCCAGAAGCTGGGCCACCGGCTGTCCGGTCGCCTTGCCGAACAGGTCCCAAAGGGCGATGTCGAAAGCCGAGTTGCCACGGGTCTCCGCGCCGGCCGAGCGGAAGCCGAGATAGCCGACGAGTTCTCCGCTCAGCCGGTCGATCTCGAGCGGATTGCGGCCGATGACGCGAGGCGCCAGATATTCGTGGACATAGGTCTCGACGGTGCCTGCGATGAAGAAGGTCTCGCCCAGACCGGTCAGACCTTCGTCGGTGTGGACGTGCACCCACAGGATGTTCGGGCGTTCGGCGATCCGGATCGTTTCGATGGCGGTGATCTTCATGGCCAGGCTCAGGCGATGCCGGCGGCGATCAGGGCGCGCACGCTGACGTCGAAATGCTCGGCCATCAGTTCGGCCGCGCGTGCCGGATCGCCCGTCGCGATCGCCTCTGCCAGCGCGATGTGCAGGTCGATCATCACCAGTTGCTCCTTGCGCGAGGTGCGCGAGCGCCAGCCGATCGGCCATGTTTCGCGGGTGACCCCCTCGAAAGCGCCGACGATCATCGCGAAGACCGGATTGCGCGCCGCCTCGGCGATAGCGATGTGCATGGCAAGGTCGTGCTCCATGACCGCCGGCGGCGTGTCGATGTCGCGGGCCATGGCCTGCGCGAGGCCGACGATGCGCTCGGCCTGCGCATCGGTGCGATGCAGGGCGGCGAGAGCTGCGGTGCGCGTCTCGATCGTCCGCCGGACATCATAGATCTGATGCACCGAGATCTGGTCGGTATGCACGCCATGCTCGATGATCGCCGACATCGCGCCGTGATCGACGCGGGCCACCGTCGCGCGCCGACCGGCGCTCAGATCGATCAGGCGCAGGGCCGCCAGCGAGCGGAACGCCTCGCGCACCACGGTCCGCGACACCTTCAGATTGTCCGAGAAGAACGCCTCGCTCGGCAGCCGATCGCCCGGCGCGAGCGCGTTCGTCCGGATGTGCCGCGTGATCGCGCCGATCGTGTCGTGGACACGGGTTGCGCCCGTCTGCATGCCACCCGCTTCAATCTCGTTCATGTCGCCGGATTCCGTCCAGTTCGTCCAAACCTGTATGACAGGATAGACATATCTGATACGCCTGTGCAACTATCCTGTGAGCAAAAACGTGCAAATCCGGAGGCAGGTATGGTCGACATGGTTCTCGATGCGCGCAACGTGGTGGGCGAAAGCATCGTCCATGACGAACGCAATGCCGCGTTGTGCTGGGTGGACATCGTCGGCCGGCGCATCCACCGGCTGGTACTGCCGTCCGGCGATCTGCAGTGTTGGGACACGCCGGAAATCGTGACGTCCATCGGCCTTGCGGCCGACGGCGGGGCCGTGATCGGCATGGCCAAGACCGTGGCCCGGTTCGATTTCGCCGGAACGATCACGCCGTTCGCCGAAGTCGAACCCGACCTGCCCGGCAACCGGTTGAACGAGGGTGTCGTTGCGCCCGATGGCAGCTTCTGGGTCGGCACGATGCAGAACAACATCGCGCCCGACGGCTCACCCGAAGACGTCACCGCGAGCACCGGGCGGCTCTATCGCGTCACGCCGGACGGTGCGGTCACACCGCTTTCCGATGACAGGTTCGGCATCACCAACACGATGGTCTGGACGGACGATGGCCGGCTGATCACCGCCGACACGATGGAGAACGCGCTCTATTCCTACGCCATCGGGCCGGGCGGGTCGCTGCGGGACCGGCGCACCGTCCTCGCCGGTTTCGAGCGCGGCCTGCCCGACGGTTCGTGCATCGACGCCGACGGCTTCATCTGGAACTGCCGTGTCGTTGGCGGCGCGTGCCTGATCCGGATGGCGCCGGACGGCCGCGTCGACCGCGTCGTCGACCTGCCGTGCTCGTGGCCGACGAGTTGCGCGTTCGGCGGCGCGGACCTTTCGACGCTCTATGTCACCTCGGCGCGATTCACGATGGATGCCGACCATCTGGCCGCAAATCCACAGGAAGGCGCGCTCTTCGCTGTCGACCTCGGCGTGAAGGGGCTCCCGTCACACCGGTTTGGATGACTTGTACCAACGTCCGCTGACGCGACCGGCGGCTCTGCCCGCATGGGCGAGTTCGACACGCTCGAAACCGGCCCGCACGACATGGCCCTGATGCCGGATGGCCGAACGCTGGTCGTCGCCAATGGCGGCATCAAGACCCGTCCGGACTATCCGCGCGCCAAGCTGAATGTGCCGACGATGGCGCCCACCCAATTCGAAGGCCTGGAGGTCTGCCCTATGGCAGCCGGCCCTTTCCATCCGAAAATGCACCGGCAGCGCACTTGCGCCAGCAAGCACTGGAGCAGCTCAACAGCAAGCGGCTATCCCAACACCCATTCGCTCACCTGCGCCTGAACACGGCTACCCGAGTTCTCGCTGTTGGACGAAACAGCCAGCGCCACCAGATTGCGCAGCTCTACACCGAACACTCGCTGGAAATCTCGAGCCAAATCAACACTTTCCCGGAACTGGCCGGTTGCGGGACGTCGCTGCACGACATTGCGCAAGCGGCCCGGTGCTTGCGGGCTGGGAATGACGGTGCCCTGCGGATTGTTGCCGCCCCATGTATACATCAGCACCTGCACGTTACGATTGCGCATTAGGCTGGAGATGCCCGTGCCCGGACGAATCCGTGCGGCGACGTCATCGGAAGCATTGACAAAAAACACACCCAGATTGCGGTCATCATTGTCGGTATCGTTCAGGTCCGACGGTGGGACGGAACTGTCGACGCGCCATGTCCATTCGGCGCGGCGGCTGTCAAACAGGTCAGAAGGCAAGATCCGGTACAAGATCGAGGAGGTGCCTTCGGCAACAACGGTCAGGGCGTTGCCGGCGGTGTTGAACGTGTTGGGCTCAAGGCTGCGGAACTTCAGGTGCTCCCAGCCACTGTTGAAGGAGATCGTACTGGCACGCGCTGCAAGGGGCATGGCGGCGGTGGCAAGTGTGCCAAGGCCAACGGACAGGACGGTTCGGCGACTGAGAGGAAAAGACATGTCAACTCCGTTGAGCAGATGCGGGTAACCTGTCCGACGTGAGAAATTTGTCGAAAGTTTCATCTTTCCGCTCACTCTTCCGTGACGGCGCAGAAGCAGATGCCCGCACGTCTGCTCCGGGCGGAATGCCGTCCGGCGTTTTCGGCGATGCCTGCAGGCGGGCGGCGTTCGCCACAATCGCCTTCCCTCTCTCTACCCTCGAGAAATCCTCACAAGCTCATGCGGCCGGCAGAACGTGAATTGACGGTGCTCGGCAAACGCGGTGCACTGACATATGCGCTTTCGCCTCCAAAGCCTGATCGTGATCCTATTCATGTCGCTGCTGCCGGCTGCTGCATTGAGCGCACAGACGATCGAGGTCGATGTCGAACTCGTGCTCGCCGTCGATGTTTCGCGGTCCATGTCTCCGGAAGAACTCGACATCCAGCGCCGGGGATATGCGGAAGCCCTCGTCAGCGACGAGGTGATCGATGCAATGGGCGACGGCCTGCTTGGCCGCGTGGCGATCCAGTATGTCGAGTGGGCAGGCCAGTACAATCAGAGGATCGTCGTCGACTGGACGCTGATCGAGGATCGCGCGGACGCACAGGCATTTGCCCGGCAACTGCTTGCCCACCGCTCTCCTTCGATGAGCCGCACGTCCATTTCCGGCGGGATCAACTTTGCGGTCAACGCAATCGACACCAACGCCTATTCCGGCAACCGGCGCATCATCGACATTTCCGGCGACGGGCCGAACAATCAGGGGCCATATGTCGCCCTGGCCCGCGATGAAGCGCTTGCATCGGGCATCATCATCAACGGCCTGCCACTGATGACGCGCGACGGCATCTACAGCCAGTTCGATATCGAGCGGCTGGACCTCTACTACCGGGACTGCGTCATCGGCGGCCCCGGCGCGTTCCTGATTCCGGTTCTGTCATGGGAGGAATTCCCCGAAGCCGTGCGACGCAAGATCGTCCTCGAACTGGCAGGGCGCCCCTCACCGCCGGCGCACATCATGCCCACGAGCGGCAGCATTCTCGACCTGCCCGGCGGCGAATCCGACTGCCTTATCGGCGAGAAGATCTGGGAGCAGAACCGCTGGATGTGGACTGATCCTTAAGGTGCGGGTCTGGAATTCGCTTCGCCAGTGACTGAGTGCCGAGCGCGTACAGAACGATGCACTGTCTGCTACGTCCTGCGACAGTTGCGTGGCCGAAGGGGTGGCCCAATCCAGCGACAGGTCCACCGGTCGACGGGCGATCCTTGATCCGCCCTTGACGCTCCTTCGCCCTGCAAGTCACGGGTGTTAGTTCTGGCAGACTTGCGCCATCTTCTCGCGAGCCGCGCGCGTCTGGTTCAAACCGAACACCGTTGCGGTATCGCCGGCAGCGTTGACGATTTCCAGCACTGGCAAGGCGGCGCGTGCGGAGCGCCGTGTGCAACGCACGTTCCGACAGTATTGGTATTTCAAATACCAATTAATTTTGCTACGACACCGCATCCGCCCTCGAGCATGCAGGAGTTCTGCCGGATGCGACTGACCAGCTTCACCGATTTCGGTCTGCGCGCGCTCATGCGCATGGCCGGCGAACCTGACCGCGCGCATTCGACCGCCGAGATCGCGGCCGAGTTCGGCATATCGCGCAACCATCTGACCAAGGCGATCCAGGCGCTGGCCGCCGCAGGCATCGTCGAGACCCGTAGGGGCGCAGGCGGCGGCGCGGTCCTGGCAAAGAGCCCGGACCTTTTGCGCGTCGGCGAGATCGTCGCGGTGCTCGAGGAAAGGTCGGCGCTGGTCGAGTGCTTCCAGCGCGACGGCGGGGCCTGCGTGATCACGCCGACCTGTCGTCTCAAGGGCATGCTGGCAGCGGCGCGGGCGCGTTTCCTCGACGATCTGAACACGCACACCCTCGCCGACTGCGCGCTGCCGGCAGCCGCGCAGCCGGGTTCGCCGGGTCCGGGGGCCAACCGATGACCGTGGAGATCGAAAACGGCGCCGTGACCGTTTCGGCCGACATGCTGGCCGGCCCGTTCGGCATCGAGCCGGAAGAGGTTCAGCCGCTCATGCGCGCGGGCGCGATCACCGGTCGCGTCGAGGAAGGCGCCGGGGAAGACGAGGGCCGCTTTCGGCTGACGTTCCGCCATGGCGAGCGCCGTCTCCAGCTCATCTGCGATGAGGACGGCCATGTCCTTCAGCGCAGCCGCACGGTCCTCGTCGGCCGGACAAGGGTACTGCCATGAACGCCATCGGGACGATGGATCGGATGCGCGCCTGGCAGGGGCCGGCCCTGCTGAGCCACGGGTTCAGGCCGTTCTTTCTGGGCGGGGCCATCTGGGCGGCGCTGGCGATGACCCTGTGGCTGGCGATGCTGGCGGGCGCTTTCAGCCTGCCGACGCGACTGGACCCGGTGTCATGGCACGCGCATGAGTTCCTCTATGGCTATCTCGGCGCGATAATCGCCGGCTTCCTTCTGACCGCCGTGCCAAACTGGACCGGCCGGCTGCCGATCGCCGGCTGGGCGCTCGGCGGGCTTTTCCTGTTGTGGCTCTTGGGTCGTGCGGCAATCGCAACGTCCGCGCTGTGGCCGGCGCCCGTGGTGGCGGCGGTCGATCTGGCGTTTCCGGTCCTGTTCGCGCTGATCGTCGCCCGCGAGATCGTCGCGGGCAAAAACTGGCGCAACCTGATCGTGCTCGCGCTGTTCTCTGCCCTTGTCGCCGGCAACGGCGTCTTCCATTGGGAGGCGGCGCGCGGCGACTATGCGGCGCAAGGCTACGGCCTGCGCATCGGCCTTGCCACGGCCATCATGCTGATCGCATTGATCGGCGGTCGCATCGTTCCCTCCTTCACACGAAACTGGCTGGTCAAGCGTGGCGCAGGGCGTCTGCCGACGCCGCCAATGGCGCGGTTCGACAAGGTCGCGCTGCTGACGCTTGTCGCCGCGCTTTCCACATGGGTGGCATGGCCGGGTTCATCGGCCGCCGGCCTCGCGCTGGTGCTGGCCGGTGCGGCGCACGCGGCGCGCCTACTTCGCTGGGCGGGCATGCGCACGGGCGCCGAGCCGCTCGTGTGGGTGCTGCATGCCGGCTACGCCTTCGTGCCCTTGGGCGCCATCGTTCTGGGTCTGTCGAACCTGTCTGCCGATCGTGCGGGCGCGGCGGCCGCGCAGCACATCTGGATGGCCGGCGGCATCGGACTGATGACCCTTGCAGTGATGACGCGCGCCACGCTCGGCCACACCGGCCGGACGCTGTCGGCCGGCTTTGGCACGACCGCGATCTACCTCCTGGTCATTGCAGCCACACTGGCACGCCTGATGGCGGGGGCATTGCCCGATCTGGCCTCGGCGTTTCATCTGGCCTCGGGCTTGGCGTGGATCGCGGCATTTGCCGGCTTTGCCCTTCTGTACGGCCCGCTCCTGATCGCGCCGCGACCGTGTCGGTGAGCCATGGGCTGGACCGGGTTCGTGGCGGCATTGGGCGACGACAGGAGGCGAGGCCATCCTTGTCCGCGCCCGAAGACGCTCGCGTGAATTGAGTTTGCGATCGCGCAAACTCGTCTCCGCATCGGCCGCTATCCTTGGCGTTTTCAGATCAGGGCAATGGCGATGTCACATCCGATCGACAATCCCGACCTGCCGCTCGACGAGTTGATGGCGCGTTGGCCGGAGACGATCGGGGTCTTCATCGACCACCGGCTGCTCTGCATCGGATGCCTGATCGCACCGTTCCATACGGTGGTCGATGCGTGTCGGGAGCACGGGGTCGACGAGGAAACGCTTCGCGCCGACCTGCACCGGGCCATCGAGGCTCAGCTTCGGCCTTCGCTCAACAGAACCAGCTGATGCGGCTCCCTGACGATGATGCGGCGGCGGCCGCTCTTGACCCAACCCTTCTTTTCCCATGCGCTCAGCAGGCGGCTGACCGTATGCAGGGTCGACCCGGTCATTTCGGAAAGGTCCTGTCTGGTCACGGGCATGGCGATCTCGATGCCGTCGGCTGACTTGCGGCCGGCCTGATTGACCAGGCGCAGGACCATGTGCGCGATGCGCTGTTCGACCTGCAGAGTCGCCATCTCCACGATCCGCTCGTTGAATTCCTTCACCCGCAGGCCGATGGTCTTCATCGCCGCGCCCGCAAAGCCTGGATAGTCTTCGACAAGGACGTTCCAGAAAGACGCCGGCCAGGCGAGCGCCACGCATTCGCTGGCGGCGACGGCGGTGGCCGGATAGGTGTCGCGGTCAAAGGCCTGGGCGATCCCGATCAACTGTCCGCTGGGGACATGCAGCATGATCACCTGGTTGCCGTCCTCATTCTGGCGCACGACGCGGACATAGCCGTCGAGCAGCAGAAAGAACCGATCCGCTGCCGCGCCCTCCTCGAAGATCGCTCTTGATCGTTCGAAACGGCACGATGTCGCCCTGTCCAGGATCTGTCGGCGTTCAGAAAGGGTCAGGCGCGCAAACGGCGCGAGGCCGCCCAGAAGGCTTTCGTCAAGCCTTGGCGGGCGTGTGGGCGTCCCTCGGGTCTGCACCTGCGTCACCCCTCCCGGTCTTGCACGCGGTCACGATCCGTAACGGTCCTGCGGACGCGGCGCAAATGCTGCGTCGTTGTTTGTGGCAGCGCAACGAAGAACCTCCGGATCAGCGGCATCTTCGGCCCGGACAAACACAGGGCGGGCAAAGGAGAACCAGATGCTACGCGTACTTGCAGCCACACTGACCCTCGGAATGGCCCTTGCGGGGCCGGCTCTCGCCGAGATGCACGAGGTGCAGATGCTCAACAGGGGTGAGGCCGGGCCAATGGTCTTCGAGCCGGGTTTCCTGCGCGTCGAACCGGGCGACACCGTGAAGTTCATCGCCGCGGACCCGGGCCATAATGCCGAGTCGATCCTCGAGATGATCCCGGAGAATGCCGAGGCTTTCAAGGGCAAGATCAACGAGGAGATCGAGATCACCTTCGACGCCGAAGGCCTGTACGGCATCAAGTGCCTGCCGCACTACGCCATGGGCATGGTCATGACGGTGGCCGTCGGCGAGGTGAGCGAGGCGCCGCAGAACTATCTCGAAGGCCGCATTCCGCCACGCGCGCGCAAGCGCTTCGAAGCCCAACTGTCCAACCTGTGATCAACACCGGCGGGCAGACCGCGCGCATGCGGTGCGCCCGCCTGCACAAGCCAAGGAGGCTGCCATGAGAAAATCCATCAACGCAGAACAGGTTCTGACAAGTCGTCGCAACGTCCTGCGCGGCACAGCCCTGGCGGGCGCCGCGGCGCTGACCGGGGGCGTGGCCCAGGCGTCGCTTCTGCCACGTCATGCGCCGGCGGTGTCTGCCGGGACGCGGCGCCCGCCGATCATCAAGGTCGAGGCGGGACCGGACGCGATGGCCGACGCCGCGCCTGCGGATCTGTCCGGTCTCGAGCGGGTCCGCCAGGAACTCGTCGATCCGCCTTTCGCCCCCGAGCATGAGCAGGTCGCCAGCGGTCCGCCAAAGATCGTCGAGATCGAAATGGTCACCCATGAGCGGCTGATGACGGTCGACGAGGATACCGGCGCGAGCATCTGGGCGCTGACCTACAACGGTTCGGTTCCCGGTCCGCTTATCATCGTTCATCAGGATGATTACGTGGAACTGACGCTGCGCAATCCTGTCGAAAGCGCCATGGAGCACAATATCGACTTCCACGCCTCCACGGGCGCGCTCGGTGGCGGTGCGCTCACCCACATCTATCCGGGCGAGGAAACGGTTCTGCGCTGGAAGGCCACCAAGGCGGGCTGCTTCACCTATCACTGCGCGCCGGGCGGCGCGATGATCCCCTACCATGTCTGCCACGGCATGAACGGCGCCATCATGGTTCTGCCGCGCGACGGGCTGAAGGACGCCGAAGGCAATCCGCTGCGCTATGACTCGATCGCCTATCTGGGCGAGCAGGACTACTACCTGCCGCGCGACGGGAACGGCGACTTCAGGTTCTACGACACGGCCGGCGACGACTATGCCGACAGCCTCGAGGCGATGGCGACGCTCGTGCCCACGCATCAGGTCTTCAACGGCGCGGTGGGCGCACTCACCGGCGCCAACGCCCTCAAGGCCCGGGTCGGCGAGACCGTGCTGATGGTGCACAATTCGTGCAACGTGGACAGCCGGCCGCACCTGATCGGCGGGCACGGCAACTATGTCTGGGAGACATCGTTCACCGATCCGCCGTTGACGGGCGTCGAAACATGGTTCGTCCGCGGCGGTTGCGCGGCGGCGGCGATGTACACGTTCGAGCAGCCGGGCGTCTACGCCTACGTCAACCACAACCTGATCATCGCCGCCCTCAAGGGTGCGACGGCCCACTTCGTGGTCGAGGGCCCATGGAACAACGATCTGATGGAGCAGGTCGTGGCGCCGCGATCCTTCCAGGGCTGACGGCGGAGACATCGGCGATGACGGCGATAGCGGGATCGATGCGATGCAGAGCGCTGGCTCTGGTCGTGACGGGTCTGTGCGTCGCCGTCATCGCAGCCTTTGCGGTCCCGCGCGGTCCTGACATGGACTACATCCCGCTCATGGCGGCAAAGCCCGCCGTCGCCGAGGGCGGCGGGCCGCTCTTCGTGCAAGCCCGTGAAGTCACGATCGCCGAATGGAACCGATGCCATGACGACGGCGCGTGCACGCATGCGCTCAGGCCGCCGCCTGGCGGCAATCCCGATGAATGGCCGGCGACCGGTCTGAACTGGCTCGACGTCAACGAATATCTGGTCTGGATCAACCGCGTCTCCCGGCACCCCTTCCGGCTGCCGACCGCGCGGGAATGGCATGCGATGGCCGAACCCGTCCTGCCGGAAACGCCCGATCCGATCTTCACCGATCCGTCCCTTTCATGGGCATCGGATTATCTGCTCGAAGACAGAACCGAGCGCCGCCTACGTCCGTCCGGGTCATGGTCGATGACGAAAGAGGGAATCGCGGACCTGAACGGCAGTGTCTGGGAGTGGACGCAGGACTGCTACATTGACGGGTCGGGCACCAAGCAGATGCCGCAATGCCCGGCCTATATCGTCGGTGGTGAGCACGAGGCTGTGATCCCGTTCCTCGTGCGCGATCCGGCGCGCGGCGGCTGCGCGGTCGGCGCCCCGCCTCCGCATCTGGGCATGCGGCTGGTCACGGATCATCCGCTGCCCGGAAAAAGCTGACCCCGTTCTGCTCCGGCCAGCGGCATGACAGCGATGCCTTCAGCCATTGCCGCGCCGGCGGTGGGCGTACCGCTTGCCTGGCGGAGGGGATCTGATTGATCCTGCGCCGGCAAGTCAGCGGTGTGACAGAACCGAGGCGTCGATCGTCGCGTAGCAGGGTGTGCCGAGTTGGCCCAGCGCACGAACGAGCTCCAGCTTGAGGATGTCGATGCCCCTCTGGGCACCCGCCGCGCCGCCAGCTCCGACGCCGAATGCAAGCGCGCGGCCGGCCAGGACCAAATCCGCGCCAAGTGCCTTGGCACGGATCACGTCGGAACCGCGACGGATGCCGCTGTCGAGAAGAACGGTGAGACGGCCCTTTACGGCTTCCGCGATTGCCGGCAATGCTTCGACCGACGCCGGTCCGAAAGCGACCTGGCGTCCTCCATGGTTGGAGACCACAATCCCGTCGCACCCGATCCGCGCGCATCTGTCGGCGTCGTCCGGATGAAGGATCCCCTTGACGAGCAGCCGCCCCTTCCAGCGTTCGCGCAACCGCTCGAGGTCCGCCCATGTGAAGCGCGGCGTGATCAGGGTCTTCTGTACGTCCGCATAGGACGTCGCGCTGCTCAACAGATCGGCGTAGTTGGCAACGTTGGGTGTGCCGTTCCGCAAGCTGGCCAACGACCAGACGGGTCTTCCCGCGAGTTGCGCAAGTACGCCTGGCGTGAACCTGAAGGGAACGCTCAACTGGTTGCGGATATCGCGGTCGCGCTTGCCCGCCGCCGGGACATCGGCGGTCACCATCAGGACATCGTAACCGGCAGCCTCGGCGCGGGCGACCAGGCTTTCGGTCACGTTCGCATCGCCCGACACGTAAAGCTGGAACCAGCCGTTCCCGTCGGCCGCCTCGGCCAGTTTCTCAAGGGTGGTCGATGCCGCCGAACTTGCGACGTAGGGGATGTTCTCGCGCTTGCACAGTCTGGCAAGGATCACGTCGGCATCCGGCCAGAACGCGTTCAGCATGCCGATCGGGGCCATGCCCAGCGGCAGGGCGTAGTCTCGTCCGAACACCGTGACGCCGGTTTCGACCGCGCCGACATCGATCATGTAGCGCGGTGTCAGTTCGACCTCGCCAAACGCCTCGACGTTGCGGCGCAGATTGCGTTCGTCCTCCGCCCCTCCGTCGACCAGATCGAAGGCGAAACGCGGAATACGCCTCCTGGCAAGCTCGCGAAGATCGGCAATCGAGGCGGCGCGGGCCAGCCTCATCAGATGGACCATCCGCCATCGACGGCAAATGCCTGGCCGGTGGTGAAGGCGGACAGGTCCGAGGCGAGATGGCACACCATTTCGGCGATCTCCTCGGGCTGACCGAGGCGCCCCATCGGCTGACGCGCCTTGAACGCTGCAAGCGCCTGCTCGAAATCGCCGGTCGCCGCCAGCCGTTGCTCCAGCGACGGGCTTTGCACCGTCCCCGGACAGATCGCGTTGCAGCGGATGCCGTCCCTGACGAAATCGGCAGCGATCGACTTGGTCATGCCGATTATCGCGGCCTTCGATGCTCCGTAGGCGAAGCGTCGCGGGGCGCCTTTCTCGCTGGAGACGATCGAGGCGATGTTGATGATCGACCCCTGGCCGCGTTCGACCATCATCGGCAACACCGCCTTGGTGATCGAAAACGTGGCCCTGGCGTTCAGACCGAAGGACCTGTCCCAATCGTCCTCGCCGCAATCGAGAATGGTGCCGTCGTGCACCCAGCCCGCGCAGTTGACCAGAATGTCTATGGATGGATGCGCGCCGATCAGGGCGTCGACCGCAGCCGCGTCGAGCACGTCGAGCTGTCGGGCGGTGATACCCGTCGAAGCATCGGCGTATTCGGCGACCGCCGCGCCGTCGATATCGGTGGCGATCACGTTGGCGCCGCGCGCCGCAAGCGCCATCGCCGACGCGCGTCCGATGCCCGCTCCTGCCGCGGTCACCAGAGCGGTCTTTCCTCCGAGTGTCTGGGTCATCGTGCCCCTCTCAGCGCGCCAGCCAGCCGCCATCCACGGTCAGAACGCTGCCATGGCAGTAGCTCGCGGCGTCCGACGCCAGAAACACGGCGGCCCCCGCCATCTCCGATGCCTCGGCGAAACGCCCGGCGGGAATGCGGTCCAGAAGGGCCCGCGAGCGTTCCGGGTCATCGCGCAGGGCCTGCGTGTTGTCGGTCGCCGTATAGCCCGGGGCTATCGCGTTCACATTGACGCCGTGTCCGGCCCATTCGTTGCAGAGCGCGCGGGTGAGGCCGATGGCGGCGTGTTTGCTGCAGGCATAGGCGGGCACGCGCAGGCCGCCCTGCGATCCGAGCACCGAGGCGACGATGATGATCTTGCCCGAGCCCTGGGCGACCATCTGCCTGCCCGCCGCCTGCGACAGCAGCCAGACCGAATCGAGGTTCACCGAAAGAACCCGGCGCCAGTCCTCGAGCGGCATGGCCACCGCCTCTTGGCGATGAATGGTGCCGGCATTGTTGACGAGGATATCAAGTCCGCCGAGAGCCTCGGTCGCAAAGCCGATGATGTCCTCGGCAGCCGCTTCGTCCATTGCGGCGAAGTCCGCCTGGACCGCCGCGGCCTTGCGGCCGTATGCCTCGATCTTCGCGGTAGCGCCGGCCGGAGCGTGACTGCGATAGGTCACCGCGACATCGGCCCCGGCGGCGGCGAGGCCAAGCGCGATGCCTTCGCCGATGCCGGTCGCACCGCCGGTGACAAGCGCCTTGCGGCCCGTCAGGTCGAACAGGTCTTTCATCGGTCAGTACCGGTTCGCGATCGGCAGTTCCTCGGCCGGGAACAGCGAGATCACCTCAACGCCGGTCTCGGTGACGACGACCTCCTCCTCGATCCGCGCGGCCGAATAGCCGTCGGCGGCCGGGCAATAGGTCTCCAGCGCGAACACCATGCCGGTCTCGATCTCCATGGGATGGTCGAGCGAGACCGCGCGCGAGATGATCGGACGTTCGTGCAGCGCCAGACCAAGCCCGTGGCCGAACTGCAGCCCGAACGCCGCGTCCTCGTTGGGAAAACCGAACTCTTCGGCTTTCGGCCAGACGGCGGCCACCTTGTCGGTTGTCACGCCGGGCTTGATCATGGCGATCGAAGCGTCGATCCATTCGCGCGCCTTCACATAGGCGTCGTGCTGTGCCGGCGTGGCGCGACCGATGTTGAAGGTGCGGTAGTAGCAGGTCCGGTAGCCCTGGTAAGACTGCAGGATATCGAAGAACGCCTGGTCGCCCGGCCGGAAATAGCGATCGGTGAAATTGTGCGGATGAGGATTGCAGCGCTCGCCGGAAATGGCGTTGATCGCCTCGACGTCATCGGAACCCATCTCGTAGAGCATCTTGTTGGACAGCGCGACGATGTCGTTCTCGCGCACACCGGGTTTCAGCTCCTCATAGATCATGTGGTAGACGCCATCGACCATCGAGGCGGCCTGGGTGAGAAGCTGGATCTCGTCCCAGTTCTTGATCTCGCGCGCGGCCAACATGATCTGCTGGCCGTCGACGACCTTCAGCCCCTCTTCCTGAAGCGCGTGGAACATCGCCGTCTCGGCATAGTCGACGCCGACCGGCATGTCGGCCATGCCGGCATCGCGGATCAGGCCGGCGATCTCCTTTGCGTATTTGCGCATCAGGCCGAATTCGGGCGGGATCGTGCCGCGCATGCCGACGACGCCGGCGCGGCAATGGTCGGGCTCGAGCCAGTCGGAGAACTTCTTGTGATGCATGGCGGCCGAACCGAAATCCCACACATAGGGGGAATCGTCGCCTGTCAGCAGGCAGAAGCGGCACATCTTGTCGCGCTCCCACTCGCCGATCTTGGTGGCCGAGACGTAGCGGATGTTGTTGACGTCGAACAGCAGCAGGGTGCCGGCCTTTGACGCCTTCAGCGCCTGCCGCGTGCGCGCAAGGCGGTAGCGGCGCAGCCGGTCGTGGTCGATGCGCCGCTCGAAGTCGACCGAGGTATGCCCCCAGGCGGGGATCCGGCCTTCCCACCGCCAGTGCGGTTCGAGATCGGCCGGGGTCAGGACGTTGGGCGTCAATGCGAGATTCATGGGGTTCTCCTCCGGGTGCGCGCCGTTGCGCCCACCTGTGTTTGCCGGTCGGCGGCTACTGGATGCACCAGCCGCCATCGATGTGGATCATCTGGCCGGTCATGTAGTCGCTGTCGTTGCTGGCCAGGAACGAGGCGGTGCCGGTGATGTCGTCGGGATAGGAGACGCGCTTGATCTGCAGCGCGTCGCGGACGATGTCCTCGTAGGCCTGGCCCTCGCGCTTCTTGAAGCCGATGTCGACGAGGTCCTTGTCGAGCTGTTCCCAAAGCGGGGTGACGACGACGCCGGGGGCATAGCCGTTGACCGTGATGTTGTGTTCGGCGAGCGCGATCGCGCCGCAATGGGTCAGCGCCAGGCAGCCATATTTGGAGGTGCAGTAGACGGTGACGTCGACCAGCGGCTTGCGCGAGGCGATCGAGCCGACATTGATCAGCTTGTAGGGATGGCCCTCCATTGGGCCCTGGTCGATCATCTGCCGGGCGGCTTCCTGCATGCCCAGCCACATCGCCTTGGTGTTGACGTTCATGATCATGTCCCAGTTGTCCTCATCGATGTCCATGAAGAACCGGGGCTTGTTCAGGCCCGCATTGAACAGGCCGACATTGATGGAGCCGAACGCGTCGACCGTGGCGGCGACGGCTGCGGCATTGTCCGTCCGCTCGGTGACGTCCATCTTCACCGCGATGGCCTTTCCGTTGCCGGCCTCGTTGATGCGGTCGGCGACCTCCTGGGCGGCATCCAGATCGAGATCGCCGATGCAGACATTGCCCCCCTGGCTCGCGAACGCCTCGGCGTTGGCGGCGCCCATCCCCCGCGCGGCGCCGGTGATCAGGATGTTCTTCCCCTTCAGGCGGTTCGGATCCATGGTTTCCCTCCCATTGGTCAAATCGGTGCGCGCAGGGCGCGCTCGGCCCTGTCCTGCGCCTGGCGCAGGGCGGTCTTGAGCGGGACCACCCCACGCAGCATGTCGTGGAATTCCTCGCCGCAGATGCGAATGATTTCGGTGATCTGCGGGATCGGCGGACGCGGCCAGAACTGCAGTTCGTCGCGCCAGGACATGGCGTCGACCGCGTCGAAGATGTCTGAGGTGCGGCGAACGTCCGGATCGGCGCTGACCGAGTAGCGCGGATTGGTGCGGCTGCCGTTCTGGATGTAGAGCTTGTGCGCCTCGGGCGAGGTAAAGACCAGAAGCGCCTCGGCGGCCGCGTGTTGCCTTTCGGCCGGAATGTTGCGGGGGATGCCCAGCGCATAGCCGCCCACCGGCGCGATCGGCGCCGCGCCCGGTCCGACCGGATGCGGAAGATAGCCGGTCTGGCCATGCGCCGGCGAGGCCGTGTCGAGTTCGAAGTAGGGCGCCAGCAGCGTGTAACCGTATGCCATGGCGACCTCGCCGGCCGCATACGGCCGGATGCGCTCGTACCAGGACATCGACAGGATGTAGGGTGGCGAATAGTCGAGCAGTTCCAGAAGGTACTCGGCGGCCGCGCGGCCCGCCGCGGTGTCGATCATCGGCCGCAGCCCGCCACGGTGCAGGCGTTCGGTGTCGAACCCGCCGGCCGCCGGCGGAAGGTCGACCACCGGCTGGCCGAAATCGGCCATCGTCATCAGGAAGGTGTGGCCGAGCGCGGTGCCGCGCGCGGCGTTCCAGGCGATCCCGTAGCGCCCCTGAGCCGGATTGTGCAGGGTGCGCGCGGCGGCGATGACCTCTCCGGTCGACGCCGGAGGGCGCAGACCCGCCTTCTCGAACAGGTCCTTGCGGTAGAAGAACAGTTCCGGTGTCGTCTGGGCCGGCACGCCGTAGGGCTTGCCCGCCCAGTGCGCCGCTTTCCAGCCGGCCGTGTGGAAGTCGGCGGTGTCGAGCCTTGAGATGTCGACGACCCGGTCGAGCGGCATCAGCATGTCGCGCGCGGCCAGTTCACCCAGCCACGGCAGATCGAAGGCGATGATGTCGTAGCGGCTGACCCGGCGCTCGGCGTTCTTCAGGATCTCCTCGTGCAGCCGGTCGATCGAGAAGGCGCGCTGGTGAATGTCGGTGCCGACCACCTGCTCGAACTGGCGCTTGAGATGGTTCATCACCATGAAGGTCGGATCGCCATGCACCAGCACGCGCAGACCGCCCGGGACGCGCAACGGCTCGGGCAGGACCCGCAGCGGGGGGATCGGGCGGGCCGCCATGTACGAGCCGCCGTAATAATAGTCGTCGACCGTCTCCGGGGTGTCGACGGTGCCGAAGCTCGACGAGGCAAGGCGCTTGAGCCGGCCGGTCATCTGAACCCAGCTCTCCAGCAGCTTCTCGCTCGGGTGCAGGGTGAATGTCTTGCCGGTGCGGGTGCGCGGCCGCTGATCGATCAGCCCGTCGTCGATCATCTGCTTCATGCGGCGCGAGGCGGTCGCATAGGGCACGCCCGACGCGCCGATGAGCGATGTCGGCGTGACCGCCTTGGCCTCCAGATGGCTTCTGATCAGATGCAACGACATGCGCAATTGCGGATTGGGCGCGACGAACCCCAGAGCGTCTTCAAGCTCCTCGCCGAACGCCTCCATGAACGAGATGACATTGAGCATCTCGAACGGATCGTTCTGCGAAACGGGCTGCTGGTCCGCGCTCTCTCCTCCTCCCGACACCTTGTAGCTTCCTGATCGCTCCACCCCTGCGCGTCGCCTGGATGATGGCCGGCGACCATCGGCTTTGCTTTCTTCGTCCATGGCAGCCTCCTCAGAATGTTCAAATTGAATGTCCGGCCAAACGGCCAAAATGTCCAATATGGATATCAAGGCATCCGTTCTGGATATAATCGGAACTTCTTCGCCATGCGTCTCGCGGCACGCTATGGCAGATCGTCTCTGGAGGATGGGGCGGTCGATCGGGAGCCGCGCGTCACGCCGCGCCGGCCCTCAACTCAAAACCCATGTGGGAGGAATTCAGATGAGAGTAAGCACGTCGCTTGCCGCCACCACGGCGATCGCTGCACTGGCGTTTGCCGGCAGCGCCGCCGCCGCCGACTACCGGATCGGCATCACGCAGAACAATGTGGGCGTCGACAGCTACCAGACGACCTACGAGAAGGCATTCATCGCCGCCGCTGAAGCCAACGACCAGGTCGAGACGGTCGTTCTGGACGCCGGTGGCGACGTCGCCCGGCAGATCGCCCAGCTCGAGGATCTCATCCAGCAGGAGGTCGACGCGATCATCGTCTGGCCGACCAACGGCGAGGCGGTCATTCCCGCCGTGCGCAAGGCGCACAACGCCGACATCCCGGTGATTGTCACCAACTCCAACATCGCCGAGGAAGGCTTCGACTTCGTGGCGTCCTTCTCGGGTCCCGACAACATCACGCAGGGCTCGCGCTCGGCCGAGATCATGTGCGACAAGTTCAAGGACATGGGCATCGAGGACGAGGCCAAGATCGTCCAGATCTCCGGCCAGCCGGGCTACACGACCGCCATCGAGCGGGCCAAGGGCTTCGAGGACCGGTTGCCCGAAGTGTGCCCGAACGTCGAATTGATGGAGACCCAGCCGGGCGACTGGAACCGCGAAAAGAGCCAGCAGGTGATGGAAGCGTTCCTGGTCAAGTATGACGACATCGACGGCGTCTACTCGGGCGACGACAATATGGGCGTGGGCGCGCTGAACGCGGCCAAGGCCGCCGGCCGGGCCGAGGACATCATCTTTGTCGGCGCCACCAACTTCGCCGTCGGCTATGAAGCGATGGAGGCCGGCGAGTACTGGGGCTCGATCTACCAGTCACCGGTCGATGACGCCGAAGCCGCCCTGCAGACCGCGATCGACGTGCTCGAAGGCAAGGACGTTCCGTTCCTGAACTACTTCGACACGCCCAAGATCACGCAGGACAATATGGGTGAGTTCGACAAGCCGGTCTTCTAGGCCCGCTCTGTCGTCCGGGTTCGGGCGCGGGGCGCAACGCTCCGCGCCCCGACCTGCACCCACAATCCCGCTTGCGGTTGGGAGGCTGCGATGGGCCGTGTTTCCGGTCGTTCCTGCATTGTGACCGGCGCCGCGCGCGGCATAGGCCGGGCGATCGGCGAGGCACTCGTCGAAGAGGGCGCCGACGTATGTTTCGCCGACATCGACGAGGACGGCGCCAGAGCTACCGCCGAGGCCAATGGCGAGCGTGCCGACCGGAATCGCGCACGGGTCACCCACTGCGCCGTCGACGTCACCGATCGCGGGCAGGTGCGCGACATGATCGGCCACACGGTGGAAAGCTTCGGCAAGCTGGACGTCAAGTTCAACAATGCCGGCGTCAACAAGCCGATGAACTTTCTCGACGTTACCGATGAGAACTGGCACTTCATCATGAACGTCAATGCGCTCGGTTGCCTGATCGGCATGCAGGAAGCGGCGCGTCAGATGATCGCGCAGGGGTCGGGCGGCAAGATCGTCAACACCGCCTCGATCGCCAGCCGGCAGGGCTTCGACAATGTCGCGCCCTACTGCGCCAGCAAGTGGGCGGTGGTTTCGCTGACCCAGTCGGGCGCGCGCGACCTGGCCCGGCACGATATCACGGTGACCGGTTTCGCGCCCGGCGTGGTCGCCACCGAGATGTGGGAGGAGGTCGACCGCGACCTCATGGACATCGGCGCCTCCGAGCGCCCCGGTCAGGCGATGGCGGAGTTCTCGGCCGACATTTTGAAGGGCAGGGTGGCGCAGCCGGCCGACATCACCGGCACGACGACATATCTTGCCTCGCGCGACAGCGACTACATGACGGGGCAGATCGTGATGATCGACGGCGGCATGACGCTCGTGTGAGCACACGCTTCGGGAGGAAGCACAATGGCCGACTTCATCAAGGAACCGGGCGCACGCGGGACAAGTCCCGCGCCCGCCGGACGGTTCTCCAGAGCCGAAATCGGCGCGTTCCTCGCCCGTCAGGGCATTCTGATCGCGTTTATCCTGTTCATGATCGGCTTCACGATCGCCAATGATCGTTTCCTCGACCCCGACAACATTCTCGGCGTGGTCCGCTCCTCGGCGATCCTGGGCGTCATGGCGCTCGGCGTGACCTTCGTGGTCATCAGCGGCAATCTGGACCTTTCCGTCGGCTCGATGATGTCGTTCTCGACGATCGTCGTGCTCGACCTGCACGACAAGATCGGCCCGGCCATGGCGATCCCGGCCATGTTCGCCATGACCCTGTGTCTGGGCGCATTCATCGGCTTTCTGGTCGGCTACCTGAAGCTCAATTCGCTGATCGTCACGCTCGGCATGCTGTCGGCGATCCACGGGCTGACGCTGACCTATTCGGGCGGCAAGAACATGGACATCGCCGACAAGGAGGGTACCTGGTTCTCCGTCTTCGGACAGGGCTCCATTGCCGGCATCCCGGTGCCGATCCTCATCTTCGCGCTGATGGCGGCGGCGCTCGGCATGGTGCTCGCCAGGACGCCGTTCGGCCGCAAGGTCTATGCGGTCGGCGGCAACGGCGTGGCGGCCACCTTCTCGGGCGTTCGCCGGGCCCGCACGGTCTTCATGTGCTACCTGGTGTCGGCGTTCTGCGTGGCGACCGCCGGACTGATCCAGGCCAGCCGCTCGCTCGGCAGCCAGAACACGGTCGGCCAGGGCATGGAACTCGAAGTGCTCGCCGCGGTGATCCTTGGCGGCGCCTCGCTGCTCGGCGGGTCCGGCACGATCTTCAAGACGGTGATCGGCGTTCTGATCCTGGGCTTCATCCAGAACGGGCTGCTGCTCGTGGGGCTGCAGTTCTACGCTCAGTATGTCGTCACCTGGGTCATCATCATCCTTGCCGTCTGGCTCGATATCGCGGCCAAGCGCGGCAAGCTCTGGTCACCGATCGCGTAGGGCGGGCAGGATCATGGAAGCGGGAACACTGAGCCGGTTTCTCAAAAGCGGCGCGATCTGGGGCTTCATCGTCCTCGAGCTGATCTTCTTTTCGATCGCCGGCGAGTTCCTGTCGCTGTCGGAGAAGGCGTTCATGGACGCCGACAACATGCTGCTTTTGCTCAAGCAGTCCGCGCCGATCGGCATAATCGCGGTGGGCATGACGATCATCATGATCAACGGCAACATCGATCTTTCGGTCGGAGCGACCTTCGCGCTCGCCGCCATCGTGCTGCTGGATTCGATGACATGGCCGATCTTCGGCGGCATGGGCGACTGGGTGATCCCGGTCTCGTGGGCGCTGGCGCTGATGACGGGCATCGTGCTGGGCGCGATCAACGGGCTGATCGTCTGGAAGACGGGGGTCGACGCGTTCATCGTCACGCTCGGTTCGATGCTCGGCTATCGCGGCCTCGTCTTCATGTACAATGGCGAACAGCCCACCTCGCATCTGAACTGGACGCTGGTCGATTTCGCCGAGGCCCAGTTTCTGGGCCTGCACACGGCGACCTGGTTCCTGCTGGCGGTCACGGTGATCCTGTGGTTCGTCATGAACTACACGGTCCACGGCCGCAACGCCTATGCGATCGGCAACAACCGCGAAGCGGCCGTCAATGCGGGCATTCGGGTGGGCCCGCACATGATGATCAACTTCATGCTGATCGGCTTTCTCGCAGCGCTGTCGGCGGTCGTGTTCTATTCGGAATCCGGTTCGGTCAATCCCAACGACGGCCAGCTCTATGAATTGTGGGTGATCACCGCCGTCGTTCTCGGCGGCACCAAGCTGACCGGCGGATCGGGATCGATCATCTCGACCTTCGGCGGCGTGATCGCCATCCAGCTTCTGCGCAAGGGGCTGGCCCATATCGGCGCCAACACCGAAACCGTCAATCTGGTGATCGGCCTGATCCTGATCGCGGTGCTCATTCTCGACCGGCAACTGAACGTGAAGGGCAAGGAGGCGCTGAAGACATGAGCGAACCGAAACCGGCTCTGCGCCTCGAGCAGATCGTCAAGACCTTTCCAGGCGTGCGCGCGCTCGACGATGTCTCCTTTGCCGTCATGCCCGGCGAGGTGCACGCGCTGATGGGCGAGAACGGGGCGGGCAAGTCGACCCTGATGAAGGTGCTGGGCGGCATCCACCAGCCCGATTCCGGCCAGATCATCGTCGGCGACGAACCTGTGCAGATGCGCAGCCCGCTCGAAGCCAAGGCCAAGGGCATCGTCTTCATCCACCAGGAACTGAGCCTGGCCGAGGAACTGTCGGTCGCCGAGAACATCTATCTGGGCGAATTGCCGCGCAGGAGATTCGGTCGCGTCGACTGGGCCAAGCTCTACGACAGGACCGACGCCATCCTGTCGCGGCTCAATGTCGGGTTCAACGCGCGCACCATCGTCGGCACCCTGTCCATCGCCAACCAGCAGATGGTGGAGATCGCCCGCGCGCTGACGGTCGACGCCAAGGCGGTGATCTTCGACGAGCCGACCGCATCGCTGACCGATGCGGAGAAATCGGTGCTGTTCGACGTCATCGCCGATCTCAAGGACCAGGGCGTCGGCATCATCTACATCTCGCACCGCATGGAAGAGATCTTCCGGATCACCGACCGGATCAGCGTGCTGCGCGACGGTCTTTACCGCGGGACACTCGATACGGCCGATACCACCGAGGACGAGGTGACCCAGCTCATGATCGGGCGCAAGCTCGACCTGTCGCGCAATGTCAGCCATCACGAGTTGGGCGAGGTGGCGCTCGAGGTGCGGGGGCTTTCCTGCGGCCACCTGTTCGAGGATATCAGCTTCACCGTGCACGCCGGCGAGGTGGTCGGGTTCTACGGGCTGGTCGGCGCCGGGCGCACCGAGATCGCCGAAACGCTGTTCGGCCTTCGCACGCCGAGCGCGGGCACCATCCTTCTCGACGGCGAGCCGACGCGGATCCATTCGCCCGCCGACGCGATCAGCAAGGGCATTTCGCTGGTGCCGGAGGACCGGAAGGGACAGGGGCTGGTTCTCGGCATGAACTGCCGGGACAACATGACCCTGCCGCAGGTCGAGGATTTGACGGCCGGTCCGTTCGTCTCGGACGGCGCGGAGATCGCCATCTTCGATCTCTATCGCGACAAGCTCGATATTCGCACCCCGGGCTGGAAGCAGATCGCGGGCAATCTGTCGGGCGGCAACCAGCAGAAGATCGTCATCGGCAAGTGGCTTTCGATGCACCCAAGGGTGCTGATCGTCGACGAGCCGACGCGCGGCATCGATGTCGGCTCGAAATCGGAGATCCACAATCTGATCCGCGACCTGGCCGCGCAGGGCTATGCCGTGATCGTCATCAGTTCCGAGATGCCCGAGGTGCTGCATGTCAGCGACCGGATCGTCGCCATGTTCAGCGGCCGCATCATCCGTACCTTCTCCTCCGACGAGGTGACCGAGGACAATCTGATCCAGGCGATTTCCGGAATCACGACGGAACAGGCAGCCTGACAGTGCCGGTTTCCCGGGTCTCGGGGCGAATGGGGGCGTGCTGCGCCGCACGGCCCGACAGGCGACGCCCCTGCGGCGACGCCCCTGCGGCGGCGCCCCGGCGAAGCTGGGACTGCCGGACGGGCAGACGACCGGCCGGTGGCTCGTTCACGGGCCGTTACGCTCGCTCCCGCAGTCGCAGGGGACGCACGAACGAGGTTGGTGTCCACTCGCGTTCAATTGCGCTTTCGGTATCATCGCAGGGGTCATATCCGCAGTAGGCGGACTTGGCATTGGCATCGGGCTGATCAGCGAACTCGAATGAGGAGCAATCGCTGCACGCATAACGCAGGGCGCAACGCCGGCACGGTTCGACGTCGCTCTTGCCGCGTTTCCAGCTTTCGTAGAGACCGGTCCCGGACAGGGCCGCCACAAGGCCCTGCCGGCCGACATCGCCGTGGACCTTCGGCAGCCCTGAACAGGTCCGCAGCAAGCCATCGGCGCCGATCTCGAGCAAGCCGGAGGTGCACGTATTGTTCCTGACCCGAAAGAAGAACATCTCGGGCGACTCCCACGGCGCCAGTGGCTTTCGTTCGCGCTCGTCAAGATGGGAGAGCCGGAACCCGTTCTTCACATCCTCACGTGTGCATACCTCGGAGAAGGCCGGCCTCGTCCGCCAGCGCCGCTGCGCGAATTCCTGCATCGCGTTGCGGCGCCCCTGCGTGAGCGGTGTCAGAAGGAAGGTGATGGAAAAGGCAATCTGTGCCTCGACCAGTGCATCGATCAGGGCGACCTGCGCCGCGAGCACGCCGGACCGGCCACACGCCGTCTCGGAAGTCTCGTCATCATGTCCGAACATCACGATGTTGAGGCCGAACCGGCGGCCCTTTCCCAGAGCGATCAGATCGTTCGCCGGGCGGCCCATACCGGTCGTGGTGACGACCAGTGTAAGCGGCGTCTCCGCTGCTGCCTGTGCAATGCGCTCCAGCCTTTGCCAGGCGAGAAGCGGCTCTCCGCCGCGAATATGCAGCGTGCCGACGCCCAGATTGGCGATATCGGCAATGAAGGCCTCAAGGTCCTCGGGCATCCATGCTTCAGCGCCGCCGGCATCGCGCCGAAGGCATGTCTGGCAGCTCTGCCAGGACAGGGTCTTGTCGTCATCACCGCACAAGCGGCAATCGAGGTCGCACGCGTTGGTGATCTGCCAGTCGACGGATTTGAAGTCGGGCGGCGTCATGCACATGCCCTTCCATTCGATCGGCTGGTGCAACAGCAACTTGTCACTGCCGGCGGCCGCGTCGTCGAAAAAGCCGAGGCCGGCGGCCTGCAACGCGTCCAGGAACGCTACTGCGTCCTCGCTCGAATTATCGGGTACCGGCGCGCCGTCCGCGCAGCTTCGCAGGAGTTCATGCGCGGACCGGTCCAGAAGGAACAGACGGCCACCATGGACGTCGTATAGGGCAGCCTCGTTCTGCCCCTCGACCAGAAAACAATCGGTCGCCAGCTCGAAATAGCGCATCGGACCCTCCTCAGTATTGGAACAGCATCCGTTGCTCGAGCATCGAAGTATCGGATTCGAACTGCAGATCGGCTTCCGGATTGCCTTCCATGATGCTCATGAAGTCGGCCATCCGCTGTCTGGCGTTATCGGCGATGGCGGCACATCGCCCGGCCTCCTTGGCGAAGCCGTCGGCCGTTTCGGCCAGCGAGAAACACATGCCGCAATGCTTGGTGTTGGCGCACTGGTGACAGTAGCCCATCACCCGGTCCTGATACTCCCGGATGATTTCGCTGACGCGGTCATAGTCGATGCCGCCCTGGTCGAGATGGCCCAGCGGATAGTCTCCGCTGACGCGCTCGCACATGTCGATCTTGCCGTCGACATGCACGGCCAGCTTGTCACCCGGCACGCAGGTGCCTGTGAAGGGCAGGAAACCGGCGCGCTGGTCGAGCGCCCGCTGTCGAAGCATGACCATCGAAATGCCCATGCCGATCAGGCAGTTCGAATAGTGGCTCGTCCGTTGGTTCCCGATCTTGGCCTTCTTGTAGCTCTGGCGCAGTCGCTCGAGCCGCTCGACCATAATGCCGGCGTCGTCGGGACCATATTGCTCGTACCAATCGGTGTTGCGCGAACCGACCTGGTTGACGAAGACCGAACGGGGAATGATGTCCTCGTTCTCCCGAAAGAACGTATCGACGGCCTCAAGGTCGGTTCCCCAGTCGTAAACGGAGACCGACGTCAGCTTGTTCTTCCAGTATTCGGGATGGTTGTCCTTGATGTGACGCAGGTTCTTCGCGATTGCGTCGAACGTTCCGCGGCCCCGCGAGTCGATCCTCAGCCGGTCATGCTCCTCGGCGGGCCCGTCGATGCTGATGCCGACGAGGACATCGTGCTTGACCAGCGTTTCCACGTTCCGTGGCGTCAACGCGGTGCCGTTGGTCGTCATCACCGGCAGAAACAGGCCGGGATATGTCTGGGAGCAATACTCCAGGATGCCGCGCAGGACTGGCATGTTGAGCATCGGCTCGCCGCCATAGAGGCTCAGACCAAAGCGTTTGCGCGGGTTTCTTGCGCGTTGCGGGGCGACCAGATCGGCGTACCAGTCGACCGCCCGCCGCGCGGTCTCCATCGTCATGCGCCGGGCCGTGCGTACGCGGTTGAGGGGATAGACCTCGCTGAGCGAGCAGTAGCCGCAGCGCAGGTTGCAGTTTTCCGTCAGGATCAGGATCAGTGCAAACGAACCGCCGCGAATATGGCTTTCCAGTTCCCGCGCCGATGGAACCCGAAACGCGGGGCCGGGCCCCGTCGTGCGGACGAAGGCCCCGTACAGGCTTCGCCACCGCCGGACGAACTCTTCCGCTGCGGTCACGTCACGCTCGGAAAATCGCCGTCGGAGCTCCTGACGCCCTTCTTCCGGTTCCCCGTCAAGATCAGCTTTCAGGACAGCTTCCCGGAGCGGGTTCCACGGAAAGATGTTTCCGGTGACGTCATCGTAAAGGTAGGAGCGACCGGAATCACTCTCGAAGGTCAGCGTTACCCGGCTTTGTGACGTTCCGTCCATGACGCGATCCTCCCTGGGCGCGGGGCCGGGTCAGCGTGCCAGCCGCTTGCATCCGTCCATGGCAGCAACTGCGTGAGCCTGCCGGCCCTCACTCGCTCATCCGGGATCGGGCCGGGCGACGCCTTGCCGCGCGAAGCAGCAGGCGCCTAGCTCAAGGCGATCGAGGTACCTGAACCGCCCGTCGTGCCTCCGGCTGCGCCAAAGCCGACCAGGGTGGCCCCGCCGATCAGGCAGCCGCCGGCGCATCCGATCCCGCAACCCACGCCACAGGTGGGGCCGTCGCAGCCCGAACTGGCGCGCAAGGACACTTCGCGGATCAGCGCGCGCGGTTCCATGCCCTCTTCGGCAATTCGCGTGCGGAGCATTTCCAGCAGTTCTTCGTCCCGCGAGCGCTGGTCGACCCTGACGGCCTCCGCCGCCTTCTCGGCTGCTATGCGCGCCGCCTTCGCCTGCTCGGGAGATGCATCCGGATCTTCTTCGAACAAGCGGATTGCCTGATCGGTGAATTTATCCAACACTTCGTCAGCCATCGGATTCTCCTCTCGACATTGCCTTCTCGCAGTGTTGGTTTGCGGCAGAACCGGGTCTTTGATCCATGTCAATCTGGAAGTCGAATACGGCTCGAAACTGGAATGATGCGAAGAATTGATCGTTTTTCTGGAAACTTTACTCAATGGTTCAAGTTAGTGGCGCTATCGACGAGCGCGACGACCATCGTGAACTCACAGCACACCACCGGCGGGGCGCGTCTCAATCCGCGACGCGCCGGATGAGGACACAGGGAGGGTGGCCATGATTGGACGGGCTCTGGCGATCGCAATGATCCAGACGGTATTCGTGGCGACGGCGCATGCCGCCTGTCCGCAGGTTCCCGACCGGTCCGACCGGATCGCGGCGATCTATGAGCGGCTGCAGGCGGCGCCAAGCGAGAGCGAGGGCCGACGCATCAACAACGAGCTGTGGGCGATCTGGACCGAGGCGCCCGATGCGTTCGCGCAGTCCCTGCTCGACGAAGGCATGGCGCGGCGCGAATCCTACGATTTCGAAGGCGCGATCGCCCAGTTCGATGCCCTGATCGCCTACTGCCCGGACTATGCCGAGGGCTGGAACCAGCGCGCCTTTGTTCACTTCCTGCGTTCCGATCACGCACTGGCCCTGGCCGATCTCGAGAAGGCGCTGTCGCTCGACCCCGACCATACCGGCGCGATGTCGGGGCAGGCACTTGCGCTTCTCAGTCTCGGCCGGACGTTGGCAGGGCAGGCGGTGCTGCGCGAGGCGGTCGCGCTCAACCCGTGGCTTCCGGAACGCGGTTATCTGATCCCCCGCAACGAGGAGTAGCAGCCGCGCGCCGCCGCGTTCGCACCAGGCTGATCGGCCCGGCACAACGCTGCTTGTGCTTGGTCGTTCGCCCAATGTCGGGATGCGCCGAAACGGACTATGCTGCGCGCAGGACGCCGGTCCATCGCGGCGTCCCGGGAGGAAGGCCATGATCAGACACCACGTGGACCGCGTGCTGGAAAGCGTGTCCAGTTCCCGTGCGGCGGCACGGTGCGCGGTGGCCGCATCGTGGCGGCGCAGCTTTGCCAAGCACGGGCTCGACCCCGCCGCGCCGCCTGCCAACCGCGACCTCGACCCCGACCGCCTCGGCCAGCAACGCGAGGCGTCGGGGCGCCTTCTTCATCTGGCCGAACCCAGGCTGGACGAACTGTTCCACATGATCGCCCATTGCGGGGCGGCGGTGTTCCTGACCGACCAGGACGGGCTGGTGCTTTCGGGGCGGACCTCGGCGGGCGACGCCGAAGCGTTCCGGTCGTGGGGTCTCGAGCCGGGCGCGGACTGGAACGAGGCGCGCCAAGGCACCAACGGCATCGGCACCTGCATTGCCGAACGCCGCGCCCTGATCGTGCATCGCGACGAACACTACATGGCGCAGAACATCGGCATGAGCTGCATCGACGCGCCGGTCTACGGGCCCGACGGGGCGCTGGTCGCCGCGCTCGACGTGTCGTCGGCACGCGCCGACCAGACCGAGAGCATGAACCAGCTGATCGCGGCGATGGTGAACCGGCTGTCCATGCAGATCGAGACCGATCTGTTCCGCGACCATTTCTCCGGCCGGCGTATCCTGATCGCGGGCGAGGAGAGCGCGGGTGCACAGCTTCTGGCGGTCGATCGGGACGACATCGTCGTCGGCGCGACACGCGCCGCACGCCAGTCGTTCGGCATGGCCCGCGAAGGGCGGATCGAGCGCAGGCCGCTGCGCGATCTGACCGGCGAGGACGCGGCAGGCCTCGAGGGTGCGGAGCGCGGCGCCGTCCTGCGCGCCATCACGCGGGCAGGCGGCAACATGTCCGAGGCAGCGCGCGAACTCGGGATCGGCCGCGCGACGCTCTATCGGCGCATGAAACGGCTTGGCGTGAGCGAAAGGCCGCAGGACCTGTCTCAGGACTGAGACAGCTTGCCGGTCCCGACCGGCCCGGGCCCGCTGACACACAGCACCAACAAGCTCATTGATTCCTCCGGATGCGCATCGGGCGCATCGTGAGACATTGGAGGAGAGCTCTCATGAACGTCATGACGAACATTGCGGCCGAGTACACCTCGCCGTTCAAGCAACGCTACGACAATTTCATCGGCGGCCGGTTCGTGCCCCCCGTGGACGGTAGGTATTTCGACAACATCACGCCGATCACCGGCCAGAAGGTCTGCGAAGTGGCCCGTTCCGGCGCTGCCGACGTGGAGATGGCGCTCGATGCCGCGCACGCGGCCAAGGGCGCATGGGGCCGGACCTCGGCCGCCGAACGGTCCAGCGTCCTGCTGAAGATCGCCGATCGTCTCGAGGACAACCTCGACACGCTGGCCCAGGCCGAGACCTGGGACAATGGCAAGCCGATCCGCGAGACGACCGCCGCCGACATTCCTCTGGCGATCGACCATTTCCGCTACTTCGCCGGCGTGCTGCGGGCGCAGGAAGGCAACATGTCGGAGATCGACGCCGACACCGTCGCCTACCATTTCCACGAGCCGCTCGGCGTGGTCGGGCAGATCATTCCGTGGAACTTCTCGATCCTGATGGCCGCATGGAAGCTGGCGCCCGCATTGGCGGCTGGCAACTGCGTCGTGCTCAAGCCGGCCGAACAGACGCCCGCGGCGATCATGGTGCTGGCGGAACTGGTCGCCGATCTGCTCCCCGATGGCGTCCTGAACATCGTCAACGGCTTCGGCCCGGAGGTGGGCGGACCGCTCGCCGAATCCGATCGCATCGCCAAGATCGCCTTCACCGGGTCCACCGAGACGGGCCGGATCATCATGAAGGCGGCGACCAAGAACCTGATCCCGGTCACCCTGGAACTGGGCGGGAAATCCCCGAACATCTTCTTTTCCGACGTGATGGCCGAGGACGATGCGTTTCTCGACAAGGCGGTCGAGGGCTTTGTCCTGTTCGCATTCAACCAGGGCGAGGTGTGCACCTGTCCGTCCCGCGCCCTGATTCAGGAGGATATCTACGAGGCGTTCATCGAGCGCTGCATCGCGCGGGTGGAGGCCATCGTGCAGGGCGATCCGCGCGACATGAACACGATGGTCGGCGCCCAGGCCTCGCGGGAGCAGCAGGACAAGATCAAGTCCTACCTGACGATCGGTGTCGAGGAAGGCGCCGAGGTGCTGACGGGCGGCGCCGAGGCGCGGTTCGACGGCGAGATCGCGAACGGCTTCTACATCCAGCCGACCATCCTGAAGGGTCACAACAAGATGCGGGTCTTCCAGGAGGAGATCTTCGGCCCGGTCGTATCGGTGACGACCTTCAAGGATGAGGAAGAGGCGCTCGCCATCGCCAATGACACCATGTACGGCCTTGGCGCCGGCGTGTGGTCGCGCGATGCCAACCGCTGCTATCGCTTCGGCCGCGCGATCGAGGCCGGCCGGGTGTGGGTCAACAACTATCACGCCTACCCGGCGCACGCGGCCTTCGGCGGGTACAAGCAGTCCGGCATCGGGCGCGAGACGCACAAGATGATGCTGGACCACTATCAGCAGACCAAGAACATCCTGATGAGCTACAATCCCAACAAGCTCGGCTTCTTCTAGGAACCGGTCTCGCTCGACAATGGCCTGCCGCCCGACCGGGCGGCAGGCCTTTTCATGTCGGCCCGCATGTGCGCCTGCGTGCGGCTACGGCTTCGGGACCGTGTCGACCTGCGGCACCTGTTCGAGGGCGTGGTCCCAGTCCGCGCGGTCGGCCATGAAGATGTGGGCATCGGGCCGGATCGTCACGGGGCTGTCGAGGCTGCCCGCCGGCACCACGACAAGGGTGCCGCTCCTCGGCGCCCGGGGAACCGGCGCGCCGCATGTTTCGCAGAAACACCGGGTGTGCCGTGTCTCCGGCACGGCGTATTGCCTCACCTGGCCCTCGCCGGACAGCCAGCGGAGCGTCGCGCCGGGCGCAAACAGGTTCGCCGCGTGGGCCGAACCGGTGCCTTTCCGGCAGCGCCTGCAATGGCACAGATAGAAGCGCTCGAAATCGCCGGTGATCTCGAACCGGACCTGCCCGCAAAGGCATGATCCCCGATGCGTTTGGCTCATCGCTCTGACTTTCCCTTTCTTATACACCGGTCACCATTCAAGCCGATCCGGTCATGAATGACGAGCCCGGCCGGCCCGACAACCGCCATTGCCGGTTTGCGAGCGTATGACCGCTCGATGCCATTCTGACCGGGTTTCCGGAAGCGCAGAGCCGTGCCCGGTGGTGCTTTTCACAGGCTGGCCGACGATCGGGCTTGACGCCGCCGGCGCCGCGCAATATCAAAATAGAAACGTTTCGAATTTTCGTTCGATCCAGACCGCCCGGAAAGGGCGCCAACCGCCAACCGGAGTGAGACAGGAATGGACGTTCGGCTCGACGCCAAAGCCAACACAAGCGGTGCCCACATCTTCGCGGCGGCGCTGAGCCGTCACGGTGTCAGGGACATCTTTGGCCAGTCCATTCCCTCGGCGCTGTTCCTGTGCGCGCCGCAGTTCGACATGCGTCAGATCGGCTACCGCACCGAGAACGCCGGCGCCGCGATGGCCGATGCCTATGCGCGCATCAGCCACAAGGTGCCCGTCGTCACCGCTCAGAACGGTCCGGCGGCGACGCTGCTGGTGGCCGGTCTGGCGGAGGCGCTGAAGGCGTCGATACCGATCGTGGCGATCGTGCAGGACGTCGATCGCAAGATGACCGACCGCAACGCATTTCAGGAACTCGATCATCTGGAGCTCTTCAAGGGTTGCGCGAAATGGATCAGGCGCATCTCGGAAGGCGACCGGATCGACGACTATGTCGACATGGCGTTCACGGCCGCCGCGTCGGGCCGGGCTGGCCCGGCCGTCCTGATCGTGCCGATCGACCTGTTCGACGAGGCCGTCGGCCGAAGTGAACCCCAGCGGCAGGCGAGCCTCGGCCGGTTTCCCCTCGACCGTGTCGGACCCGATGCCGACGCGATCGCCAAAGCGGCCGATCTTCTTGTCGGCGCCCGCAACCCGCTGGTGATCGCCGGCGGCGGCGTGCACGTTTCGGACGCCTGCGAAGCGCTTGCCGCCCTGCAGGAGACCGCTTCGCTGCCCGTCGCCACGACGACGATGGGCAAGGGCGCGGTGTCCGAACGCCATCCGCTGACGCTCGGTCCGGTCGGCTACTACATGGGCACGCGCGGCCGCTGCAAGTTCCTGCGCCCCATGGTCGAAAAGGCCGACGTGGTGCTGCTGATCGGCAACCGGACCAACCAGAACGGCACCGACAGCTGGAAGCTCTACCCGTCGGGTGCGCGCTACATCCATATCGACATCGATCCCGAAGAGATCGGCCGGAACTACGAGGCCGAAGTGCGGATCGTCGCCGACGCCAGGCTCGCCATCGAAGCGCTCACGGCGGAACTGGCAACGCGCGACCTCTCGGCTCGTCACGGGGCACGGCCTCAGGTGGAGGCGCAGATCGCCGATGGTCTGCGCGCGCATGCCGACGAAATGGCGCAGGTGGTCGACATGGATCAGTCGCCGGTGCGTCCGGAGAGGATGATGCGCGATCTCGGCGCGGTCCTTGAGCCGAACGACATCGTCGTGGCCGATGCGAGCTATTCGTCGATCTGGGTCGCCAACTTTCTCGAGGTGCAGCGGCCGGGTCAGCGCATCCTGACGCCGCGCGGTCTTGCCGGCCTTGGCTGGGGTCTGCCCTATGCGCTGGGCGCCAAGGCCGCCCGCCCGGACGCGCGCGTCGTCGGCCTGGTCGGCGATGGCGGGTTCGCCCATGTCTGGTCGGAGCTGGAGACATCCCGGCGCATGGGCCTGCCGGTCGTGCTGATCGTGCTGAACAACCAGATCCTCGGCTATCAGAAGCATGCCGAGAAGGTGATCTGGGGCGATCACTCCGACGTGGTGGATTTTTCCCCCGTCGACCACGCCTCTATCGCGAGAGCCTGCGGTGTTGAAGGTGTCCGCGTCGAAACGCCCGAGGCGTTCCTTCCGGCACTCGAGGCAGCCCTTTCCGCGGAGATCACCACCGTCATCGATGTCGTGACCGACGAGCACGCCTATCCGCCGGTGACGATCTTCGAAGGCAACGAACGGCTGAACTACTGATCAATGCGGGACCCGGAACGCAAGATGAAGAAGCTGATCAACGACCCGGCGCGCTACGTCGACGAGATGCTGGAAGGGCTCGTGGCGGCCTTTCCCGGCCTGTCGCTGGGCGGCGAGAGCGGCCGCTGCGTCGCACGCGCGCAGCCCGCTCGCGACGGCAAGGTCGGCATCGCGACGGGCGGCGGTTCGGGCCATCTGCCGCTGTTCACCGGCTATGTCGGCGAGGGGCTGCTTGATGCGTGCGCGGTCGGCAACGTGTTCGAGGGGCCGAGCGTGCAGTCGTGCATCGACGCCATCAAGGCTGCCGACCGGGGTGCCGGCGTGCTTTGCCTTTACGGCAACTATGGTGGCGACCGGATGAACTTCGACATGGCGGGCGAGATGGCATCCGCCGACGGCATCGAATGCGCGACGGTGCTCGGCGCCGACGATGTGGCGAGCGCGGCGCCCGACGAGGCGGAAAAGCGCCGTGGCGTCGCAGGGATCGTCTTTCTCTACAAGATCGCAGGCGCGGCGGCCGAGGCGGGCCGCGACCTTTCCGAGGTTGCCGGCGTCGTCCGCAGGGCGGCGGAAAACACCCGCTCGATCGGCGTGGCGCTTTCGCCCTGCCGCGTACCGACGGCGTCAGAGCCGAATTTCCGGATCGGCGATGACGAGATGGAGGTGGGCATGGGTATCCATGGCGAGCCGGGCATCTCGCGCGCGGCGCTTGCGACCGCCGACGCGGTTGCCGACATCATGTACGAGCGCCTTGCGGCCGAGCTTCCACTCCGGCCAGGAGCCCGGGTCGCAGCACTCGTCAACGGGCTTGGCGCGACCCCGCTCGAGGAACTGCTGATCGTCTGGCGTCAGATCGCCCGTCGGCTCGGTCAGGCCGAGGTCACGCCCGTCACCCCGATGATCGGAAACTACGTCACGTCGATGGAAATGGCCGGCGCGTCGCTGTCGCTGATGGTGCTCGACGAGGAACTCGAAGCGCTGATGGCAGCGCCGGCCTCGTGCCCGTTCTGGACGGTGTCGCCATGACGATCTCAGCTGCCGACCTGGCGGATTTCATCGAGCGTCTGGACACCGCATCGGCGCGGCATGAGCAGGCGCTGAACGCTGCCGACGCCAGGCTTGGCGATGGCGATACCGGTTCCATGCTGAAGCGAATCCTCGCGGCGATGGTCGCCGCCGACGCGCGGCAGTCGGACGATCTGCCGGGCGCGGCCAGGCGGCTCGCCCAGGCGACCATGAAAGAAACCGGATCGAGCCTTGGAACCCTCGTCGCCACCGCGCTGATGACGCTTGCAAGACAGGCGGGTTCCAGAGGCGGCGCTCTTGCTGCCGATGACATGGCCGACGTCACTGCGGCGATGGCCGATGCGGTCGCCGAGCGGGGGAAGGCCAGCGCCGGCGACAAGACCGTTCTCGACAGTCTCCGGGCCGTCGCCGAAGCCCTGAGGACAGGTCCCGCCACCGAAGCGACGGCGGCCAGGGCGGCACGAGCGGCGCTCGAAGACTTTCGCGGCAGGCCCTGCCGGATCGGCCGCGCGCGCATGTTCCCCGAGCGCAGCACGGATGCCGACGATCCGGGGATGCTGGCAGCGGCGCTGCTGCTCGACGATGTGGAGACGATCGATGCTCAGTGACAAGAAGCCCGGCGCCTCGCCGGACCAGACCGATGCCAACCTGCCCGATCCCTGGCGCGACCTGACCGATCCGCGCAGGGCGGCGCACACCGAGGATCTGGAAGCCGGGCTCAAGGAACCGGTGTTCGAAAACCTCGCAATTCCCGAGCAATTCGGTCCTGTCACGATCACGGTCGACGACCACAAGATCAAGCGGTTCGCGTTCACGCAGAACGACTACAATCCGTGGACTCTGCAGGAGAGCCCGTTCGATGGCCGCCGGATCGGCCATGCCTGCCTGCTCGGCAACGATCTGCTGCAATTGTTCACGCTGGTCTATGCCGGGTCGCGAACGGTCGGCTTCCACACCGAGGAGCAGATGTGGTTCGACAGCCCCGTCTTCCTCGGTGAGAAGGTGACGCTGTCGGGGTCCTATGTGGAGGCCTACGAGCGCCGGGGGCAGGGCTACGTCATCATGGAAGCCCAGGCGATCGGCGAGGATGGCCGCTCGATCATCCGTCACAGGGGTGTCGAGATCCTTCGGACCGTGCCGGGCGCGATCGCCGGGCGGGGCAGCGGCACGCCCGACCGCAAGGTGACGGGCGAAGTGCCGGCCGATGCGAGAAAGGTCGACCGGATAGAAGCCGGCGTCCGGACCGGTGACGTGCTGGCGCCGCTCGACAAGGTCATCACCGCCGAGCAGGCCGCGGTCTTCTCGCGGATCGGCGAGTTCGTCCGCAACATTCACAGCGACTACACCGTCGCGCGTCAGGGCGCGCTGCGCATGCCGATCGTGCAGGGCCAGCAGCAGGTCGGGGTGATCGGAGAATATCTGACGCAGGCGTTCGGTCAGCACTGGCTGACCCGCGGCTGGATGCGGATCAAGTTCATCAACACGCTCGAGGTCTTCGAGCCGATCAGCGTGCAGGCGCTGGTCACCGACGTCACCCGTTCACCGGAAGGCACCAAGGTCGAACTCGATGTCTGGGTCCGGCGCCGCTCCGACGACAAGCTGACGGCGGTCGGCTGGGCGAGCTGCACGGTGCCGTCCGGACCCGCGACCAGGGCCGGCGGGAATTCACCAAGATCATGAGCTTGCGCGATGGCGCAGCCGGCCAGCGCTGAGGCGCCGCCGGCGGGGCCGGCGCAACGGGTGCGGGACGATGTCCCAGGACTTCAGCAAGAGAGGAGAAACGAAATGCCAAATCGCAAACACAAACATCTCAGGACCATGATGAAGGCCGCGCTGGCCTCGGTCGTGCTCGCCGGTTCGTCGATGGCGGCGTCTGCCCAGAGCTACAATTTCCGGCTCTCCAACCTCTATCCGGAGAACCATCCGATGTGCGTGCAGACGCACAACTTCGCCAAGTTCGTGGAAGAGGGAACCGATGGCGACGTTCAGGTCGAGGTGTTCTGCAACAACCAGCTCGGCAACGAGCGGGAAGCCTCCGAAGCGGTGCGGCGCGGCTCGCTCGAGATGGTCATGAGCGGCGGCGGCGGCCTGGGACGGTTCATCCAGGAACTGTACATGCTGGAGCTGCCGTTCCTTTACCCCGAAACCCGCGACATCAACACGGTCACCTGGGCGCTCGTCGACGACATCAACGCGCTCGCCAACGATCGCGGCTACGAGATCCTGGGCTTCGGCTACGAGGGACCACGCAGCATCAACTCGGTCGAATCGTTCAACACGCTGGAAGAGCTGCAGAACTACAAGCTGCGCATTCCCGAAGCGCCGCTCTATGTGGGCATGGCGCGTGCCCTGGGCGCGGTGCCGACGCCGACCGCTTTCACCGAGGCCTATACCTCGCTTCAGACGGGCGTGGCCGACGGCATGGAGTCCGGGCCGAGCACCACCTACAACAACAAGTTCTTCGAGGTGGCGCCGTACTACGTACAGACCGAGCACATCGTCAATCCGTGCTATCTGGCCATCAATCTGGACCTGTTCGAGAGCCTGCCGGAGGAGTACCAGGAGGTCCTGCGTGGCGCCGGTCGCCGTTCCACCGACATCATGCTCGAGGACGTGCTCGCCTCCAACGAAGAGGTCATGAACACGATGAAGGAGCAGGGGCTGACGGTGGTCGAACTGGCGCCGGGCGAAGCGGAGAAGTTCCGCGAGACGCTCAAGCCGTTCTCCGAGGAGTTCGCCCAGAGCATCGGCGCCGATGCGGTCGATCTGCTGAACGGCATCCGTGAGGTTCTGGACGCACAGTAAGCAGAATGCGGCGCGGCGGGTCGCCAAGGCGGCCCGCCGTGTCCGAACCCGCCGGCATGGCGGGATACGCCGTGGGGGCGTGGTGCCGACATAAGCCGGAAGGTGCAGCATTGTCGTACGTCGTTAAGGTCCTCAAGCCGATCATCGTCCTGCTTTTCCTGGCGATGACGGTCATTACGCTGGCGGCGACGCTCGCCCGCATGTTCCCGGTCCTGCCCAGCCTGTACTGGGCCGGAGAGGCGACCCGCTATCTCAATTTCTGGATGACGTGCCTCGGGATCGGAGCGGCGCTCCATCTGGGGCTGCACTTCAGCCTGACCATCATTTCCGATGCCTACCCGCTGATGGTGCGCCGCGCGGCCGCCGTTGCGACCTATGCCGGGATGATGCTGCTGGCCGGTGTCATGATCAATTACGGGATCCAGATGATCACGTGGAACTTCGGCCAGCTTTCGGCCGCGATGCAGGTGCCGATGTCCTATGTCTATGTCGGCATTCCGATCAGCGGCGCCCTGATCTTCGTCCACAGCCTGATCGCGCTGGTGCGCGTCTTCAGGCAGGGCAGGAACGCAGAGGGTGAAGCGCAATGATGATCACCGCCCTCTTCGTGCTGTTCTTCGGACTGCTGGCCCTCGGCATGCCGATCGCGTTCGCGATCGGCCTGTCCTCGCTGATCATCATCTTCGTCGATCCGACGATGATCCCCTATGTTGTCACCTCCAAGTTCTTTGCCGGCATCGACTCGTTCACGCTGCTGGCGATCCCGTTCTTCATCTTTGCCGGAGAGATCACCACGGCCAGCGGCCTGACCGCGCGGATCATCCGGTTCGCCGACGTCCTCGTCGGTCGCTTCTTCAGGGTCGGGCTCGCCTATGTGAACATCCTTTCGAGCATGCTGTTCGCCGGCGTCTCCGGATCGATCACCGCCGACAGCGCGGCGATGGGCTCGCTTCTGATTCCGTCGATGAAGAAGGCCGGCTACGACGCCGACTACGCAGTCGCGATCACCGCGACGTCCGGCACGATCGGCGCGCTCATCCCGCCCAGCATCCTGATGGTGATCTACGGATCGTTGACGAACCTGTCGGTCGGCCAGCTTTTCCTCGGCGGCATCGTGCCGGGGTTCATCTTCGCCGCCGTGCTTATGCTCGTCGCCTATCTGGTTGGGCGGGCGCGGGGATACGATTTCCGCGTCTCCGACATCGACGGCCACAGCGACGATCCCTACTGGAAGGAACTGCTGGTCGCCTTCCGCGGCGCGTCGATCGCGCTGATCATTCCGCTGATCATCGTCGGCGGCATCGTCGGCGGGTTTGCCACCCCGACCGAAGCGGGCGTGCTGGCCGTGGCCTGCGCGTTGATCGCGGGCGTCTTCTTCTACCGGACCCTGAACTGGTCGAAGATCTACGAGGCCGCCTATCGCAGCGCGCTGCTGACGGCGGTCGTCATGGCGATCATCGCGTTCTCGACCCTGTTCTCGGACATCCTGACCCGGAACGACTTCCAGGACTGGCTGCTGGGCAACATCCAGCTCGTCAGCGAGAACCGCTACATCCAGCTTACGCTGATCCTGCTGCTGCTTTTCATCCTGGGCCTCGTGCTCGACGTGACCGCGATCCTGATCATGTTTGCCGCGCCGCTGGCGGCGATCGGGGTCACGCTGGGCTTCGACCCGATCCACTACGGCGTGATCATCGTGATGGTCTCGCTGCTGGGCGCCTGCACGCCGCCGGTCGGCACATTGCTGCTGATCGGCTGCAGCATCGCGCAGATCCCGCTGTCGCGCGCGATCGGCACGGTCAGCTGGTTCGTGGGCGCCCAACTGCTCGTATGCATCTTCCTGATGTTCGTGCCCGAGGCGATCACCTGGGTGCCGAGCCTGGTGTTCAACCGATAGACCCGTGCGGACGACGTTGTCGCGCACCGGGCGATCCCGACAAGGTGACAAATGCAAGCGCTGAGCAATCTGAAGGTCCTTGACCTGTCGCGGTACATCGCGGGGCCGAACTGCGGCATGATCCTGGGCGACATGGGCGCCGACGTGGTCAAGGTGGAGAGCCCCGGCCGCGGCGAGGAGACCCGGCTGCTGCCGCCAAAAATCGGCGATCAGGGCATCTACACGCTCGTCTACAACCGCAACAAGCGCGCGATGACGCTCAACTTCCGCAGCGAGGAAGGCCAGAAGCTTCTGCGCGAACTTGTGGCCGAGGCCGACATCGTCATCGAGAACTTCCGGCCGGGCACGCTCGAAAAGATGAACTGCGACTGGGAGAGCCTGCGCGCGATCAACGAGCGGCTCGTGCTGGTCCGCATCTCCGGCTACGGACAGACCGGGCCGTGGAGCCACAAGCCCTGTTTCGACGCGATTGCCCAGGCCGGCGGCGGCCTGATGGAACTGACCGGTCAGGAAGGCGGCGCGCCGATGCCCGCCGGCACCTTCATCGTCGACTATGTCACCTCGCTTTATGCCTGCATCGGCGCGCTCTCGGCGATCGAGGCGCGGCACGAGACAGGAAAGGGGCAACTGGTCGATCTGGCGATGCTCGACTGCTCGATCTCGCTGCTGATGACCGCGCTGCCCGAATTCGCCCTGACGGGCCGGGAGCTCAGCCGGGTGGGAAGCCGCGATCGCTATTCGACGCCGGCGGCCAACTTTCAGTGCAGCGACGGGCGCTGGGTCCACATCAATGCGGGCAGCGACAGCCTGTTTCCGCGTTTCGCGCGGGCGGTCGGCCAGGAGCATCTGCTCGAGGACGAGCGCTTTGCGACGAACGCGGCACGCATGGAACGGATCGAGGAGGTCGAGGCGATCGTCTCGGCATGGACAGCCGAGCGTGGCGCGGACGCGGTTCTGGAAGCGATGGACGCGGCGGGTATTCCCTGCGCACGGGTCGACAGTATCGGCGAGATCTTCTCGAACGAGCAGCTGCGCGCGCGCGACCAGATCATGAAGGTGTCCAATCCGGCCTACGGGACGCTCAGCATGGCCGGCATCCCGCTTCGCCTTTCCGAGACGCCGGGCACGGTGCGTCATGCGCCGCCGGTCGTCGGCCAGCACACCGACGAAGTGCTGGCGGACTGGCTGGACTATGATGACGGCACCATCGCCGATCTGCGGCAGAAGGGGGCGATATGACGCCCGGTCGCATGGATAGCGGTTCGGCGTCGGCTTCATCGGGGTCGTTCGTCCGGCACAATGGTTCAATCTGATGACAGAACGCTCTAGTCTGCATGGACCGGCGATCGCCGGTGAGCCGACGGGCCGGCTGGGAAGGGATTTGTGCCGATTCGCAAACGGGTGACACTGAGAGATGTGGCGCGAGAGACCGGACTTGCGCTGTCGACGGTCTCCAACGCGCTGGCCGGCAAGTCCCTCGTCAAGCCCGAGACCCGGGACTATGTCGTCGAGACCGCCGAGAAGATCGGCTACCGAGCCTCGGTCGTCGCACGGTCGCTGCGCTCGCAGCGCAGCTATGCGATCGGCGTTCTGATCGAAGACGTGGCCAACCCGTCGGCTTCGGCCTTCGTGCGCGGCGTCGAGGACGTGGTCAACCGGGCGGGCTGCACCATCCTGCTGGCGAACACCGACGGCGATCTCGAACGACAGGTCGCCGCCATGCACGCCCTTATCGACCGGGCGGTGGACGGTCTCGTGCTGATCTCGCAGCATCTGGACGATGAACGGGTGGCCGAGATGCTGAAGGGCGAGGTGCCTGCGGTGCTCATTCAGCGGCGGACGCCGGGGCTCGATCTCGACTATGTCGGCTCGGACAACAGCGGCGGCATTCGCGAGGCGCTCAACTACGTCGCCAAGCTTGGCCACAAGCGCGTGGGCTATATCACCGGGCCGCTCGGCTCGAGTTCGGCGCGCGAGCGACTGGACGCGGCAGGCCGCCGCCGAACTCGGGCTGCTCGAAGTGGACAGTCTTGTCTACGAGGGCCGATACACGTTCGAGGCGGGGCTGGAGGCGGCCGGCTTCTATGCGGGGCTTCCCGAGAAGCCGACCTGCATTTTCGCAAGCAACGACATGAGCGCGATCGGCCTGATCCAGCGGCTCACCGAACGCGGCCTGAACGTTCCGCGGGACATATCGGTGGTGGGCCTCGACGATATCGAACTTGCAGGCATTCGCGCCATCGACCTGACCACGATCCGGCTCGAAAAGCGCGCGATCGGCGCGGAGGCGGCGCAGCTTCTGCTGCGCAGGGTGGACGATCCCGATGCGCCCGTCACGACGAAGATCCTTCCGACCAAGCTGATCGTGCGGGGCACGACTGCAATGGTCGGGTCAGGCTGACGACTCCCTTTCCCGATGAAGCGCCCGAGCGGCACCCCGGCCGCGGTGTCGGGTGGCGACGGACAATGCAGATTGTTGACCACGCGAACCAACACAGGAAGAAAATGGAAAGCAAGCTTTACATTTTGCGGCAGTCCGCGCTATGACGGGCCGGCATGGCGGGATGGACGGCGTGGCGCTGCTTCCCGGAACACGCGCATGAGCGATGACGAAAAGATCGACAACCGCGTCCGGTCGATGCGCAAGGCGCGCGGTCTCACGCAGGCCAATCTGGGGGAATTGCTTGGCGTATCGCGGCAGACCATCAACGCCATCGAGAACGGCCGTTACGAGCCCGGGCTGCGGCTCGCCTTCGACATCGCCCGGGTGTTTTCGGCGCGGATCGAGGACATTTTCCGGCCGACCCGGCGCGGTGCGGAATCGCCGGATTGGGACGCGATCATGATGGTCGTGCCCGACGAGATCGCGGCAGGCCCGGTGCGGCTGCGTCCGCACACGCGATCCGACATTGCAGCCTTCCAGCGCTTCGTCACCGACCCCGCCTCGACCCGCTTCATGGCGTTCACGGAAGAACAGAAGACGCCCGAGGGCGCGGCGGCGATGATCGATGCGGTGATCGCCAGTTACGAGACCGAAGTACCGATCCTGTCGCTGACGATCGCCGATCGGGCGACCGATGAATATCTAGGCGCGGCGGGTGGTGCCGACACGGGCAATGGCGCGGTTGAGGTCTTCGTCACGCTGCTGCCCGAGGCGCGCGGCCGCGGCCATGCGCGCGCGGCCATGGATGCGCTGATGGCGCACCTTTTCGAGCGCTGCGGCGCGAAGGTGCTGCACGCCGACACCGTGCGCGAGAACGGCGCCTCGGTGGCGCTGTTCGAGCGGCTGGGATTTGAGAAGGAAGGCGGTGTCGTCCGCGAAGCCACCGCGGGACCGTTCGCCCATCGGGACATGAGCGGCGTGCGCTATGTCATGACGCGCGCGAACCACGACCGGCTGGCACGCCGATGAGCGATCTTGCGGCACTGGCACGGCGAACCCGGGACGTCTACGCGCGCAGCGGCCTTCGGTATGACGAGGAGCGCTCGCGAACGCTGTTCGAGCGCCCGTGGCTCGACCGGTTCCTCGCCCTGCTGCCGGACAGACCGACCGTACTCGATGCGGGCTGCGGCGCCGGCGAGCCGGTCTATCATGCCAGCCTGTCGCCGACCGATTATGAAAGGCGACTTGGCGAACTGGGCATGCGGGTCGTCCGCTTCGTCGCCGAAGACCCCGCATGCGACCATGCGTCGGTGCTGCTGGCGCGCAAAGGCGCGGCGCGGTCATGAGCCCGGCCCTGACTGCGGCGGTGCCGGTTCTGCCTGTCCACGACACGCACAAGGCGGCCCTTTTCTATCGCGATCGCCTGGGCTTTGCCGTCGATCACGTCGATCCAGGCTATGCGATCGTCGTGCGCGACCGGGTCGCCATCCACCTGTGGGCGGCCACGGACGAGAGCTGGCGCGGGCGCGACGGGGACAGGCCGGTGGTGTCGGGTGCTGAGACGTTCATCGCGGGAACCGCGAGTTGCCGCGTCCACGTGACCGACACCGATGCACTATGCGCGCGCTATCGGGAAGCGGGCGTTCTTCACCCGAACGGGGCACTGATCGACAAGCCCTATGGCTTGCGCGAGTTCGCGATTCTCGATCTCGACGGCAACCTGATCACCTTCTTTGAAAGGATCGCGTGACCGATGCTCGGTGTGGCTCTGCTCAAGGTTCCCGTCACGGATATCGATCACGCCGTCGCCTTCTATGAGGAGGCGCTCGGCCTCGCCGCACGGTTCGTCGCGGCCGAATATGGCTGGGCGCAGCTCGACGGCGCCAGCGTCGCGATCGCGCTCTACGTGCCCGGCCGGGGCGGCGGCGACCGGTCGCCGGGCGGCAGCGTCGATTTCCACCTGTCGCACGACCGTCTCGACGAACTTCTTTCGACGGTGCGCCGCGCGGCGCCCGATGCGGCGATCCACGACAATGACGATGGCAGCCGCTCGCTTGAGTTCACCGATCCGGACGGCAATTCGATCAAGGTCATGCAGCGCGGCTGACCATGCGGGCGCGATGCGGCACCGGCCGGTCCGCCATGTGTGGCCTATTCGAAGACGATCGCGGGGGCCGGGCGTGCCGCGGTGCCTTCGGCAAGGCTTTCGGCGATCCGGGCGCCGATCGCCTGATAGACCGCCGCGTGCGGACCGTCCGGCTCGGAGACCGTGATCGGCGTGCCGGCGTCCGAAGTCTCGCGGATCGCCATGACCAGCGGCACCTCGCCGAGAAACGGCACGCCCAGGCGCTCGGCCTCGTCCCTGGCGCCGCCATGGCCAAAAATGTCGTAGCGCTGGCCCGTGTCCGGGGCGATGAAATAGCTCATGTTCTCGACGATGCCGAGCACCGGCACGTTGACCTTCTCGAACATCTTCAGCCCCTTGCGCGCATCGATCAGCGCAAGGTCCTGCGGCGTCGACACGATCACCGCGCCGGACAGCGGCACGTTCTGGGCCATGGTGAGCTGGGCGTCGCCGGTGCCCGGCGGCATGTCGACGACGAGAACGTCGAGATCGGTCCATGCCACCTCGCGCAGCAATTGCGTGATCGCCGAGACGACCATCGGGCCGCGCCAGATCATCGGCGTTTCCTCCTCGACCAGGAAGCCGATCGACATGATCTGGAGGCCGAACTTTTCGAGCGGCTTGAGGATGCGGTCCTCGAGCTGCTGCGGCTTGGCATCGCGCAGGCCGGTCAGGCGCGGCAGGGAGGGGCCGTAGATGTCTGCATCCAGGATGCCGGCCTTGAGGCCGGCCGCCTGAAGGCCGAGCGCCAGGTTGAGCGCGGTGGTCGACTTGCCGACCCCGCCCTTGCCCGAGGCGACGGCGATGATGTGCTTGACGCCTGCGACATTGGCTTTGGGACGATCGGTGACCGGGCGACGTCCGCCGGCAGCCGGTTGCGGTTGCGGCGACGGCGCGGGCCTTGGCCGGGGAGCCGCGCCGCCGGCCTTCCTCTCGGCGGTCAGCGCGACCATGGCGCTTCTGACGCCGTCCATCGCGGTGACCGCCTGCTGCGCGGCCTGGCGCACCGGCTCGAACCTTTGCGCCTCCTCGGCATCGCAGTTGAGCGAGAAGAACACCTTGCCGTCGGCGATGAAGATGTCCGAAATCATGCCCGCCTCGACCAGGTTGCGGCCGTCCGGAAGCGCGATGCGGCGCAGCGTTTCCTCGATGGCGGCCTTGTTCGGCTCTGCGGACATTGTCGGCGCTCCCCGGTCTTTGCTTTCAGCGTGCAGATAGGCGCCGTGGCTATCGATGCCAAGCCGCCCGGTGCGGATCGGCCTGCTCAGCGCTGGTACTTGATGAAGGGCGTGAGCGTTGCCACGCGGTCATAGAGCCGGCGGGCGGTCTCGTTGAAGTCCTGCGTCATCCAGTAGACCGACGGGCAGCCCGCCGCGTCGGCCTCCTGATAAACCGCCTCGATCAGCGCGCGGCCGACGCCGGTGCCGCGCACCGACGGGTCGGCGTAGAGGTCCTGGAGGTAGCACACGTTCTCCACTCTCCAGCAGTGGCGGTGATAGATATAGTGCACCAGCCCCACGGGCGTTGCGCCCGAAAGGGCGAGCAGCCCGTTCGGATCGTACGGCTCGCTTCCCAGAAGCCGCGTCCATGTCGACGCGTAGACATCCTCGGAAACCGTCGTCCCGTAGAATTCGAGATAGGCGGTCCAAAGAACGCGCCAGGCCTCGTGATCGCCGGCTTCAAGCGGCCGAATGGTGAGCGTCATCGCCCTTCACCCTGTCCTCGCCGATCCGCTCGAGATCGTAGGCGGTGGTCTGGTAGACCTGATTGATCCAGTTGCCGAACAGCAGGAAAGCGTGGCTGCGCCAGCGGTTCAGCGGTGCCTTGTCCGGATTGTCGTCGGGGAAATAGTTGTGGGGCACTTCGATCGGCACGCCCGACTTGACGTCGCGGAAATACTCCTCGGCGAGCGTCGTCGAGTCGTACTCGATGTGGTTGAAGATGTAGAGACGGTTGGCGAACGCCTCATGCAGCAGGCACAGGCCGGTCTGGTCGGACTCCATGAGCACCTCCAGCGCGCCGTTGGCCGGCAGCTCGTTCCGGCGGACCTCGGTCCAGCGCGACACGGAAATCTGGAAGTCGTCGGAAAAGCCGGCCAGATAGGGCGAGGCCGGATTGAGGTTCCGGTGCCGGTAGACGCCGAACGCCTTTCTGGGCAGCGTATGCTTGGGCACGCGGTGGAAGTGCCAGGCGGCGGCCATCGCACCCCAGCAGATGAAGAACGAGGAGTGGACGTTGGTCGTCGTCCAGTCGAGGATCGCCTCGAGTTCGTCCCAGTAGGTCACGTCCTCGAACGGGAGCGTCTCGATCGGCGCGCCGGTGATGATGAACCCGTCGAACTTGCGGTCCTTCACCTCCTCCCACGTCTTGTAGAACGAGATCAGATGATCCTCGGAGGTGTTCCTGGACCGGTGATTGCCGATCCGGACGAGCGTGAGTTCGACCTGCAATGGCGTCGAGCCGACAAGCCGGGCGATCTGTGTCTCGGTCTTGATCTTGTTGGGCATAAGGTTGAGCAGGCCGATCTGCAGCGGCCTGATGTCCTGCCTGGTGGCGGTCTTCTCGTCCATGATCATCACGCCCTCGGCCTGCAGCGTGTCGCGGGCGGGCAGGGCGTCGGGGATCCTGATGGGCATGGCTGAACTCTCGAAACAAAAAACCGGCGGCGAAAACTCGCTGCCGGTCCCTGATCGTCGCGGTCCTTTAGCGAGTTGTTTAACGTGGCTGCAAGCCGACCGGCCAAATCACCACGGAAGCGTCCTTTTAGACCCGGGTGCGCCGGCGGTCAATTGCGGCGCGCGCTGTGCGACCCGTCACATACCGGCGCGCCGTCGCATGGCACCAAGACGCGGCCGGTTGCCTGCTAGGACCATGGCGGGCCGTCTTCCCGGTGTGGGAACGCCGTTCCGCCGTCAATGCCCCATCGGCGGAACGGTGTCCCTGCTTCCGCCGCAGGCCTCTTCGTGACACACGGACGAAATTTTGTGCGGCGCACAAATTCGCCTTGAAACGGCCCTCATGTCGCGTACGATGGCAGGCGTTCGGGAGGACAACGAACCGGAGCCAGACATGACCGTGCCGTCCGCCTCATCGAGCGTCATCGCCTTTCCTCAGCCCACCCGTCAGCGGCATGTGCCGCCGGCTGCCGCGCGGCCCTCGCGCCAGGGTCCGCTGCGCGGCGCCGTCACGCGGGGACTGGCCGGCCTGCGCACGCTCGGCTCGGCCGGCGTGCCGCAGCGGCCGGATCTGGCCGACGGCAGCGTCTCGCCGCTCTACTGATCTTTTCGTAAGTGACCACTTACCGCGTCGGGACCGGCGTTTCGCCGCGATAGTCGTAGAAGCCGCGTCCGGTCTTGCGGCCGAGCCAGCCGGCCTCGACATATTTGACCAGCAGCGGGCAGGGCCGGTACTTGGAGTCGGCCAGTCCGTCATGCAGCACCTGCATGATCGACAGGCACGTGTCGAGCCCGATGAAGTCGGCCAGTTCCAGCGGTCCCATCGGGTGGTTGGCGCCGAGCTTCATCGCCGTATCGATCGCCTCCACCGAGCCGACGCCCTCATAGAGCGTGTAGATCGCCTCGTTGATCATCGGCAGCAGGATGCGGTTGACGATGAAGGCCGGGAAGTCCTCCGACACGGTGGCGGTCTTGCCGAGCCGGTCGACATAGGCCCGGGCCAGTTCGAAGGTCGCATCGGCGGTGGCGATGCCGCGCACAAGTTCGACCAGCTTCATGCGCGGCACCGGGTTCATGAAGTGGATACCCATGAAGCGCTCGGGCCGGTCGGTGGCGGCGGCAAGTCGTGTGATCGAGATCGACGAGGTGTTGGACGCGATCATCGCCTCGGGCTTCAGCGCCGGGCACAGCTCGGCGAAGATGGCGCGCTTGACCTGTTCGTTCTCGCTCGCCGCCTCGATCACCAGATCGCAATCGGACAGGCCTTCCATGCCGGCCGCCACGGAGATGCGGGCCAGCAGCGCGTCGCGGTCGGCCGCCTCCATGCGTCCCGCCTCGACCTGCTTGCCGGTGCCGTCAGCGACCTTGTCGAGGCCCGCCTGCGCGGCTTCGACGGACACGTCCGACAGGATCACCCTGCAGCCGGCCCCGGCCGAGACCTGCGCGATTCCCCTGCCCATCTGTCCGGCGCCGATCACGCCGATCGTTTCGAGTTCCTCGATCATGCCGCCATCCCGTCTTTGTTCTGGTGGGCCAATGTGCCCATTGTGCGCTGCAATGTACACCGGCGCGTCGCGGCATGCGAGCGTGCCGGCACGTTTCAGTCGATGAATGTGACCGGGACGCCACGGCGCACGAGCCGCGCCAGTTCGAGCGCATCCCAGTTGGTCAGCCGCACGCAACCGACGCTCTCGCTGACGCCGATCTCGCGCGGTTCCGGGGTGCCGTGAATGCCGTAGGTGCGCTTGGAAAGTCCGATCCACGCATTGCCGACGGGCCCGTTCGGTCCCGGTGGCAGCAGGACCAGCCCGTCGGAAAGGCCGGGCTGCGCCGAGCCGCTCGGATCGTAGGTGTAGCGGGGGTTCTGCGCCTTGTTGCGGACGGTGTGGGTGCCGGTCGGCGAGGGCGTCGCGGCCGAACCGATCGATGCCGGGTAGGCTGCGACCAGTTCGCCATGACCATCATAGGCGCGCACCTGAAGCCGCGCCTTGTCGGCCTCGATGCGGGCGACGCGTCGCTGCAGATCGCGGCCGGGCGCGGCGACGCGCACGATCGTTCCGGCGCGCCCGAAGTCGGCGTCCGGATTGAGCGCGGCCAGATAGGCCTCGTCCATGTGAAACCGCTCGGCGAGCATCTCGCGCGGATCGCGAAAGCCGATTTCGCGCAGGCTGGCCTGCTGGACGTAGAGCGTCGGAATTTCGGGCGTGAAGGGGCCGGCGACATCGGCGGCGGTGATGGCGTAGTCGACGAAGGCCGGCCCTCCCGTTTCGGCGAGCGCCGCCTCGATGGCCGCGCCATCGTCAGGGCCGGCGATGGTCGCGCCGATTTCGGTCTTGGCGAACAGCGCGAATGCGCCATGCAGGCGGGCCGCGTCGCGGCCGTCGATGACGCCGGGCGAAATTCCGATGCGGTCCATCAGCACCTGCAGTGCGGCGATCGAGCGGTGGTCGGCCTGCACGGGCGCGACGGGCGCGGGACGGTAGAGCTGGCTTCCGCCGATCGTGATCCGGTCGAACTCGTCGCTCGTCGGCGGCATGCCGGCTGCCGGAAGAACCATGGTGCAAAGGCAGGCGGCAACAAGGGCCTGCCGGACCGGAAATCGGCGGATGAAGATCGGCGCGAGCAAGACGGGTCCCCGGAAACGCTGATCCGTCTATCGCATCGGGCGGTGCGTGTTTCAACGAAAAGCGCGCGGAGCCGGGTCCCCGCGCGCATATCGGTGGATCGGCGATGAGGATATCAGGCCGCTTCTTCCTCGGCGCGGTCCTCGTTGGCCGCGGCGACCGGTTTGAAGTTCAGCCGGTCCGAGCCCTCGAGCACCTTGACGACGGAGCCGTCGGCGATCTCGCCGGCGAGGATCTTCTCGGCGAGCGGGTCCTGCACCTGCTTCTGGATGACCCGCTTGAGCGGCCTTGCGCCATAGGCCGGGTCGTAGCCCTTGTCGGCGAGCCACTGGCGGGCGGCCTCGTCGAGCCGAAGGCTGATCTTGCGCTCGGCGAGCAGCCTTTCGAGCCGTTCGAGCTGGATGTCGACGATCGCGCCCATGTCCGCCTTCTGCAGGCGCTGGAACAGGATGATCTCGTCGACGCGGTTCAGGAACTCGGGCCGGAACGAGGCGCGCACCACGTTCATGACGTCCTCGCGCACCGTGTCGACCTGCTGCCCCTCGCCCAGATTGACCAGATATTCGGCGCCCAGGTTCGAGGTCATGATGATGACCGTGTTTCGGAAGTCGACCGTGTGGCCCTGGCCGTCGGTCAGGCGTCCGTCATCGAGCACCTGCAGCAGCACGTTGAACACGTCCGGATGGGCCTTTTCGATCTCGTCGAACAGGATCACCTGGTAGGGCCGGCGCCTGACCGCCTCGGTCAGCACGCCGCCTTCCTCGTAGCCGACATATCCGGGCGGCGCGCCGATCAGCCGGGCGACGGCGTGCTTCTCCATGAACTCGCTCATGTCGATGCGGACCATCGCCTGGTCGTCGTCGAACAGGAAGTCGGCGAGCGCCTTGGTCAGCTCGGTCTTGCCGACGCCGGTCGGGCCCAGGAAGATGAACGAGCCGATCGGCCGGTTGGGGTCCTGCAGCCCGGCGCGGGCGCGGCGCACCGCCTTGGATACGGCCTGCACCGCCTCGCCCTGGCCAACGACGCGCGTTGCGATCTCGTCTTCCATGCGCAGCAGCTTCTCGCGTTCGCCCTCGAGCATCTTGTCGACCGGAATGCCGGTCCAGCGGGAGACGATATGGGCGACATGGTCGGGCGTCACCGTCTCCTCGACCATCGAGGCCGTCTCGGTCTCCTCGCGCATCTCGGCCTGTTCGAGCTTCTTTTCGAGCTCGGGAATGCGGCCATAGGCCAGTTCGCCGGCGCGCTGGAACTCGCCCTGTCGCTGGGCGATGGCCAGTTCGTTGCGCGCCTCGTCGAGCTCGCGCTTGAGTTCGGCCGCGTTGCCCAGCTTTTCCTTTTCGGCCTGCCAGGCGGCGGTCAGACGTGCCGATTCCTCCTCGAGCCCGGCAAGCTCGCGCTCCAGGTTCTCGAGCCGATCCTTCGATGCCTGGTCGGTTTCGACCTTCAGCGCCTCGCGCTCGATCTTGAGCTGGATGATCCGGCGGTCGAGTTCGTCGAGCGCCTCGGGCTTGGAATCGACCTGCATGCGCAGGCGAGACGCGGCCTCGTCGACGAGGTCGATGGCCTTGTCGGGCAGGAAGCGGTCGGTGATGTAGCGGTTCGACAGGGTCGCGGCCGCGACCAGCGCGGAGTCCGACACGCGCACCTTGTGGTGCTGCTCGTACTTCTCCTTGAGGCCGCGCAGGATCGAGACCGTGTCCTCGACGGACGGCTCGCCCACGAAGACCGGCTGGAAGCGGCGGGCGAGCGCGGCGTCCTTTTCGACGTGCTTTCTGTACTCGTCGAGCGTGGTCGCGCCGACGCAGTGCAACTCACCCCGGGCGAGCGCCGGCTTGAGCAGGTTGGAGGCGTCCATCGCGCCGTCCGCCTTGCCGGCGCCGACGAGCGTGTGCATCTCGTCGATGAACAGGATGATGTTGCCGTTGGCCGCCTGCACCTCGGACAGGACGGCCTTCAGCCGTTCCTCGAACTCGCCGCGATATTTCGCGCCGGCGATCAACGCGCCCATGTCGAGCGCCATCAGTTCCTTGTCGCGCAGGCTTTCGGGAACGTCGCCATTGACGATCCGCAGCGCAAGGCCCTCGGCGATGGCGGTCTTGCCGACCCCGGGTTCGCCGATCAGCACGGGATTGTTCTTGGTGCGGCGCGACAGGACCTGGATGGTGCGGCGGATCTCGTCGTCGCGGCCGATCACGGGGTCGAGCTTGCCCTCGCGGGCGTCGCCTGTGACGTCGCGGGCATATTTCTTGAGCGCGTCATAGCCGCTCTCGGCGCTCGCCGTGTCGGCGGTGCGACCCTTGCGGATGTCGTTGATGACCTGATTAAGCGCGGTCGGCGTGACGCCGGCCTTGGCCAGGATATCGGCCGTCTTGGCCGATTTTTCCATCGCCAGCGCGAGCAGCAGGCGCTCGACCGTGACGTAGGTGTCGCCGGCCTTCTTGGCGATCTGCTCAGCGGTGGTGAACACCTTGGCGAGCGGCTGGGCGAGGTAAAGCTGGCCGTTGCCGCCTTCGACCTTGGGCATCGCGTTGAGCGCGTTCTCTATGCCCAGACGAACGTCCTTGGCGTTGCCGCCGGCGCGTTCGATCAGCGAGGCGGCCATGCCTTCGGGATCGTCGACCAGCACCTCGAGGATATGCTCGGGCGTGAACTGCTGGTGGCTCGAGCCCAGCGCAAGCGTCTGTGCCGACTGGATGAAGCCACGCACCCGTTCGGAATAGTTCTCCAGATTCATCGTCTGTCTCCAATCTGTTCGCCACCCTCGAAAGCGATGACGAAATCCAATCGATGACGGGCCCCCGCACGGCGGCGAACCCTTTCGAAATCGATATGGGGACGGTCGATGGGCAAATCAAAGACGGGACGAACAAAAACAGAAAAGGCGGCCACCGGGGCCGCCTTGGCTGAAGAACCGGGCGTGGCGGCCTATTCGGCCGCGACCGGGCGCTCCTGCTGGTCGGACCCCTCGTCCGGGCCGCCGGTCTCCCCATCATCGGCCTTCTTGCGCGGCCGGCGCGCACGCTTGGGTTTGTCGGCGGCGGCCTGCTGTTCGGCCTGCTCCTGACGCACCTCGGCGGGCGTGCCCTCGATCACCGGCTGCGGCATCTCGCTGGCATCGCTGCCGGACGATTCGCCGCCGGAGCCGTCGTCATCGCCGGAATCGGACCGGGCGGCCCGTTCGCCGCTGTCCTGCTGGCCGTCCTCGTCGTTGCGATCGCGGCGGCGGCGCTGGCGGCGGCCCTGGTTCTGGCCGTCGTCGGACCCCTGGTCCTTTTGCCCTTGTTCCTTCTGCCCTGGCCCTTCGAGCCCTGGGCCTGGCGATCCTCGCCGTTGGCGCTCTGCTGGCCGTCGTTCTGGTCGCCATCATCGTCACGATCATCACGGTCGTCGCGGTCATCGCGCTGCTGCGCGGGCTGGGCGGCGAGGATGATCCGGTTATAGTGTTCGGCGTGCTGGAGATAATTCTCCGCCATCACGCTGTCGCCCGACGAAAGCGCATCGCGTGCGAGCGTGGCGTACTTGTCGGCGATGACCTGCGCGTTTCCGCGGATCTTCACGTCCGGGCCGTTGCTCTCGTAGCTGCGCTGGAGCGGGTTCTGGTTGCGGCGACCGCCTCCGCGATTGCGGGAGCGGCGTCCTTGTTGCTGTGGTCTCATCAAACTCTCTTGTTGTGGTTCTTCAGCGTATCGTTCGTCGTTGGCATCGTGCCGAGCGGGAAGGGTGGACGCGGGTCGTATCGCCTCTGCGGTGCGGCAAGCACATCACATGCGACAGGTCTTCATCGATTCAGATCGCCCCTGCGATACAAGATGGCGGTGCAGCGCGCCGCCGGCTCGAAGAGCCTTGCGGGATCAATTCTATCGCTGTCGGTTGCCTGACTGCCGACAAGTTGTGGTGTCGGCGCGTTTGCCTAGTGGTAGCGAGCGAAGCACAAATTGCCAAGGTATTTTTTCGCATATGCGTCAGAATCGTCTCAGGCGCTGAACAGAACGGCCCTTTCCACGCCGCCGAGGTCACGCGCGCTGGCATCGACCTGGAGGCCGGCCGCAGCGAAAAGCCCTGCCACGGCGGCCCTTTGGCCCTTGCCGATCTCGACCGCGATCCGGCCGCCCTCGGCCAGATGCGGCAGTGCACGCGCGGCGATCGTCCCGTAGGCGTTCAGCCCGTCCGTTCCGCCGTCGAGCGCGGCGAGCGGGTCGTGGTCGCGCACGTCCGGATCGAGTGTCGGGATCGTCGCCGTCGGAATGTAGGGCGGATTGGAGACGATCAGGTCGAACCGGCCGCGCACGTCCGAAAACCAGTTCGAGTGCAGTGGCTGGAAGCGATCCGACAGCCCCAGCGTCTGCGCGTTGCGCCTGGCCATGTCCAGCGCATCGAGCGAGATGTCGCTGCCGATGGCGGTCGCTCCGGGCACCTGGTTGACGATGGCGAGCGCGATCGCTCCGCTTCCCGTGCCAAGATCGAGCACCCGGCACTTCCCGTTGGCTTCGACGCGCCGGCGCACGAAAGGAATGACGAGGTCGACCAGCGCCTCGGTGTCCGGCCGGGGCACCAGCGTGTGCCCGTTCAGCGACAGCGGCAGACCGTAGAACTCGCGCCAGCCGATGATCCGGTGCACGGGTTCGTGGTTCATGCGCCGGGCGACGGCCGTGCGCAGGGCCTGATGCTGGCGCGGGCTGAGCGCACGTTCCGGCCCTGTCAGCCGGTCGAGCGCGGTCATGCCGGTGGTGTGCTCGACAAGAAGCGTCGCATCGAGATCGGGCGTCGGCGAGCCGGCGCGCGACAGGTGCGCGACCGCGTCGTCATAGGCGTCCTGCAGCGTGGCCGTGCCTGTCATGTCACCGGGCCGCCTCTTCGGTCAGAAGGCGCGCCTGGTGGTCGGCGATCAGCGCGTCGACGATCTCGTCCAGTTCGCCCTCCATCACCCGGTCGAGCTTGTAAAGCGTCAGGTTGATCCTGTGGTCCGTGACCCGCCCCTGCGGGAAGTTGTAGGTGCGGATGCGTTCGGAGCGGTCGCCCGAGCCGACCTGCAGGCGCCGCGCTTCCGAACGTTCCTCGGCGGCTTTCTGCCGCTCGGCGTCGAACAGGCGCGTGCGCAGGATTTCCATCGCGCGGGCGCGGTTCTGATGCTGCGATTTCTCGGCCTGGACGACCACGATCCCGGTCGGAATGTGGGTCACGCGCACGGCCGAATCGGTCGTGTTGACGTGCTGGCCGCCGGCGCCGGAGGCGCGCATCGTGTCGACGCGGACGTCTTCGCTCCTGATCTCGATATCGACCTCCTCGGCCTTGGGCAGCACGGCAACTGTCGCCGCCGATGTGTGGATGCGTCCGCCGGCCTCGGTTTCGGGTACGCGCTGGACCCGATGCACGCCGGATTCGAACTTCAGTTTCGAGAACACGCCCCGGCCCTTCACCTCTGCGATGATCTCCTTGTAGCCGCCGGCATCGCCGTCCGATGCCGACATGATCTCGATGCTCCAGCCGTGGACGGCGGCATACCGCTCATACATGCGGAACAGGTCCCCGGCGAACAATGCCGCTTCGAGCCCGCCGGTTCCGGCGCGGATCTCGAGGATCGCGCTCTTGGCGTCGGCGGCGTCGCGCGGCAGCAGCAGGAGCCTGATCTCGTCGCGGAGTTGTTCGATGCGCGCATCGAGCGCCTGCATTTCCTCCTCGGCCAGCGCGCGCATTTCGGCGTCCGTTGCGTCGTCGGCGAGCATCGCCTCAAGATCGTCGCGCTCGGCGCTCGCCTCGCGAAAGGCCCGGATCTTGCCGGTGATCTCCTCGAGTTCGGAGTATTCGGCGGCGAGCCGGACATAGGTCTCGCTGTCGGGGCCGGCAGCCATCTGTGCTTCGAGCATGTCGAAGCGCTTGACCATCTGGTCCATCTTGTCGGCTGGCAGATCGAGCATGGTCGAGGTTGATAGCGGCCGCTGGCCGGCTGTCAAACGGGAATGGCGTTGGTGTCGACGAATTCCCTGATCGCAGCATGGATATCGTGGTCGGTGGCACCGGTTTCAAGGCGCGCGGTGATCAGCGAACGAAGAGCGCCGATGTCGGCCTTCAGGATCGCGGCCTTGACCGGTCCGATCGCCGCCGGCGACATCGAAAGGCTGGTGATGCCGAGCGCGACCAGGGCCAGCGCCTCGATCGGCCGACCGGCCATCTCACCGCACAACGTCAGCGGCGTGCCGTGGCGTTCGGCCGCCTGGGCGGTGGCGCGCAGCGCGCGCAGGAAGGGCGGCGACAGCGTGTCGAAGCGGCCGCCGATCAGCGCGTTGCCCCGGTCGGCGGCGTGCATGAACTGGAACAGGTCGTTCGAGCCGATCGAGACGAAATCGACGCTCGCCATCAGTCGGTCCAGATCGAACAGGAGAGAGGGCACCTCTAGCATCGCGCCGAGCCGCAGCGCCAGCGGCAGGCCGTGACCGAACCGTGACAGGTGCTTGACCTCGCGCATGATGATCCTGCGCGCCTGGTCGATCTCGGCGAGTTCGGTGATCATCGGCAGCATCAGCCGCAGCTGGCGCCCCGACGCCGCCTTGAGCAGCGCGCGCACCTGGGTACGCAGAAGCCCGGGCCGGTCGAGCGCGAGGCGGACCGCGCGCCAGCCCAGAGCCGGGTTCTCCTCGTCGGGCGCGTTGCGGAAATAGGGCAGCACCTTGTCGCCGCCGATGTCGAGCGTGCGGAAGGTGACCGGCCTGTCGCCGGCGGCTTCGAGCACCGATCGGTAGAGCCGCTCCTGCGCCTCGGCGCGTGGAAAGGTGGCGGCAATCATGAACTGCAGCTCGGTGCGGAACAGACCTATGCCCTCGGCGCCGGACTGATCGAGCTGGGGCAGGTCGACCAGCAGGCCGGCATTCATCAGGAGCGTCACGCGCTGGCCGTCGGCGCTGACCGCCACGCGGTCGCGCAGTTCGCGGTACTCGGCCTGGCGGCGGGCGCGGAAGCGCACCTTTTCGGCATAGGCCGCCTCGACGTCGGGCTGCGGGCGCAAATGAACGTGTCCATCGAGCCCGTCGACGATGATCGCATCGCCCGAATCGGACATGGCGACCATGCCCTTGGCGCCGCCGGCGACCGGAATGCCCATGGCGCGCGCGACGATGACGACATGGCTGGTCGGCGCGCCCTCCTCGAGCACGATGCCGCGCAACTGGTCGCGCGGATAGTCGAGCAGTTCGGCGGCGCCCATGTTGCGGGCGACGATGATGGCGTCGTCGGGCAGGGTCTTGCCGCGCTGGGCGGCGTCGCCGCTGACGAGTTGACGCATCAGGCGGTTGGCGAGATCGTCGAAATCGTTCATACGCTCGCGCAGATAGGGATCGGTGACCGAGGCGAGCCGGGCGCGCATGTCGCTCTGGACCTTTTCGACGCCCGCTTCGGCGGTCAGCCCGTTGCGGATCGCCTCCTCCATGCGCTGGACCCAGCCCTTGTCGTGGGCGAACATGCGGTAGGTTTCCAGAACGTCGCGATGCTCGCCCTCGAGCGCCATGTCGCCGCGCGCCAGCATGTCGTCGATGGTCAGCCGCAGGCTGGAGAGCGCCTTGCCGAGCCGCGCCAGTTCGGCGTCGGTGTCCTCGTTGAACAGTTCGGTGACGACCACGCGCGGCTCGTGCAGCACCACATGGCCGAGACCGATCCCGTCCGACAGCGGCTTGCCGTGGTGGGAGACGGGCTTTGCGAGGTCGAGTTCGATGCCGGTCGAAGAAAGGCCGGTCAGGTCGCCCGTGGCGATCATCTCGCCGATCACCATCGCGACGGTTTCGAGCGCCTCGGCCTCGTCCTCGCCATAGACCCGATGCGCCTCGTTCTGGACGACGAGCACGCCCAGCGTTCGCCCGGCGCGCAGGATCGGCACGCCGAGGAACGAATTGTACAGTTCCTCGCCGGTCTCGGGCAGATATTCGAACGCCGGGTGCTTCTGGGCTTCGGACAGGTTCAGCGGCCGCGAGCCCGCGGCGATGGTGCCGACCAGGCCCTGCCCGAGCCGAAGCTGCGACTGGTGCACGGCCTTCGGGTTGAGGCCGACCGTGGCGTACAGTTCGAGCACGCCGTCGGCGCGCAGCGCATAGACCGAGCAGACTTCGGCGACCATCGAGCGGGCGATCTGGCCGACGATCCGGTCGAGCCGGTCCTGCGGCGCCATCGGTTCGGCCATGATCTCGCGAATGCGCTTGAGCAGCACGCGCGAGCCTGCATCCTTGTCGCGCGTCATCTCATGCTCCGTCATGACATCGTGTCGGCCCGGCGCTCATGGCGCCAATCTGGACCGGCGGGTCAGCGCTTGTCGAGACCGTAGACGCCGTGCAGCGTGCGCACCGCCAGTTCGGCATAGGGGCCATCGATGAGGATCGAAATCTTGATCTCCGAGGTGGTGATGGCGCGGATGTTGATCGACTTGTCGGCCAGAGCCTTGAAGGCCGTGGCCGCGACACCGGCGTGGCTGCGCATGCCGATGCCGATCACCGAAACCTTGACCAGACCGGTCTCGGACTGGACCGTGTCGTAGCCGATCGCGTCCTTGTTGGCCTCGAGCGCGGCGAGCGCCTTGTCGACGTCGCCGGTGGGCACGGTGAAGGTCATGTCGGTGAACTGGCCGTCCGACGAGATGTTCTGGACGATCATGTCGACATTGATGCCGGTGTCGGCCATCGGGCCGAAGATGGCCGCCGAGATGCCGGGGCGGTCGGCCAGGCGGCGCAGCGAGATCTGCGCCTCATCCTTGGCATAGGCGATGCCGGTGACGGTTTCCTGTTCCACGATCTCGTCCTCACTGCAAATCAGCGTTCCGGGCGGGTTGTCGAAGTCGTCCATGCCGGGCGCGTCCGGCGCGTCGAAGCTGGAGCGCACGAAGGTGCGCACATTGTGCACCATGGCCATCTCGACCGAGCGGACCTGCAGCACCTTGGCGCCGAGCGAAGCCATTTCCAGCATCTCCTCGAAGGAGACCCTGGCAAGACGGCGGGCCGCCGGCTCGATGCGGGGGTCGGTCGTGTAGACGCCATCGACATCGGTGTAGATGTCGCAGCGGTCGGCGCCGATCGCGGCGGCCAGCGCAACGGCCGACGTATCCGAGCCGCCGCGGCCGAGCGTGGCGATGCGGTTGTCGGGGCCGATGCCCTGGAAACCGGCTACGACGGCCACCTGGTTCATGGCGAGGCGTTCGAGCAGGGTGGCGCTCTCGATGGTCTCGATGCGCGCCGCGCCATGGGCGTTGTCGGTCCTGACCGGGATCTGCCAGCCCTGCCAGGAGCGCGCGTCGACGCCCATCGACTGCAGCGCAACGGCGAGAAGGCCGCTGGTGACCTGTTCGCCCGATGCGACGATCGCATCATACTCGCGCGCGTCGTAGAAGGAGGCGCTGGCGCCGGCGACCAGCGGCATCTTGCGCACCCAGTCGACCAGTTCGTTGGTCTTGCCGGCCATCGCGGAGACGACGACGGCGACCTGATGGCCGGCTTCGACCTCACGCTTGACGTGTCGCGCCACATTGCAGATGCGGTCCAGATCGGCGACGGAAGTGCCGCCAAATTTCATCACGATGCGGGCCATGGGGTGAAGGTCCGGCGGGTGCTGGTCGAGGAACGCGCGGTCCATAGCCGAACATGCCGCACCCCGCAAGCAAGCCCATGGGTTGACTTGGCCGGCGTTCCGCCCGACTTGCTGTCACCGGACAGGAAGGCGGAGCGAGCGATGAGCGACAGCGCGACCACCATCGATCAGGCCGAGGTTGACCGGTTCTCCAAACTGGCCGCCGAATGGTGGAACCCCAAGGGCAAGTTCAAGCCGCTGCACAAGTTCAACCCGGTCCGGCTGACATACATCCGTGACACGGTCTGCGCGCATTACGGGCGCGATCCGAAGGCGGCCCGGCCGTTCGAGGGCCTGCGGCTGCTGGATATCGGCTGCGGCGGCGGGCTTCTGAGCGAGCCGATGGCGCGGCTCGGTGCGGAGGTGGTCGGCGCCGACGCTTCGGAAACCAACATCGAGGTGGCGAAGATCCATGCCGCCCAGTCGGGCGTTGCGGTCGCCTATCGCGCGACGACGTCCGAGGCGCTGCAGGAGGCTGGCGAAACCTTCGATATCGTGCTGAACATGGAAGTGGTCGAGCACGTCTCGGACGTCGATCTCTTCCTGAAGAGCTGCGCCGCGATGGTCCGACCGAACGGGCTGATGTTCGTCGCCACGATCAACCGCACGGCCAAGGCCTGGGGCCTTGCCATCATCGGCGCCGAATATGTGCTGGGCTGGCTTCCCAAGGGGACGCACCAGTACGACAAGCTGGTCAAGCCGTCGGAAATCGACGCAGCGCTCGCGGACACCGGCCTTTCGGTGTTCGCCCGCTCGGGCGTCTTCTACAATGTGCTCGCCGACGAATGGCGCCTGTCGAAGGACATGGACGTCAACTACATGGTGGTGGCACGGCACGAGGTGGGCGGCTGAGGCGCCACGGCCTCAGTTCAGTTCCTCGGGCAGATCCGGCAGCGGCATGATCTCGACGCCCTCGTCGAGGAGGTTCTCGACATCGCGCGTGGACGCCTTGCCGTAGATCGGCCTCGGATCGGCCTCGCCGTAATGCATCTTGCGCGCTTCCTCGGGGAACCGCTCACCGACATCGTCGGCCTGCGCCTTCACCTGGCGCGCGATCTCGCGCATCTTGTCGAGCATCTCCTTGCGCATGGCCTGTCCGGCCGCGACCATCACGGCTTCCTTGCGCGCGTCCTTGGCCGCGCCGGTGGCGACCGAAGGGGCCATCAGCGCCTTGGCGACGCGGATCGAGCCGCATTCGGGGCATTCGACGAAGCCGCGTTTGGCCTGCGTTTCGTAGTCCTCGTTCGAGCGGAACCACGCCTCGAACCGGTGGTCATTGTCGCAATGCAGGGAGAATTTCATTGTGCCGCGTCCTGCTGTCGCCTGTCCTGCGCATAGGGCCGCACGTTGGCCAGGTTGGGAATGCGGCCACGCGCGGCGGCCGACGCGGACGGATCGATGTCGGCGACGATCACGCCGGGCGTGTCGTCGGCCTTCTCGGCGATGATTGCGCCCCAGGGGTCAACGATCAGTGAATGGCCATAGGTCTCGCGTCCGTCCTCGTGAGTGCCGCCCTGCGCGGCGGCGATGACGAAGGCGCCGTTCTCGATGGCGCGAGCCCGCAGCAGAACATGCCAGTGCGCCTCGCCGGTCTGGCGCGTGAACGCGGCCGGCACGGTCAAAACGGAAGCGCCGGCGCGGGCCAGATCGGCGAACAGGGCCGGAAACCGCAAATCGTAGCAGATCGCGAGGCCGAGCCCGACGCCTTCGACGTCGGCGACGACGAACCGGTCGCCCGGCGCGTAGATGGCTGATTCGCGCCAGCTTTCGCCGTTCGGCAGGTCCACGTCGAACATGTGGATCTTGTCATAGGTCGCAGCCAGCGTGCCGTCGGGCGCGAAAAGGACTGCCCGGTTGGCGACCTTGCCGTCGCCCCGCAGGATCGGCGTCGAGCCGACATGCAGCCAGATACCATGGGTACGGGCGAGATCGCCAGCCGCCGACAGCAGCGGGTCGTCCTCCTGCGCGCCGACCGTCCCGGTCAGCGCCTTGCGGTCTTTCTGGACCAGGCCCGTCATTTCCGGTGTCTGAACGTAGCGGGCGCCCGCATCGGCCGCCTCGGTGACCAGTTCGGTGAACGAGACGACATTGGCGGTCGGGTCGGTTCCCGAACGCATCTGGACGGCGGCGACGCGCATCGTCATGCCGCCAGCAGCGCGTCGAGCTTGCCGGCGCGCTCCATCGCCATCAGGTCGTCGCAGCCGCCGACATGGGTTTCGCCGACAAAGATCTGCGGGAAGGTGGAGCGGCCGTTCGCCTTCTGGATCATTTCGCGCCTGAGCCCTGGATCGAAGCTTGCGTCATGCTCCACATAGGCGACGCCCTTGTTGTCGAGCAGACGCTTGGCGGCGGTGCAGAAGCCGCACAGTTGCCTTGTATAGATTTCGACCTTTGCCATTTTCGTGCCTTCGGCGCGTTTCGCGATGGGTCCCGATATAGTGGCGGCCGCGCCGTGCGAAAAGGCCCGGTCAGCGGCCGCGCCGACCTTCGTCATCGCGCCCGGGCACGACGCGCGAAAAGGTCAGCACCTCGATGCGCGCGGCCCCGGCCCTGCGCAGCGTGCGCGCGGCGGCCTCGACCGTCGCGCCGGTCGTCAGCACATCGTCGACCAGAAGAACGTTGCGGCCCTCGATCGCGATCCGCTTTTCGTCGGGCACCAGAAAGACGCCGCGAACGTTGGTCTGGCGCTGCTTGGCCGTCAGCCCGACCTGGCGGCGCGTGCGGCGCCTTCGGACGAGCGCGCCGGCGTCCATCGTTAATCCGGTCTGCGCGGAGAGTGCGCGCGCCAGTTCGGCGGACTGGTTGAAACGCCGGGTCCAGAGCCGGACCCAGTGCAGGGGCACCGGCACGACGATGTCGGTTTCGGCCAGAAGTTCGCGGCCCGCGCGCGCCATGAAGCGCGCCATCCATGGCCCCAGATCGGTCCGGTCATTGTATTTGAGGCGCGTGACGAGCTGTCGGGCGACGCCGGTGTGCACGCAGGCCGACCGGGCGCGGTCGTAGGCCGGCGGGTTGGCCAGCGCCTCGGCGCTCACCATATGACCGCCGAATTCGTGGGCGAATGGCAGTCCGCTGATGGCGCACAGCGGCTGCTCGATGAAGGCGATGTCCGGCCAGCACGCGGCGCACAGAGCGCCGTGCCGGTCGACGTGGCGGCCGCAGGAAAGGCACGAATCGGGAAACAGCACCGAGCCGGCCAGCCTGCCGGCTGCCCGCGCCCATTGACGCGGTCGTGCCCATGAGGGACTTGTCGCCGGTGGCCGGGAGTGTTCCATGCAACCCATTATCGACAAAAAGCAGGTCGCGGCAAACCGGGCGCGGGCGGAGCGGCTGGCGGTGCCCGGGGCCGACTTCCTGCTCGAGCGCGCGCTCGACGAGTTGGGCGACCGGATGGCGGTCACCGCGCGCCGTTTCGACCATGCCGTCGCGGTCGGTGCGCACGGCGCAATGGTCGCAGAGCGCCTCGCGGCAACGGGAAAGACAGGCACTTGTTCGGTCGCTGCTTTCGACGAGGAAGAACGGCTCGATCTGGAGCCCGAGAGTGCCGATCTGATCGTCAGCCTGCTCGAGCTTCACCAGTTCGACGATGTGCCGGGGGCGCTCATCCAGCTGCGCCGCGCTCTCCGGCCCGACGGGCTGTTTCTGGCCTGCGTTCCCTCGAGCGGCACGCTCGCCGAGTTGCGCGCATGCCTGACCGAAGCGGAAATGGCGGTGAGCGGTGGCGTTTCGCCCCGGGTTCTGCCGTTTCTCGACGTGCGGGAGGCGGGGAGCCTGCTGCAAAGGGCCGGGTTCGCGCTGCCGGTGACCGATCACGACACGGTCACGGTGCGCTACGACACGGCTTTCGATCTGATGCGCGACCTTCGTGCGATGGGGGCCACCAACACGCTGCTGGCGCGGTCACGCGGCACGGCGCCACGGTCGCTGTTCATGGCGGCGGCCGGCCATTACGCCACACATCATGCCGACGCCGACGGCCGGGTGCGTGCGACGTTCTCGTTCGTGTGGATGTCCGGCTGGGCGCCCGATGCGAGCCAGCCCAAGCCGCTCAAGCCGGGCAGCGCGACCCATTCGCTCGCCGAGGCGCTTGGCGGCGGCAGGCGCGGCGACGGCTGACCGTCAGCCGTTGATGGCCTCGGAAATCTGCTGCTCGTTGGAATCGTAGAGCCCGTTGACGCTCGTGCCGGTCATCTGCATGCCGACGAGCGCCGCAACCGCGATCATCGTGGCGATCAGCCCGTACTCGATTGCCGTCGCTCCACTTTCGTCTTTCAAGAAGGTGCGGATCATGACTCTTCCTTTCCTGGCGGCACGCTAGCGCGCGCTGGTTAACGCCGTGTTTTGGAAAGGCCGATCGCGAAGATGTTTCGAGAACCGGTTAACGAATGCTTTCGATGGAACCGGAAGGCGTCAGTCGGCGCAATCGCCGGTCCGCGCGCCGTTGGCGTGAATGATGCACACCGCGCTCGGCGAGGTCTGAAGCACGCTGCGCCGCATGGTGTAGGTCGAGCGTTGCTGGGGCGTCGATGCGGTCGTCAGATAGTCGATGCCGGGGTTTCCGCGATCGGCCGCCAGACGCTGGCTCGACCGGTCCAGATAGGGCGCGGCGAAAAGCGCCAGCGCCACGGCCAGCACGCCAAACAGCATCGTCGCGCGGAGCATGTTGTTGCCCCAGTCGAACAGGGTCGATTGCCGCGGTTCCAATGGTTCGAACCAGTTCGTGTCGTCGTTCATCCCTGACCCCGCTGGCCTGTGCCGACCTTCCGGTCGGCGGCAGGCTCAAATTGTCACAAGCTCATAAATGATTGATTAACGCTCGTTCTACGCGGGGTCACACCATCTTTGCGTGCACGGGTCAACCGGTTCGGCGGTCAGCCCCAATCTTCAGAGCAGGTCCTGAAGGACCGGGATCAGCGGCTCGTCGGCGGCGGGCATCGGGTAGTCGCGAAGCGCGGCGGCGCGCACCCATTTGAGCGTCTGGCCTTCGCGCGAAACGGGTATGCCCTGATATTTGCGGCAGATGTAGAGCGGCATCAGCAGGTGGAAGTCGTCATAGGCGTGGCTGGCAAAGCTGAGCGGCGCCAGGCAGGACGCTTCGGTGCGCACGGCCAGTTCCTCCTCCAACTCCCGCAACAGCGCGGCCTCGGGCGTTTCGCCGGCCTCGATCTTGCCGCCCGGGAACTCCCACAGGCCGGCCATCGCCTTGCCCGGCGGGCGGCGCGACAGCAGGATGCGGTTGTCGCGATCAACGAGCGCGCAGGCGGCCACGAGCATCAGCGGCTTTGAACTTCCGGTCACGATCAGTCTCCGCGCGTGCGATAGACGTAGCGATAGACTTCTTCGAAGCCGAGCCGCTCGTACAGACCGTTGCCCGCCTGATTGGACGCCTCGACCTGCAGCCAGCCGAGCGTTGCGCCCTGGTTTGCGGCCCAGCGCAGCGCCGCGCGCGCGATCGAGCGGCCATAGCCGCGATTCCGCAGCCCGGCGCGCACGCTGATCTCGAACAGGCCGGCCATTTCGTTGTCGTGCACGCACAGCGCGGTTGCCGCCGGGCCTGCGTCGTCCTCGATCACGAACATGGCGTGCGGCGGCCGGATACTCTCGAGCAGTTCGGTCAGGCCCGGCTTGTTGACGCGCTCGTCCGTCGACAGGGCGAGCGCCGCGTCGGCGAACCGGCCGATGTCGCGTACCGGCAGAAGGTCATAGCCGCCGTCAAGGTCGATCTGGTCGAGCCCGGCCATCAGCACCCGGGTTTCGTCGACGCGCAGCCAGCCGTGCGCGTTGAGCTGCGCCTCCAGTTCGGCCGGGGCGAGCGGCGTCATCCGGAAGACGATCGGCCGTTCATAGGACCTGAAGCGCTGCTCGATGCGGCCGATCCGGCTCTCGATGTCGCGGTTGTCGGCCGGATCGAGCGGATTGACCGAGTTGAGCCTGCGCGAAGGGTGGCTGGCGGTCAGCCGCACGGCCCAGCTGCCGTCATAATGCACCGACGCTGCCGGCCAGGCGCGAAAGCCGACCGCTTCGAGCCGGCGCACCATGGCAAGCTTGGGCATCGCGCGCCTCCCGTCAGCTTCGGTAGTCGGCATTGATCGCCACGTAATCGGCCGTCAGATCACAGCCCCAGGCGGTGAACGCGCCTTCACCGAGGTTCAGATCGACGGCGATGCGGATCTCGTCGCCGCGCATGTAGTCAGTCATCGCGGCCTCGTCATAGTCGGGCGCGCGCTCGCCGTCCGTCGCCGCGACGAGGTCGCCGAACCGGATGTCGAGCCGATCGCGGTCGGCCGGCTCGCCGGCCTTGCCGACGGCCATGACGACCCGGCCCCAGTTGGCGTCGCCGCCGGCCAGCGCGGTCTTGACGAGCGGTGAGTTGGCGATCGAAAGCGCGATGATGCGCGCGGATTCATCGGATATCGCGCCGGAGATGTCGACGCGCATCAGCTTGCTGACACCTTCGCCGTCGCGGACGATCTGCAGCGCCAGATCGCCCATCAGGTCGGCGAGCGCGGCCTCGAACGGCGCAAGGCGCGGATCGTCGAGGTCCGTCAGGGCGGGAATTTCCGCCACGCCGGTCGCAAATGCAAGGACGGTGTCCGAGGTCGACGTGTCGCCGTCCACGGTGATGGCGTTGAAGGTCGCGTTCACATGGCGGTTCAGCAGGGCTTGCAGGAGGGGCGCCGCGACCGGCGCATCGGTGACGATGTAGGCGAGCATCGTCGCCATGTCCGGCGCGATCATGCCCGAACCCTTGGCGATGCCGTTGAGCGTGACGGCCATGCCGTCGACCGCGGCGGTGCGCGTTGCGAGCTTGGGGAACGTGTCGGTCGTCATGATGGCTCGCGCGGCCGCGTCCCAGCCCTCGGGTTGGGCCCGGCCGATCGCCTGCTGCAGGATGCCGTCGAACCGGGCCGCCTCGAGCGGCTCTCCGATCACGCCCGTGGACGAAAGGAACACCTCGCCGCGTTCGCAGCCGGCCGCATCGGCGGCCATCTGCGCGGTCAAGGCGGTGGCGGCCGCGCCGCGCTTGCCGGTAAAGGCGTTCGCGTTGCCGGAATTGACCACGAGCACGCGGGCCGCGCCGCCGGGCAGGTTGGCGCGGCACCAGTCGACGGGCGCGGAGGGACAGCGGGAGCGGGTGAGGACGCCGGCAATGGCCGCGGGGCGGTCGAAGACCATCACCATGACGTCGTCCCGGTCGCGATATTTGAGCCCCGCCGAGGCGGCGGCGAGCCGCACGCCGCCGACCTGTGGCAACGTGGCATACTCCGACGGCGCCAGCGGCGACACTTTCGGCGTCATCACGGGTCGATGCGCCTACTCGGACGCGTCTGCCGGCGCGGTGACGCCGGCGCCGACCGCCGCATCATAGGCGCCCTGCAGTTCTGGATCGGTGATTTCCACCGACGCTTCCTCGCGCAGGCTCTCGAGCAGTTCGAAGTAGCGCTCGCGCAGCAGCACGGAGCGGACCTGCGCCTCGACCTGCTCGAAGGGGGGCGGCTGAACCGGCCGGCGATCCTCGAGCTTGATGACGTGCCAGCCGAACTCGGTCTGCACCGGTTCGGTCGTGTAGCCGCCGGGCTCCAGCGAGAAGGCGGCCTCGTCGAAAGCGGGGACCATGCGGCCGCGGGTGAAGTAGCCAAGGTCGCCGCCGCGCGGTCCGGTCGGCCCGGTCGAGCGTTCGGCCGCCAGTTCGGCGAAGTCGGCGCCCGCTTCGAGCTCCTCGATCACCGCGCGCGCGTCCTCCTCGGTCTCGAGCAGGATGTGGCGGGCGCGGATCTCGTTTTCCGGCGGGGTCGCGGCGATCTCCTCGTCATAGCGGGCGCGCACGTCCTCGTCGGAGATCGTGTCGGCGACGGCGGAGCGGAAATAGCTGTTGTGCAGCGCGCGGCTGCGAAGGAAATCGAGCCGTTGGCGGAACGCCTCGGTCTCGGCGATGCCCTCGCTCTCGGCCTTGTCGGCGAGAAGCTCGATGTCGATGAGCGCCATCATCGCGGCGAAGCGCTGCTGCTGGGGCGGCACCTGGGCGAGCTGGTCTTCCAGATCGCCGATCGCGAAGGTGATGTCGCGGTTGGTGATCGGCTCGCCGTTGATCGTGCCGACGACCGCATCCGGATCGGGGGTTGCCGCCTCGTCCTGTGCCAGCGCGGGTGCGGAAAGGGGCAGGGCGAACATGGCGGCGAGGGCGGCGGCGCACAGCGATGTGCGACCAGGACGGCTTTTGAACATGTCGTAGGCACCTTTGCTGCCGGCTTGCGGCGTTCGTCTATGGGGCGTGTGGACGCCGCGCAGCGCACCATTGCGGCGGCCGGCGGCGGCGTTGACAAGCATTTGCGCCCCTCTTATCTGTCCATCGAACTGGCGTCCACCACACAATCGGCGTGTTTTCGCGGGGTATTCTCGGGGTGGCGCTGTGATGCCCGCCCATGGCGCGGCACGCATCTCAAGGCCGCTGAACCGCATTTGACGAAAGGGCCTGTATTCATGGTCACCCTCGGGGGCATCACCCGCAAACTCTTCGGCTCCGCCAACGATCGCCGGATCAAGTCCGAACGGCCGCGTGTTACCGCCATCAACGCGCTCGAGCCGGAAATGGAAGCGCTCAGCGACGAGGCCCTGCGCGCCAAGACCGACGCCTTCAAGCAGCGCCACGCCGACGGCGAAAGCCTCGACGATCTTCTGACGGAAGCCTTCGCGGTGGTGCGCGAGGCCTCCAAGCGCGCCCTCGGCATGCGACCCTTCGACGTGCAGCTGATCGGCGGCATGGTGCTGCACGAGGGCTCGATCGCCGAAATGCGCACCGGCGAGGGCAAGACCCTGGTGGCGACGCTTCCGGTCTATCTGAACGCGCTTTCGGGCAAGGGCGTGCATGTGGTGACGGTCAACGACTATCTGGCCCGCCGCGACGCCGAATGGATGGGACGGCTCTACTCGTTCCTCGGCCTGACCACCGGCGTGATCGTGCACGGCATGGACGATACCGAGCGCAAGAACGCCTATGCGTGCGACGTCACCTACGGAACCAATAACGAACTCGGTTTCGACTATCTGCGCGACAACATGAAGTACGAGCGCGGCCAGATGGTCCAGCGCGGCCACAATTTCGCGATCGTCGACGAGGTGGATTCGATCCTGATCGACGAGGCGCGCACGCCGCTGATCATCTCCGGCCCGCTCGAGGACCGCTCGGAACTCTACGTTCAGATCGACACGTTCATTCCGGAACTGTCCGACGAGGACTTCACCATCGACGAGAAGCAGCGCTCGGCGACGTTCACCGAAGAGGGCACCGAGAAGGTCGAGCGGCTTCTTGAAGAAGCAGGCCTTCTGAAGGGCGACAACCTCTACGATGTTGAGAACGTGGCGATCGTTCACCACATGAACAACGCGCTCAAGGCGCACAAGCTGTTCCAGCGCGACAAGGACTACATCGTCAAGGGCGATGATCTGATCATCATCGACGAGTTCACGGGCCGGCAGATGCCGGGCCGGCGCTTCTCCGAAGGCCTGCACCAGGCGCTCGAGGCCAAGGAAAAGGTGACGATCCAGCCCGAGAACCAGACGCTCGCCTCGATCACCTTCCAGAACTATTTCCGCATGTATGGCAAGCTGGCCGGCATGACCGGGACGGCGTCGACCGAGGCGGAGGAATTCGGCAACATCTACGGCCTGGGCGTCGTCGAGATCCCCACCAACCTGCCGGTCAAGCGCGCCGACGAGGATGACGAGGTCTACCGGACGGTCGAGGAGAAGTACGACGCCGTCATCATCGACATCATCGACAGCCAGCAGCGCAAGCAGCCCGTTCTGGTCGGCACGACATCGATCGAGAAGTCGGAGATGCTCTCGCGCATGCTCACCGACAAGAAGTATCTCAAGGGGCTTCGCGAAAGGCTGGGCGGCCGGCTCGAAGCGATCAAGGCAGGCAAGGAACCCGAACTGCGCGCCTGGCTCGAAGAGGCGATCGCCCATGTCGAAAGTGCGATCAAGGCGGGCGGCGTCAGCCACGAGGTTCTGAACGCGCGCCAGCACGAGCGCGAGGCGTTCATCGTCGCCCAGGCCGGCGTCCCCGGCGCGGTGACGATCGCCACGAACATGGCCGGACGCGGCACCGACATCAAGCTGGGCGGCAATGCCGAGATGCGCATCTTCCAGGAACTGGGCGAGATGCCGGAGGGTCCGGAGCGCACCGAGAAGGAAAAGGCCATCGAGGCCGAGGTCGAGAAACTCAAGCAGGAAGCGCTCGATGCCGGCGGGCTCTACGTTCTGGCCACCGAGCGGCACGAGAGTCGACGCATCGACAACCAGCTGCGCGGCCGGTCCGGTCGCCAGGGCGACCCGGGCAAGTCGAAGTTCTACCTGTCGCTGGCCGACGATCTGATGCGTATCTTCGGCTCGGACCGGATGGACGGGATGCTGCAGAAGCTCGGCCTGAAGGAAGGCGAGGCGATCGTCCATCCCTGGATCAACAAGGCGCTGGAGAAGGCGCAGCGGAAGGTCGAGGCGCGCAACTTCGACATCCGGAAGAACCTTCTGAAGTTCGACGACGTCATGAACGACCAGCGTTCGGTGGTGTTCGATCAGCGCCTCGAACTGATGGACGGCGAGAACGTCGCCGAAACCGTCGTCGAGATGCGCCACGAGGTGATCGAGACCATGGTCACCGATCACATCCCCGAGAAGGCCTATGCGGAGCAGTGGGATGTGGCCGGCCTGAAGGAAGAGGTCGCCAAGACGCTCAACCTTGAGCTGCCGGTCGACGAATGGGCCGCCGAGGAGGGCATTGCCGAGGACGATATTCTTGAAAGGCTGCGCGAAGCGGCCGACAAGGCGGCGGCCGAACGCGCCGAACGGTTCGGCCCGGACATCATGGCCTATGTCGAAAAATCGATCATCCTGCAGACGCTCGACCATCTGTGGCGCGAGCATCTGGTCAATCTGGACCATCTGCGCTCGGTGATCGGGTTCCGCGGATACGGCCAGCGCGATCCGCTGCAGGAGTACAAGTCCGAGGCGTTCGAGCTGTTCCAGTCGATGCTCGCCAATCTGCGCAAGGTGGTCACCGCGCAGCTCATGCGGGTCGAGATCGTCCAGGAAGCGGCGCAGGCACCCGACCCGGAGGTGCCCGAAATGCAGGCGCAGCATGCCGACCCGGCGACCGGCGAGAACGAGATGGGCGACGGGCCGCCGCGCACCGCCGCAGGGATCATCGCGGCGGCGACAGGCCAAGTGGCGCCCGAGCAGCGCAATCCCGACGATCCCAACACTTGGGGCAAGGTGGGGCGCAACGAAGCGTGCCCGTGCGGTTCGGGCAAGAAGTTCAAGCATTGCCACGGCGCGTTCGTCTGATCTGACGCGGTCTGCGCAGCAGGTTTCCGTGTTGTTGGTGCGCTGGCGCCGCGCGTCGCCATCGTCCTTTTGGAGCGGGCGACGAGAGCCGTCCGATGGCCGCAAACGCCCCTGACCAACCAAATCTTAAGTGGCTGCGGCTAAAGCTTGCCCGCACACATTCGTGCGGAGCCGATCAAAGTGCGTTTTTCCGCCGCCCATACCGTCGAGCAGGTCCTCCCCTCGGCGCTGAGCCGCCGGGCGTTGCCGCTTGCCGATTTCATCGACGGAATCCTGACCGGCGCGGACGAGGCGAGCCAGGCGCAGCGCGCGACCATGGTCGCGTTCTTCATCCGCGTCGCGAGCGCGGCGATCGCGTTCGGCTCGCAGGTCGCCCTGGCGCGGCTGATGGGCGTGTTCGAATATGGCGTGTTCGTGCTGGTCTGGGTGTCGATGGTGATCATCGGCAATCTGTCCTGCTTCGGCTTCCACACAGCGATCATTCGCTTTGCACCGCAATACCGCGAGCGCGGCGATCTCGATCACTTGCGCGGTCTGCTGCTTTCGGGTCGCCTGTTCGTGCTGGCGACGTCGACGACGATGGCCTGCCTAGCCATCGCGCTCGCCTGGTTCGGCGCGGACTGGTTCCAGTCCTACTATGTCGTGCCGTTCATGATCGGCGCGCTGGCGCTGCCGATGATCGCGCTTGGCGACACGCTCGACGGGACGGCGCGCGCCAACGGATGGCCGGCCCGGGCGCTGACGCCGACCTACATCGTCCGGCCGCTGCTGATCCTGGTGCTGCTGGTCGGCGCGTGGGCGCTCGGGTTCAGGATCGACGGTGTCACCGCGCTCATATGCGCGGTCATCGCCTCCTATCTGACGACGATCGGTCAGCTCGTCATGGTCACCGCCTCGCTGGACCGGCGCTATCCGGCGGGCGCGAGACGCACGCGGCTCGCCTACTGGATCGGCGTCGCCCTGCCGATTTTCCTTGTCGAGGGCTTCTTCTTCCTTCTGGTCAATGCCGACGTGCTGATGGTGGGTGCGCTGATGAAGCCCGACGATGTGGCGGTCTATTTCGCGACCGTGAAGACGCTGGCGCTCGTTCACTTCGTCTATTTTGCGGTCAAGACCGGGGTGGCGCACCGTTTCGCCGCCCGGATCGACGATGACGACAAGTCGGCGCTGCACGATCTGGCGCGCCGCTCGGTGACCTGGACCTTCTGGCCGTCGCTGGCGATGGCGGGCGCGCTGCTGCTCGTCGGGCCGCTCCTGCTGGGCCTTTTCGGCGCCGACTTCACGCGGGGATACCCGCTGATGTTCATCCTGTCGGCCGGCATCGTGCTGCGCGCGGCGATCGGGCCGGCCGAGAGCCTTCTGACGATGTCGGGCAATCAGAACGCGTGCGCGGCCGTGTTCGGCGCGGTGCTTGCCATAAACGTCGCGCTGAACGCGCTGCTGATCCCGATCTACGGGCTCTACGGGGCGGCGCTCGCCACGGCGATCGCGACGATTGCCGAAACGTTTGCGCTTTATCAACTGGTTCGGTGGCGTATTGGGGTGCGCATGTTCGTCTTCATGCAGCCTGCGAAATCGAGGTCCTGAAACGCCATGTCCGCATTGCCGGTGATCGAGGAAGACGTCGCCGAAGGCGCGGCCCTGATCATGCCGGGCAGCAGCGGGGCGTCGGAGACCTCCCCCGCCGTGCCGCAGAGCCGGCTGACCAAGGGCAACCGCAAGTTCGCGGTCTATCCGGCGAGCGCCGGCTTCGACATCTTCGACGATCTCGACCCGGTGACCGATTTCACGGTCGAACCGAACATCTTCTTCGCACCGCGCTTCTGCGTGCCGGCGATGCCGCGCCTCGACGAGCGGCAGGTCTACCTGATGGTGCTGCAGGATCGCGATCAGCGCGACGCGAACACGCGCTTCATGATGCCCTACACGATCGAGAAGCCCGGTTTCCGGATCGGACCGGACCTGATCCGCGCATGGTCCAGCCCGTTCGGGCCCTACGGTGCGCCGCTCGTCGAGCGGCGCGAAAGCGCGCAGATCATCGACGATCTGATGCAGACGCTGGCGCTGCCGGGCATTCCGTTGCCCAACATCCTCGCCCTGCCGGACGTCTTCGCCGACAGCCCGGTCGTCTCGCTGTTCCGCTCGGTCGCGCTGTCGAACGGCCTTCCGATGGCGTCGACGCGGCCCGTGCGCCGGCCGGTGCTCGATGCGACCGGCGATGCCGACGACTATCTCAAGCGGACCGTCAGCGGCCATCACCGGCGCAACATGGCCCGGCTCTGGCGCAACCTCGACGCGATGGGCGGACTGTCCTTTGACATCGCCCGCAACCGCGAGGCGGTGCGGATCGCGATGGAGGAGTTCCTGCTTCTTGAAAACGCCGGCTGGAAAGGGCGCCAGCGCACCTCGCTGGCCGCGGACCGCTACCGGGCGGCGTTCGCCCGCGAGGCGGTGAACGGGCTTGCCGACCGCGACCGCTGCCGCATCCATCAACTCAAGCTCGGCGAGCGCGTCATCGCCTCGCTGATCGTGTTCGTCGATGCGGGCCGGGCCTGGACCTGGAAGACCACTTTCGACGAGACGCTCGCCCGCTTCTCGCCGGGTACGCTGCTCATGCAGCGCGCGACCGAAGCGCTGATCGACGATCCCAACATCACCAGCGCGGACAGTTGCGCGCCCGAGGACCATCCGGTGATGAGCCGGCTCTGGCAGGAGCGGCGCGATCTGTTCACGCTTGTGATCGGGCTCGAGCAGGGACGCGACCGCGAAGTCCGCCAGGCGGCCACGCAGATCGAACTGTACAAGTCGACGCGGACCACGGCGCGGCACATGCGGCGGCGGCTCAACAGCCTCCTGGCACGCCGCTGACGGCGTCACCCGTCGCGGAAATGACGGCGGATCACCTTGCCCGACTCGGTCAGCGGGATCGCGTCCACGAAGTGGATCTCGCGCGGATACTGATGCGCGGACAGGCGTGCCCTGACGAACCCGGCGATTTCGCGCTTCAGCGCTTCGTTCCCGGCGACGCCGTCGCGGAGCTTGACGAAGGCGGCCACGATCTCGGTGCGGACCGGATCGGGCCTGCCCACGACGGCCGCCATCTCGATATCGGGATGGGCGGCAAGGCAATCCTCGACCTCGGACGGTCCGATCCGGTAGCCGGACGAAGTGATCACATCGTCCATGCGCGAGACGAAATGGAAGTAGCCTTCGGCGTCCATGCGCCCTGAGTCGCCGGTCATCAGCCAGCCCCTGCGGAACTTGGCCCGGGTCGCTTCCGCGTCGCGCCAGTAGCCCAGGAACATGACGGGATCGGGCGCGCGCACGGCGACCTCGCCGGCCTCGCCGACATCGGCGCGGGAACCGTCGGCGCGCAGGATCGCGACCTCGTGGCCGGGCACCGGCCTGCCCATCGAGCCGGGCCGGTCGACGCCGAGCGCGGCGCAATTGGCGAGCATGGCGTTGCATTCGGTCTGGCCGTAGAACTCGTTGACCGGCACGCCGAACCGCTCGGTTGCGCGTGCGTGGGTCCGATGGCCGAGCGCCTCGCCGGCCGTGCCGATCACCCTGAGCGAGAGGCCATCGAACGACAGGCCCTCGGCCGCCAGCAGCATGCGCAAGGCGGTGGGCGGCAGGAAGACGTTGGTGACCCGCGCGGTCCGCATCACTTCGAGCGCCCAGCCGGGTTCGAACCGGGGCGCACGCGCTGCGACCACGGGAAGGCCGTGGCAAAGCGCCGGCAACAGCGCGTTGAGCAGACCGCCCGCCCAGGCCCAGTCGGACGGTGTCCAGAACACGTCGCCCGGCTGCGGCATGAAATGCTGGGCAATCTCGATGCCCGGCAGGTGGCCGAGCAGCACCCGGTGGCCGTGCAGCGTGCCCTTGGGCTGCCCGGTCGTGCCCGAGGTGAACAGCATCATGGCCGGATCGTCCGGCGTCGTGTCGGCCTCAAGGACCGTGTCGCCGGCCGCCGCGATCAACTCGTCGAGCAGAACCGCGCCGGCGGGCGCGCGGTTGGACGCGACGACGAGGTCGACATCGCCCAGCCCGCGGGGGAGGGTCCTGGCGCGTTCGATCCCCTTGGCGAAGGCGACGAAGGCACGGGCCCCGGAGGCTGCAAGCCGATAGGCGATCGCATCCGGCCCGAATTGCGTCGCCATCGGCACGGCGATCGCGCCGAGCCGATAAACGGCAAGATGGGTGACTGCCGCCTCGATCGACTGGGGAACCATGATGGCGACCCGGTCGCCCCGGCCGATGCCTGCGTCGGCAAGCGCGGCGGCCAGACGGCGCGATTTCCGGGCGAGGTCGGCGAAGCTCAGCACGCGCCGTTCGTCGCCCTCGACGTCGATGATCGCCCGCCGGTCGGGCGCCGTGCGGGCCGGTTCGTCGGCGCAGGCGGTGCCGATGTTGAAGCGGGCCGGCAGCCGCCACTCGAACGTCCGCATCAGGCTTGCGTAACTGTCGGGATCTGTGGGCAGCATGGCCGGCGTTCTTTCGCGCCTTCGAACCTTGAACGCCGGTCGGGAACGGCGTGGCCCATGGTGCCCCCTTCCGGGGTCGAACCGGAACTCCCGAAGGAACCGGATTTTGAGTCCGGCGCGTCTACCAATTCCGCCAAAGGGGCTGGCCATGGCCGAGCAAAGCTGTAGGAGCGCGCCACCGATCCGTCAAGGCAGGCCGGCCGAGGCGGTCGACGGGGCCTCGTTTAGGCAATCTTTGGGCTTTGCCGCTAGGCGGGGTCTGTTATGAGCACGCAGCAGACCACAGAGCCGGACATGGCGATGACCGATGCAATGAGCGCCGACGAGACAACGCCGCGCGGCGCGCTGGCCAAGATCGAGCACATCCTCAGGACGCAGTCCGGCGACGATCTTGCCGCCGAGATGACGCTGGGCGAACTTAGCGACGCGATGGAGGAGCGCGCGTTCGGTCTTCTGATCCTGATCCTGGCGCTGCCGTGCTGTCTGCCGTTCGTCTATCTGCTGCCGCAACTGGTCGCGCTGCCGATGGTCGTGCTCGCATGGCAGATGGCCATGGGCCGCCGCGCGCCGTGGCTGCCCGATGCGCTGCGCAACCGGAAGCTTCCGGTCGCCGGCCTGCTCGACGTGGTCGACCGGACGCGCCGCTATGGCGGCGGGTTCGTCGAAAAGCTCGCGCATCCGCGCCTGGTCGGCCTGACCGGTGATCGCGGCACGCGCGTGATCGGCGCGTTGATGGTCGTCCCGTGTCTTTCGATCCTGGTGCCGCTGCCGCTGACCAACACCGTGCCTGGCTTCGGCGTCTCGCTCGTGGCGGTCGGGCTGATCGAGCGTGACGGGCTGTTCGTGATCGGCGGTCTGGTGATCGGGCTTGCCTGGGTGCTGCTTCTGGCCGTCGGCGGACCGGCGCTGATCTACTATCTTGTCGGCCTGCTGGCCGGCTGATACCACGCCCGCGCCACAATCGGCCGGAACAGACCATCCCATGGACGTGACCCGCAATCGCAATGTGCACCTGTTCGGCGCGCTCGCCCTGGCTGCGGCCATGGCGCTTGTCGTCGGCACGGCGCTGGCCTTCGAACATGTCGGCGGGTTCATTCCGTGTGCGCTGTGCCTTGAGCAGCGCACGCCCTACTATGCCGCTATCCCGGTCACGCTCGTCGGCGCGCTGGCGGCCGGGCTCGGATGGCCGTTACTGGTCGTGCGCGGCGCACTTGTCGCCGGCGGCCTGCTGATGGTCTACGGCCTCTATCTGGGTGTCTATCACGCGGGCGTCGAATGGGCGTGGTGGCAGGGGCCGGCCGACTGCGCCACCTCCGCCACCTCCGGCATCGCCACCGATGCCGGCAGCCTTCTGGCCGATCTGGACGCGGTCACGCCGCCGTCCTGCGACGAGGCGGCGGGCCGGTTTCTGGGCCTGTCCTTTGCGGGATGGAACGTGATCGCCAGCGCCGGCCTCGCAATCGCGGCCTTCCTGCTGGCCACGCGTCCGGCGCGCTGAACCGTCGCGGTCGGCCTAAGGCTCCAGTTCGACGTCCCAGTACAGATAGTCCATCCAGCTTTCGTGCAGATAGTTCGGCGGAAAGCTGCGGCCATTGTGGTGCAAATCGTGCACGGTCGGCTGATAGGGCATCTGCTGGGGTTGCATGTCGGTGTTCTGGGGCATGCGGCCGCCCTTGCGCAGATTGCAGGACGAGCAGGCAGTGACGATGTTTTCCCAGGTCGTCTGGCCGCCGAAGCGGCGCGGGACCAGATGGTCGAAGGTCAGATCGTCGGCCGCGCCGCAATACTGGCATTCGAAACGGTCGCGCAGGAACACGTTGAACCGGGTGAAGGCGGGGTAGAGCGCGGGCTTGACGTACTGCTTCAGCGAAACGACCGAGGGCAGCCGCATCGCCGCCGACGGCGAGCGGACCTCGTGTTCATATTCTGCGACGATGTTCACACGGTCCAGAAAGACAGCCTTGATCGCGTCCTGCCACGACCAGATTGAAAGCGGATAGTAGCTCAGCGGACGGTAGTCTGCATTCAGCACCAGGGAGGGAAGCGCCTCCGGTGAAACGGCCACTGTCAAGACCGGCCCCTTTCAGTTCTGCCTCTCGCGCGCCTTATACTAAGCGCCTTGTGACAGGCTTGTGAAGCTAGCTGCGATCGCTTCTATGTATAGGAAAATGGCCGCTATTCAACAGTTTGGCGCGGCCGGCCGGTCAGGGCAGCACGGCGCGGCCGCTGCGCTGGCCATACCAGGCCCACAAGAGACGCGCGGCGACGCCCCGCCAGGGCGCCCATGATTCGGCCATCGCGCGCAGCGCCTTGTCGCCGGGACGCGCGTCCAGCGCGAACAGATCGCCCGCGGCCGCCTGCAGCGCCAGGTCGCCGGCGGGGAAGATGTCGCGATGGCCGGCGGCGAAAAGCAGATACACCTCCGCCGTCCACGGGCCGATGCCCTTGACCGCCGTCATCGCGGCGACCGCGTCCTCGGCGGGGATCGTGCACAGATGCTCGAGGTCGAGCGCGCCGGCCCCGATGGCCTCGCAGACCGCAAGAAGCGTCCGCTGCTTGGGCCGAGACAGGCCCGCCTCGCGCCAGGCCGCTTCTCCGGCCGCCACGTAGTTCTCGGGCGTCAGAGGATCGACCAGCCGGGTCAGGCGTCCGGTAATCGCGTCGGCGCTCTGCTTGGAGACCTGCTGTGCGACAATGATCGACGCAAGCCCGGCGAAGCCGGGCGTCGAACGCCGCAGCGGCACATGCTCCACCTCGTCGACGAGTTTCGCCAGCCCTGCGTCGGCGTCCGTCAGATGGGCGAGCCCTTCGGCGATGTCGTCCAGCGTCTCGATGGTCCGGTGCGGGGGCACGGTCGGGCGTTCCTTTCGTTCGTCGGGTCGATGTGCCACAGATGGGGCCGATTGCCAGCCCTTCCAACGACGCTTCAGACAGGTCGCCCTTGGTCCCGGTCTTCCGTTTCGCCCCGAGCCCGAACGGGTATCTGCATCTCGGCCACGCCTATTCGGCACTCGTCAATTTCGAGATGGCAAGGGCAGTAGGCGGCCGGTTCCTGCTGCGCATCGAGGATATAGACCAGGCGCGCTGCACGCCCGAGTTCGAAGCGCGGATGCTCGAGGAGCTGCGCTGGCTGGGGCTCGAATGGGAAGAACCCGTGCGAAGGCAGTCGGACCATTTCGGCGACTATGCCACGGCGCTCGAACGGCTGGCGGAGGCAGGGCTTGCCTATCGGTCATCGATGAGCCGGGGCGATATTCGCCGCTTCGTCGCGGCCCACGAGGAGACGGGCGCGATCTGGCCGCGCGATCCGGACGGGGCGCCGCTGTTTCCGGGCCGCGCGCATGATCCGGGCGAAGGCGGCGACATCTGGCGTCTCGACGTTGCGGCCGCCATCGATCATCTGGGCGGTGCGCGCGATCTCGGCTGGACCGAGCACGGCGCCGGGCCGGAGGGCGAAACCGGCCGGCTTGCCGCCGATCCGACCGCCTGGGGCGACTTCGTGCTGGCGCGGCGGGACATGCCGACCAGCTATCACCTGTCGGTGGTGGTCGACGATGCGTTGCAGGGGATCACCGATGTGGTGCGCGGGCGTGACCTGTTTCACGCCACCGCCGCCCATGTGCTGCTTCAGGCGCTGCTCGGCCTGCCGCAGCCGGAGTATCACCACCACGACCTCGTGGTCGATGAAACCGACGGCCGCAAGCTCTCCAAGAGCCGTGGCGACACCGCGCTCGCCGCGTTGCGCGCGGCCGGCGCGACCCCTGCCGACATCAGGCGGATAGTGGGACTTGGCGCCCCTCGCTCATAGGCCGAAACGGCGCAGCACGTTCTTTGTGAGCGCCAGAAGCGTCAGGCAGATGAAGGCGCCGGATATGGCGCGCACCGCGTCGGCGATCGTCGATTCGAACGGCAATCGGATGGCGCCGCCGAACTGGATGCCGATGACCGCGCCGGCGATCAGGATGAGCATGTTGCCGATCACGCCGAAGCCGTCCTCTTCGAGCACGCCGTCCATCGCCAGGCCGCCGAAGAACCCGGCAACGCCGACGATCAGCAACAGCATCAGGAACGTGTTCGTGTCCATATAGGCAAGCATGGCCGGTTCCTACTCCTTGGCCCTGCCAACCTAATCGAAAGGCGTTGGCGCATCGGAAACGGCGCCGGGGCAAGCCGAGCGATCGCGTCAACCAACCGTTAACCGTTTACTCGGCCGCCTGGCCCGCCGTCGGCGCGCGGGCCGGCAGGACGAAGGCGCGCGCTGCGCGATAGCGCAGGATCGCCGCGTTGATCTCGGCGCCGAGGATGAAGATCGCCGAGATGATGTACAGGAACACCAGCGCGATCATGATCGACGCCAGTCCCGCATAGGTGGTCACGTAGGTGGCGAAGCGCTCCAGATAGGCGGCGAAGATGCCCGCGCCGAGCAACCAGGCGAAGATGGTCAGTGCGATGCCCGGCACCAGCGATACGAGGCTGCGGCGGCCGGCCGGCAGCCATTTGTGCACGACGAACAGGCCGGTCACCAGAACCGCAAGAGCGACGACATAGCGCCAGAAGCCGATCGAGAAGGAGACCGCCGCGATACCGGGAAGCCATTGTTCGGCGATCCGGTAGGCGAGCGGCGCGAGAACGAGAAGGAAGCTGATCGCCATGAACCCGATCGTCGCGATCAGCACGAAGAAGAAGCTCTGCAGGCGCTGAAAGGTGAACGAGCGGGTCTCGGTAACCCGGTAGGCGCGGTTCAGCGCGACGCGCAGCGCCTCGATCCCGTTGGATGCGAACACGGCCGCGATGATCACCGACAGGGTCAGCAGGCCGCCGCGCGGCACGGTCAGCACGTTCTCGACCTCGCGCGCGATCGGCGCGGCGATGCGCTCGGGCCAGGTGTCGAAGACCAGATGCACGGCGGTCTCGGCGAACCGGTCCGCACCAAGGAAGGTGGCAAGAGTGGTCGCAAAGATCAGGAACGGAAAGATGGCGAGAAGTGTCGACAGGGCGACGTGGCTGGCGAGCGCCCAGCCGTCGGTCTCGTTGAAGTGGCCCACCGCATCACGCAGGACGCGCCGGGTGATCAGGAATTGTCGCAGCATGGCGTCGCCGGTTTGAATTGCGCCCGCATGCCCAATGTGGCAAGCGCCCCGCCGGAAATCTACGCTCGGACGTCATGGCACGCAAACCCTCCATCATCGTCACCGGCTGCTCGTCGGGGATCGGCGCCTATTGCGTCGAAAGGCTGCAGGACGATGGCTGGCACGTGATCGCCACCGCGCGCAAGGCGGCCGATCTGGACCGGTTGCGAGAAAAGGGCCTCCAGGGGGTCCGGCTCGACTATGCCGACCCCGGTTCGATTGCGGCCTGCGCGGCGCTTGCCATGGAGTTGACCGGTGGCCGTATCGATGCGCTGTTCAACAATGGCGCCCATGCGCAGCCCGGGGCCGTCGAGGATGTCCCGGTCGAGGCGCTGCGCGCCCAGTTCGAGGCGAACCTTTTCGGCTGGCATGACCTCACCCGGCGCATCCTGCCGGCCATGCGCGCGCAGGGCGCCGGACGGATCGTCAACAATTCCTCGGTGCTCGGTTTCGTGCCGGTGCCGCTGAGGGGCGCCTACACCGCCTCCAAGTACGCGCTCGAAGGGCTGACGCTGACGATGCGCCAGGAGCTTGCCGGTACGGGCGTCCATGTCAGCCTGATCGAGCCGGGGCCGGTGCCCTCGCGCCTTGCGGTCAACACGCTTGCCTGGATCGAGCGATACATCGACGTTGAGGGTTCGGCGCATGCGGAGCGTTATCGCGCCCGGATCGCGCAGTTGCGCGCCGGCGGCACGGCCGACGATGGCGGCCGGGCGCTGTCATGGTGCTATCGGGCCCTGAGGTCGGCACTGACGGACGCGAACCCGAAGGCGCATTACCACGTTACACCCCAGACGCGGCTAGCGGCCGCAGGCAGGCGGCTGTTGCCGGCAGGCCTTTTCTATCGACTCCTGGCGCGTGGCACCTAGCTGATAGCGTAACGAAACAGGAAACCCATGTCCGGACCATTGTTCTACATCACCATCTTCGTCATGCTCGCCGTGTTCGCGGTGCTGCTGGCGGGCCTGCGCAACATGATGAAACAGGGCGACGCGAACCTGTCCAACAAGATGATGCAGGCGCGTGTGTTCCTGCAGTTCATCGCGGTGGTCCTGATCGTGGTGGTCGTCTATCTTGCCCGGCAGGGCAGTGGCTGAAGGGGGCACGGGCGATGGTCGTTCTGAACAAGATCTACACCAAGACCGGAGATGACGGCACCACGGCGCTCGGAACCGGCGAGCGCCGGCTGAAGTACGACACGCGCGTGGCGGCTTACGGCACGGTCGACGAGACCAATGCCTGCATCGGCATGGCGCGGCTGCAGACCGGCGGCGATCCCGATCTCGACCGGATGCTTTCGCGCATCCAGAACGATCTGTTCGACCTTGGCGCCGATCTGGCGACGCCCGAGACCGAAGAGAAGCTCGAATACGAACCGCTGCGGGTTACCGATACGCAGGTGTCGCGCATCGAGGCCGATATCGACGCGCTCAATGCCGGACTGGCGCCGCTGCGCTCGTTCGTGCTGCCGGGCGGTTCTGCCGCCGCCGCCGCGCTTCACCTGGCGCGGACGGTGGCGCGCCGGGCCGAGCGCGAGATGGTGGAACTGGCCGAAATGCCCGGCGAGCACGTCAATCCGGCCGCGCTCAAATACATGAACCGCGTTTCCGATTTCCTGTTCGTGGCGGCGCGCGTCGTCAACGACAATGGCGCGCGCGACGTGCTCTGGGTGCCCGGCAAGAACCGCTGAGCGGGCTTCGGTGCGGGGTCAGGCCGTCGCTTCGGCGTCGAGACGCTTTTCGAAGAAGTGATCCGGATAGGGGTCGTCGTTGAAGCGGTCGATCTCGGTCCAGCCGTCGCGCTTGTAGAGCGCATAGGCCTCGGGCAGGGCCCGGTTCGTGTCGAGCCGCAGCACTTGCATCGACAACGCCCGCGCCTCGTCCTCGACGGCTCGCATCAAGCGTTTTCCGAGACCGATCCCGCGTGCGTGCGGGGCAACCCACAGGCGCTTGACCTCGCCCATCCGTGAGCCATTGCCCTTCAGGCCGACGCAACCGACCGGCAGGCCGTCGGAGGACGCGACGAGAAAGGTGCCGTGCGGGCGGCGCATGTCCGCGGCGTCGGGATCGCGCGACAGGGAGACCTCGAAACCCTCTTCGAAGCGCTCGGCGAGTTCCGCATAGTAGGCTTCAAGACAGAAGCGGGCGTCGTCGCTGGCCGGGTCCACCGCTTCGATGGCGATGTCCTGCCGGCCGATTACCGTGGCGATCAGGTCCATGGCCGCGAGCAGCGCCTCGGTGCCGTGCTGGCCGGACAGGAAGGTCTCGGCGCGGGCATTCGACAGGTCTTCGTAGGCGGCGAATTCGCGCCGGCCCGCCGCCGTCAGCTGCGCCACACGCCGTCGCCCGTCCTGGGGATGGGGCTTCGTGGCGACCAGCCCTTCCTCCTCGAGGCTGCGCAGCAGGCGGCTCATCAGGCCAGAATCGAGGTTCAGATAGTCGCGGATGTCGGCGACGTCCTCGCGGCCATGGCCGATCGCATTGAGAACGCGTGCCGCGCCGAGCGGCCGACCACGGCCGAGAAACGAATCATCGAGCGCCCCCACCTCTCGGGTCACGGCGCGACTGAAACGGCGGAATCGGTGGATTGCTGTGGTCGTCATGATAGCTGACTTTAGTCAGGTAAATTGACGCGGGCAATGCCCGACCCGACCGCGCATTGGGAAATTGTCCGTTGAATTCGCCGCCCCGCTCCGCTCTAATGGCCGCCACACGCCCCTGGAGCCCGACGCGGATGTTCGTGCCGCTGCATGATGCCAACCGGCTCAAGCACATCGACCTTCAATATGTGACGCTGGGGCTGATCGCCGCAAACGTGCTCGTCTTCGTGTTCGTCAACCTGGTGGCGACCGAGGAAGGGCTCTACGCCACGGTCTTCTCGCTCGGCTACACGCCCGCGGTGGTCAACGACTTCTCCGAACTGCCGCCCGAACTCGTGCTGATCCCCGAGGAGCTTTCGCTGGTCAGCTACGCGTTCCTGCACGGCGACTTCTGGCATCTTGGCGGCAACATGCTGTTCCTGTGGGTGTTCGGCGACAATGTCGAGGACGCGTTGGGCCATGTGAAGTTCTTCGTCTTCTACATACTGTGCGCGATCGCCGGTGCGCTGGCGCACGGGTTGATGGATCCGGCCTCGGCGGCGCCGCTGATCGGCGCCTCGGGTGCGGTCGCCGGCATCGTCGGCGCCTATCTGCTGCTGCATCCGAAGGTCCGCGTCTGGGTGCTGGTTCTGGGCCGCGTTCCGCTGCCGCTGCCCGCCTGGATCCCGCTGCTGTTCTGGGTCGGCTTCCAATTCGCGATGCTGGCCTTTCTCGGCGACGATCAGGTCTCCTGGGCGGCGCATGTCGGCGGCATCATCGCCGGCATGGCGCTGGTCCTGGTGCTGCGCCGGCGCGGGGTGCCGCTGTTCGACCGCGAAGTGCAGGCGCCGAAGGCTGTCGAGGTCGAGGCCGACAAGCCGCCGACACACGGACCCTGGGGACGCGGCTAGCACGCGATGTCTCCCGCCGGCCATCGCCGTGTCGCGGTGACGCGGCCTATAACGTTGACGTAAACGTCAGAATTTCATAGGTCGGCTCCCGCGACGATCGGGCGGGGCTTGCGCGACGGCGCAAAAACAAGCATCCACGCGCCGACGCGGCGTGTCGGACTTGCGCAAGCAGAACCGCCGGTCGGAGCCTAAGGGCTGACCGGGTCAGGACCCCCGGTCCGGCAGCGCACGAAGGGAGTTGGTGCGATGAAGATATTGGTGCCCGTCAAGCGGGTGGTCGACTACAACGTGAAGATCCGGGTCAAGCCGGACGGCTCGGGCGTCGAGCTCGCCAACGTGAAGATGTCGATGAACCCCTTCGACGAGATTTCCGTCGAGCAGGCCATCCGGATGAAGGAAGCCGGCCAGGCCGACGAGATCGTCATCGTGTCGATCGGCCCGGACAAGGCGACCGAGACGATCCGCACCGCGCTCGCCATGGGCGCCGACCGGGGCATCCTGATCAAGCATGACGATATCGTGGAGCCGCTGGCGGTGGCCAAGATGCTCAAGGGCGTCGTCGAGGCCGAGGAGCCCGGTCTTGTCATCCTCGGCAAGCAGGCGATCGACGACGACGCCAACCAGACCGGCCAGATGCTGGCCGCGCTGCTGGGCTGGAGCCAGGGCACCTTCGCCTCCAAGGTCGAGATCGATGGCGACAAGGCCAAGGTCACGCGGGAAATCGACGGCGGCCTGCAGACGATCGAGATCGCCATGCCGGCGATCGTGACCACCGATCTGCGGCTTAACGAGCCGCGCTACGCTTCGCTTCCCAACATCATGAAGGCCAAGAAGAAGCCGATCGAGGAGAAGGCTCCGGCCGACTTCGGCGTCGATCCGGCGCCGCGTCTTCAGGTGCTCAAGACCGAGGAACCCGAAGGCCGCAAGGCGGGTATCAAGGTGGCCGACGTGAACGAGCTTGTCGACAAGCTCAAAAACGAAGCCGGCGTTCTTTAGGGATCACGATCATGACCATTTTGCTCGTAGCCGAACATGACAACCAAACCCTGTCGGATCAGACGGCCAAGGCGCTGAGCGCCGCCAAGGACATCGGCGGCGACGTCCATGTGCTGGTCGCCGGCAAGGGCGCGCAGGCGGTGGCCGATCAGGCCGGCAAGCTCGACGGCGTCGCCAAGGTGCTGCTCGCCGAGGAGGCCGCGCTCGAACACCAGCTCGCCGAACCTATGGCGGCGCTGATCGTCGGTCTCGCCGACGGCTATGACGCGTTCGTCGCCGCCGCCACGACCAACGGCAAGAACATCATGCCGCGGGTCGCAGCCCTGCTCGACGTGATGCAGCTTTCCGACATCACCGAGGTCGTGTCGGCCGACACGTTCAAGCGCCCGATCTATGCCGGCAACGCGATCCAGACCGTCCAGTCCTCGGACGCCAAGAAGGTGATCACCGTGCGCACCGCCTCGTTCAACGCGGTGGGCGAGGGCGGCAGCGCCACCGTCGAGACGATCGACGCGCCGGCCGATCCGGGCCTTTCGTCCTACGTGTCGACGGAACTTTCGGGCGGAGATCGGCCAGAATTGACCTCGGCGAAGATCATCATCTCAGGCGGTCGCGCGCTTGGTTCTTCCGACAAGTTCGAGGAGGTGATCCTGCCGGTTGCCGACAAGCTGGGCGCGGCGGTCGGCGCCTCGCGCGCGGCGGTCGATGCGGGCTATGCGCCCAATGACTGGCAGGTGGGACAGACCGGCAAGGTGGTGGCTCCCGACCTCTACATCGCCTGCGGCATCTCGGGGGCGATCCAGCATCTGGCCGGCATGAAGGACTCAAAAGTCATCGTCGCCATCAACAAGGACGAGGACGCGCCGATCTTCCAGGTTGCCGACTATGGCCTCGTCGCCGATCTGTTCGACGTTCTGCCGGAACTCGAAAAGGCGCTTTGACGCCGCGCCGCCCGGTGAGTCCGGGCGCTATCGGCATGGAAAAAGGGGCGCCCGGCGGGCGCCCCTTCTTTCATTCGGCCCTGTTTGTCCGGGCTTGTGCGCTCAGCGATAGACGTGGACGATCTGCCGCGTCTGCGGGTCGATCAGAACCGGCTGACCGTTGAGGTAGGCATACTGGTAGTCATAGTCGGGCACCGGCGTCAGCTGCACGGTCTCGGGCACGCCCGCACCGACGACCACCTCGCCTTCCAGATAGACCGGTTCGGCCGGGTTCTCGACGACATAGGTGCCGACCGGCTGCGGCGGGTCGATCGCCGCGCCACCAACGGCGCCTGCGACGCCGCCGACCGCCGCGCCGACCGGTCCGCCGATCAGGGCGCCGGTAATCGCACCGCCGGCTGCACCGACGGCCGCGCCTTCGCTGCCACCGTCATAGGAAACGAACGGCACCTGCAGCTGGTCGCGGCGTTCGACGACCACCACCTGTTCGTTCTGAACGCTGGCCTGCAGGTACTCGCCATAGGACCAGCCGGTCTGCCCTTCATAGCTGACCTGGCACCAGGAACTGGCTTCCACGCAGCCGTCAACGACGACATTGTCGCCGCCGGCGATCACGCCGATGGGCTCGTACTGCGGGCCGGGGCCTGAGCGGATGTTCAGATCGGTCGTTGCCTGCGCCGTCGTGTCGGCGTGTGCCGGAACGGCGGCCAGTGCCGCGATGGCTGCGACGGTTGCGGTCAGGATCGTGCGTTTCATTGGTTTTCTCCTTTCGAATCCCTTCGGCCACCCAATGCCGCTGCGTCGCGGTCGTTCCGGCGCACGGGATCGGTGACGGACCCATGGCGGTCAACTTGGCGAGGCGTCGTTCACAATCGGAGAGGTGATGGCGAACGCGCCTGCCGTTACCGACGGCAGCTGGTTCGAATGGACGGGGCCTTTTTCTTTGCCTTGTCCGGCCCGCTCGCATAGCGTGGCGCCGAACCGGGGGCGTTATGGCAGAAGCGGCAACCCATCCAGCGGGCGGCAGCCGGACTTTCTGCCCGCGCCAGCGGCGCAGGTTCGTGCTGATCGCCGCTATCCTCGCCTCCTCCATGGGGTTCATCGACGGCTCGGTGATCTCGATCGCGACGCCGGCGATCCGTGCCACGCTGCCGGCGACGCTTGCCGAGGCGCTGTGGATCAACAACGCCTACATGCTGTTCCTGTCCTCGCTCATCCTGATCGGCGGGGCGGCGGGCGACCGCTACGGGCTGCGGCGGATGTTCATCATCGGCATCGCCATCTTCACCGGCGCCTCGATCGCATGCACGATCGCGCCGAATGCGGAAATCCTGATCGTCGCGCGCGCCGTGCAGGGCCTGGGCGCCGCGATCATGGTGCCGGGCAGCCTGGCGATCATCGCCAAGGCCTATCCGGCCAACGAGCGCGGCAAGGCGATCGGCATCTGGGCCGCCGCCTCGGCGCTGACCACGGCGGCCGGGCCAATCCTCGGCGGTGCTGCGCTGAGCCTTTTCGGCGAGCAGGCCTGGCGTCTTCTGTTCGCCATCAACCTGCCGTTCGGCGCGGTCGCGCTTGGCATGTTGTGGTTCCTGGTTCCGCCGGACGAGGCGGAGGGAGGCCGCCGCCTCGACGTGGTCGGCGGCGCGCTGATCACGCTGGCGCTTCTTGTTCTGGCGTTCGGGCTGACCGGCACGGGCGGGGAGGGGAGCGTGCCCGACCCGGGCTCGGTCGCGACGGCCGTCATGGTAAGCGCCGTGCTTGTGGCCGTTTTCGTGTGGTGGGAGCGCCGCGCGGCGGTGCCGATGGTGCCGCTGTCGCTGTTCCGGATACGCGCGTTTTCGGGCGCGAACCTTCTGACCTTCTCGCTCTATTTCGGCCTGTCGGCGATGCTGTTCTATCTGCCGATGACGGTGATCGGCGGCTGGGGCGTAACAGAGGCGGCCGCGGCGATCACGTTCGTGCCGATCACGGTCTTCGTCGGCCTTCTGTCCGGCAGGGCGGGCGATTATGCCGGAAAGCACGGCGCGGCGCTGCCGGTAACCGCGGGGGCGCTGATCGTGGCGAGCGCCTATGCGATCCTTGCCGTCACCGTGCACTGGCAGAACTTCTGGTTGGGCGTGCTGCCGCTGATGGTGCTGTCGGCGTTCGGCATGTCGCTGCTCGTCTCGCCGCTGTCGACGGCGGTGATGACCTCGGTCGATGACGAGCAGACCGGCACGGCCTCGGGCATCAACAATGCCGTTTCGCGCGTCGCGGGACTGGTGGCGGTGGCGGCCATGGGGCTTCTGGCGGCCGCGCTCTATCCGATGCTGATGCCGCCGGGCGCCGAAACGAGCTTCGGCGAGATCCTCGAGGGGACATCACAGGCGCGCGCCGCCGATCACGCTGCGGCGACGACGAACGTCTTCTCGACGATCGCGCTCGTCACGGCGGTCTTGTCTGCGCTGTCGGCGGTGATCGCCTGGACGACGTTGCCGCGCACAGGCCAAGCCGAGCCGCAACGGACATAGGCCCGTTCGGGCGTTCAGCCGTCGGCGCTGGCGACTTCGGTCGTCTCTTCGAGGTCGATTTCCAGAAGCGTGTTGATCCGGTCGCGTTCGCGCTTGAAGGCGACCAGTTCGGCGCCGGACAGTGTCTTGCCGTCGGGCAGGCGCACGCGCATCGGGTCGACGCGCTTGCCGTTGACGCTCATCTCGTAGTGCAGGTGGGGGCCGGTCGACAGGCCGGTCGAGCCCACATAGCCGATCACCTGGCCCTGGCGGACCTTGGCACCGGCGGCGATGCCCTTGGCGAAGCGCGTCTGGTGCGAATAGGAGGTCTCGTAGCCATTGGCGTGGCGGATCACGGTCTGCTTGCCGTAGCCGCTGTTCCAGCCGGCCTTGACCACGGTGCCATGGCCCGGCGCGATGATCGGGGTGCCGCGCGGGGCGGCCCAGTCGGCACCCCAGTGCATGCGCGAATAGCCAAGGATCGGGTGACGGCGCATGCCGAAGCCGGACCGGAACTTGCCGGTCGGCACGGGATTGCGCAGCAGGAACTGCCGGGCGCTGCGGCCTTCCTCGTCATAATAGTCGGTGGTGCCGTCGGCGCTGCGGAACTTGTAGAACTTGCGCGACTGGCCGCCGAAGGTGGCGCGCACGAACAGGACCTCGCGCGCGGCGTCGCTGACGCCTTCCTCGGGCACCGAATAGAAGAGTTCGAGCGAATCGCCGGGCGTGACCGGCGACCGGAAATCGACATCGGCGGCAACCATGCGCACGATCTGCGCGGCCAGCGACTGCGGCAGCTCGTAGGCCAGCACGCCGCGATAGATCGCATCATAGATGGACGGCATGTCGCGCGGCGGCGGTGCCGGCTCGGTCGCCTGCTGGCGGGCATGGCGCATGATGCCGCTGTCGACGGGCTCGGGCGCCGGCACGAACTGTTCCTGGTCGTTGAGCGCGATGGTCAGCACATGATCGCGGCCGGCATAGACCGTCGCGCGGATGACGCGTCCTGCCTCGGCCTGTCCTTCGTCGAGCAGGCCGAGCCGGATGGTGTGGCCGCCGCGCAGCGAAGTGGCGTTCAGCAGGGTTGCGAGAGCCTGGGCCATCTCGCCGCCGCCAGGATGGCCGGCCGATTTCATCAGCGCTTCAAGTTCGGTCGTCTCGTGGACCTCGATCAGGTCCTCGGCATACTTGATTTCCGTGCCGTCTTCGGCCGGTTCGGCGATCGATACGTTCTGCGGCACGATCCGGGCCTGCGCGCCGGTGCTTGCGATGCCGGCGAGAAGCGGGTCGTCCACGCCGAAACGGCGCGGGTCGACATAATGCAGAGAGGCGACCTCGATGGCGCCCTCGATCAGCACGTCGGCGCGTTCGCGGACGGCCTCTTCCGCTTCGGCCAGGCTGATCTCGAACGCGGTGTCATAGGTCTCCTCGTCGTTGAAGACGAAGTCGGTCACCCGGATCGACGCGCCGGTCTCGATGCTCGCGCCATAGATGAGGCTGCGGGTCGACAGGTCCTCGGCGGGTTCGGGTTCGGTCTCGCCGGATTCCGAGAAGATGGTCAGGGGATTGAACGGCGGGTACTCGGTCTCGACCGAACGCGCCGCCGCGAGCGTGATCGACAGGTGCTCGAAAGGCCGGGTGCGCACGACGTCGGCATCGCTTGTGCGGGTGACCGTCGACACGCTCATGCGGCGCCGGTCGCTGGGCGGCTCGGAAGCGAGGATGCTCATGCCGACCAGCCGCGCCGTCTTCACGCCGGGCTGCGCGTCTTCATGGGGATGGCTCGCGCGCGAGGCGACCTCGGGCGGGGTGGCCAGAAACTGCTTGCCGTCGAGGGCCGCGAAAAGGGCCGCTCCCATCAGCGTGGTGGAGGTCAGTCCGGTCAGGAAGGTTCCGGTCAGCCAGCGCAGCGAAATCTCGCGCCGGTCCGGCGCGCGCCGGGCGGTGCCGGCAATGGCAGGCTCGTCTCCCACCAGATCTCTTTGTCTGTGCGGCTTTGCCGTCATGGGCGCATGGCTTTTTGTCGATCCCCTTGAGGTCAATGCCTTGTGGGGTCAAATGTGTCAATCAAATGGCCCTGCCGGTCGGAGCTCCCGGGTTTGGCGGGCCATCGGAGGGGCCGTCGAGGCGCTGTCAAAAAAATGTAAAAAATCGCTCGTTTGATGATTGACAGGTCGCGGCCCCCACGACTATATACCGCTCACCAACGAGGGCGGCACCGCCGCTGGCGTCCCTTTGCTTCGCTCTCTTGGTCATCACAGA